>JAYWAC010000280.1:0-9310 GCA_043782755.1 Pseudomonadota bacterium | reverse complement strand
CACCACGCAGGAAGCCTACGACGAAGCGGTGCTTGCACTGTTCGAGACGCTGGACTGGTTGGAGAAGCAACTGCGCGGACGGCGTTACCTATGCGGCGATATCCTCACCGAGGCTGACTGGCGACTATTCACCACGCTCATTCGCTTCGACGCCGTCTATCACTATCACTTCAAATGCAATTTGAAGCGCATTCGCGATTATCCAGCGCTATATGATTTGATGACGCGGCTGTATGAGATGGCCGGCATCGCGGACACCGTCAATCTCACGCACATCAAGGGGCATTACTTCGGCAGTCACAAGACCATCAATCCGACCGGCATTATTCCACGCGGTCCACTCGTGCCGATCTGAAGCAAGGCCGGCACGGTCACCGGCTGCCATCTTTCCTCTAGCGCCCGGTCGCGAGACCTGCCGGCAGCGCCGGGCTTGCCGGCTTGATCAACAAGTCCTTCAGTAGAAAGCCGATGAACATCGCGACGACGAACAGCATCACGTCGGCCGAACCACTCGCTAACGCAACCAGCGCCGGACCAGGACAGAAGCCCGCCAAGCCCCAACCGAACCCGAACAGGCTCGCGCCCGTCACCAGTTGCCAATCGATATCGCGTCGAGTGGGAATGTCGAAGCGCGCCGCGAGGAGGGGATGACGGCGACCGACCGCGAGGCGGTAACCGATGAAGTTGACTGCCACCGCGCCTCCCATTACGAACATGAGGGCCGGATCCCAGGTGCCGAAAATATCGAGAAAGCCGACCACCTTGGTCGGCTGCGTCATGCCCGAGATCCCAAGGCCGATCGCGAACAAGACACCCAACGCAAAGAAGCTCAAAACTTTCACGGCAAGCCTCCGACAACATGACGAATCACGAACACCGTGATGATGCCGACCGCCATGAACACGCCGGTTGCGACCAGCGAACGGGGGGACAAGCGCGCCATGCCGCACACGCCATGACCACTGGTGCAGCCACCACCAAGTCGGGTACCGAATCCGACCGCAAGGCCGGCCAGACCCAACACCAGATGATTGCTGGTGAGCGCGCCGGGCAAGGCTTGTGGGAAGACTTCGCCGATGACGAGTCCACCGACGAGTATGCCGATCAGGAAGGCCGCGCGCAGTAGTCGCTCGCCACTTGCAGTGCCCGCCGCAACCAGGCCAGCGGCAATGCCGCTGACGCCAAGTATGCGACCGTTCACCGCCAGCATCAGCGCCGCAGCGAGACCTATCACCGCGCCGCCAAGGAGGGCACCGGCCATGCTTCCAGGCTCAATCATTGTCCCCCCTTAAAACGCTTTCAGATGGGATTCCGGCATCAGCCAAGGCCAACGCCGACCTGCGACCAGTCCTTTCCAGTAGATATACGGAAGAATGTGCTTCTTCAGTAAGTACATGCTGAGACGTTCCTTACCCTGATCGAAAGGAAAAGTCTCCTGTGGATTCAGATCGTAATCGAATTCTGCAAGGATGAGCCGGCCATAGCCGGTGACCAGCGGGCAGGAGGTATAACCGTTGTATTTCTCGCCGAGGGTACGGCCATTCATGCTCGCCACCAAGTTGAAGATCAACACCGGCAACTGGGCGCGCACCGCCGCTGCGGTCTTCGAGGTCGGGCAACTGCTGGAATCACCGAGGCTGAAAACGTTGGGATAGCGAATGTGTTGCAGCGTGCCTTTGTCGACCTCGACGAAGCCAGCATCATTGGCCAACGGACTGCTGCTGACGACCAGCGGCGCGCTCATCGGCGGCGTGATGTGCAACATGTCGTATTTTTCGGTACGTGATTCGCCGGACTTGGTGTGTTCGAAAGTCGCCTCGTGGGCGACGGCGTCAAGCGCCTTCAGCTTCCATGCAAACTGGGTATCGATGGCACGCTTGGCACAGATCTCGTTCAACGCGGCCGCGTATTTCTTGACCGCGAAGATGCTGTCAGCAGCGCAACGATAGGACACTGTGATCTGATCGCGCACGCCGCTGCGACGGAAATGATCTTCGGCCAGATACATGATCTTCTGCGGCGCGCCGGCGCATTTGATCGGTGGCGGCGGGAAGGTGAACATCGCCACGCCACGCTTGAGATTACTAATGTTCTCCCAGGTCGAGGGCACGCTATCGTAGCTGTAGTTGCTGCAGATGCCGTGCTTGCCGAGATTACCCTTGAGGCCTTCGATCTTGTCCCAATCGAGCTTCAAGCCGGTCGCCACGATCAGATAGTCGTAGTCGACGCGCTTGCCGGACAAAGTCAGCAGATGATTATCGTGGGGCAGGAATTCGGCGCAGCCTTCGTTGATCCAGTTGATGCCGGCTGGCACCAAACTCGCCATCGATCGCCGCGTCACTTCGCGCGGAAATAGGCCGGCGCCGACCATGGTCCATTGCGCTTGGTAGTAGTGGTATTCCGCCGGTTCGAGCAAGGTGATATCGAGCTTGTCGCGGCCAGGCAATTGATCGAGCGCGGCGACCACCGCCATGCCCCCCGTACCCCCACCAACTACCACGATACGCGTCTTATTGTTCTGCATTTTGTTCTCCCGCCAACTGCCCAACCGAGCTTAAGTTATCCCGTCAGTGCTGCGGATGAGCGTCGACGCCAGTGCGTAATATTTTTGCCACTGTCGGCACCAAGCAAGCCGCTCCCAGGCTCAGCAAGGTTGCGCCGGCAATGAATCGATCGACGGCAAAAGCCCGCGCCAGCAGGCCGCTGCCTTCGATGCAAATCAGTATAACCGCGACTATCAGCACGAATAGGCCAAAGCCACGTTGTAATTGCGCGGAAGAAACCGAGCGAGCCAGGCGCGTGCCAAGCATCGTGCCCGCTATGCTGAACACGCTGATGACTGCGGCGGAATCAACATCAAGCGGTACGTGGGAAGTGAGTGCGTAGCTCGCGATGCCTGCGGTGCAATTCATGGCGATGACCAACAATGAGGTGCCGACCGCCGTGTGCATGGGCATGCCGCCCAGCAAGGCCAGGGCCGGCACCACCAGAAACCCGCCACCCGCTCCGACCAGACCGGTGATCACACCGACGCCAAAACCGTCAGCAAGCACGCGCTGGATACGACGTTCGACAGGCGCGATGTTTGCGCTGCCGGCCGCCGTGCCGCCACAAGTTCGCCGCAACATGGCAAGACCACTGGTGAGCATCACCGCAGCGAACAGCAGCAGCAACAGGGCATCGGCGATGTGTTGGGCGATGGCACCACCAGCGTAGGCGCCCGCCATGCCAGCGGCGCCAAAAATCAGGCCCGTACGCCAAGCTACGCGGCCGACGCGGGAATGGCAAAGCAGCGCCGCCAGGGACGTGACGCCGACGATCAGCATGGACGTGACGATCGCGATTTTGGTGTCCAGCCCTACCACGTAAACCAGCAACGGCACGGTCAAGATCGAACCACCACCGCCCGTCAGCCCGAGCAGAAGCCCGACGATGAGGCCGGCGGCGATGATCTCAAATGCCGCGAGTGTCAGCATGGGTTCGCGATGATGGGGACTAGGGGCGATGATATATGGCTATATCGAATAAATTAATACCCTTGGGTTATTAAAATCTCTGTAGTCCACGGGGACCATCGTCACAGCGAAACGTCGATGGCGTGTCTTGCGGGAATGCCGCTGAAAAACGCAACGAAGGAAGGCGAGCGCCGACGCGGCGTCCAAGCAACGAGGCTTACTGAACACGAAAGATCGGGCAAGGCCAAGGCCAATGTGAGTGATCGATCCGTAGCCTTCTTCTCTCTCGGTTAAGTACGCATAATGTATATTATGTTAAGTATAATAATATGACCTATTCCCACCGCGCGCACTTCAACATCTACATCGTCGCCCGACGCGCGGGTCGTCGGGCGTATATCAGCCCCGCCCTCCTAGTCGTCGCTCCCCAACCAACCGCCGTCTACCGGCAGGATGGAACCGGTAGTGAAGCTCGAAGCACCGCTCGCGAAGTACAGCGCCGCACCGACGATTTCCTCCGGCTGGCCGCCGCGTTGCAGCGCCATGCGCGCGGCGCGTTGGCCGAAGCTTTCCATGTCCCAAGCCTTAGAGATGTCGGTAAGGAAGGGTCCTGCCATGATGCAGTTGACCCGCACCTGCGGCCCGTAAGCATGGGCAAAGGCGCGGGTGATGGAATTGAGGCCGGCCTTGGCCGCGCCATAGGGTTGTGAGCCTGGACTCGGTGTCATGGCCGCAGTGCTGGAGATATTGATGATAGCGCCGCCACCGGCGGCCTGCATACGCGGCGCGATCAGCGCCATGAGCCGGAACGGTCCCTTGAGATTAATGGCGACAACTTTGTCGAACAAATCTTCTGAGATCTGATCCAGCGACGGATAGAGCGGCGAGAGACCCGCGTTGTTGACCAGGATATCGACCTTGCCGAAGTGGCCGTAGACCGCCTCGACCATGGTCGCCAGATCGTTCCAACGTCCGACATGACAAGACAGTGGCAAAGCGCGCCGGCCCAGGGCTTCGATCTCCACCGCCACCGCCTGACATTGGTCGAGCTTGCGGCTGACCACCGCCACGTCGGCGCCGCGTGCGGCGAACGCCAGCGCCATCTGGCGGCCGAGGCCACGGCTGCCGCCGGTGATCAAGGCCACCTTGCCGGTCAAATCAAATAAATCATTCATCATGTTGCTCCCCTTTCGCTATCGATTTTTCATTGTCGCAGTGGCCCGCGCAGCGCGCCAGGAATGGCCGCGATCTGAGCAAAAAAAAAGGGCCTTCCCGGCCCTGACAAGGTGTTGCCATCATGCACTCAGCACCGTCAGGCGCCGCGCATGGCAGTGTGGGAGGAAGCAACGAAGGGTTACGTCCTTGTCCCGATGGAAACGCAATTCAATCTGTAACCATGGCCGGCCGGCACTGCGCCGGTGCATGACATGCGGGTAGAATGCCCATCAATCCACGAACCAGACGTCTCATCAACCTGATGTCGAAACCGGTCAAAGCCACCCTGCATCGCGACGCTTGGCTGAAAAAAGCACTCGACGTGCTGTTTCGTCACGGCATCAGCAGCGTCAAGGTCGAAATCCTCGCGCGCGAATTGGCGGTGACCAAGGGCAGCTTCTACTGGCACTTCAAAAACCGCGACGAACTCCTGCACCAGATGGTCGACTGGTGGCGCGATAACCAGAAAGCCTTCATCGCCCGCCTCGACGTCACCCACATCACCGATGCTCCCAATCTCATCAAATCGGTCATCGATTTCACCCATCACACTGACGACTCACGTCACGATGTCGCGATGCGTGAGTTCGCGCGCTTCGACCGTTACGCCGCCGAAGCCGTCGCCGAGATCGACAGACGCCGCATCGATTACCTGTGCGTGCTGTTCACCGCCGCCCATTTCGAACCAGCCGAGGCGCTATTGCGCGCCCAGGCGCTGTACTTCTATCAGGTAGGCGAATACACCACGTCGTTAACCATGGACGCCGAGCTGCGCGACGAACTCGCCGAACGCCGCTTCCGCCTGTTGATCGGCCATCCACAGGACAATTCCGCCGCGTCGTAAATCTCTCACCCATACGGCGAAGTACCGTACGAATGCGTATGGAATGTACCAGCGCGATCCGATCGGCGCAACGGCCTTACGTAGGTGCGAATTTATTCGCACATTCAATTCCAGATCGTCCGGAATCAGTGTGCGAATAAATTCGCACCTACAACTAAACCTCGGCCCCCGCCCACTTGAACGGTCCATACAAGCCCTGGGCGATATCCAGGCGATCGCGTTGCGCGCCACCCAGCCACATCTGCACTATCTTGTAGTCGCGCATGTATTTCTCGAGATGACTCTCGTAGGCATACCCCGCTGATCCCATCAGTTCCATGCCGCGATTACACACCAGCTCGGCGGTGTCGCCGGCAAAGGAACGCGCCGCTGAACATTTGGCCTTCATTTCTTTCGACCACGGCGCGCCATAAATATCGGGTCGTGTGACCTGCCAGGTGCATGACAAGTAATACTGGCGCGCGATGTCGATGGCGCGATACATCTCGGCCAGATGGTTCGCGAATAAGGAACGTTCGCGCATCGGCGTGCCTTCGATGATGCGATTCCTGGTGAACTCCAAGACGATTTCCAGCACCGCTTCGCTCAAGCCCGTGAGGCGTGCCGCGCCGGCTAATCGACCGAGTGCGATGATATAACCGCTGACCAGTTGTGCACCCTGGCCGCGTTCCGTGTCGATGCGATAGCGCTTGGGGATACGCACGTCCTTGTACCAAAGGTCGGCGTTCAACTCGGTATAGGAGAAGCCCATCTTCTGATAGGGGTTCGAAAAATCGAGGCCCTTGGCATCGGCCGGCACGTAAAACAGACCAACCCCGTCGGGCCCCAGCTTGGGATCGGTGGTTGCCACCGTCCAGTACCCCAAGTGGCCGTTCAAGTGTTGACTCTTGAAACGATCCGCATAGCCCGACGGTCCGGGCCACAGCTTGTGACCGTTGATGACGTAATCGTCGCCCTCCTCGCGGGCGATGACCTTGAGACTGCGAAAACCCTGCGCCGGGTCTTCGACATTGGCGCCGCCCTGCGGCTCGGTGATCGCGACGCAGGCCGTCCACGATTCGCCGCCAACGATGCGCGGCGCGAATTCCCGCAAGAGATCGTCACGCTTCGCGGCAGCCATGCACGACACTATCCAGTGAATCTTGCCGACCTTGGTCGCCAGCCCGATGTCGGCACGCGACAACTCCTCGTTGATCATTTGACGCACCACCGGCGTGTAAGCGAGGCCGCCATAGGCTTCCGACAGATTGGTACGCGTCACGCCCAAGTCCACCAGCTTGGCGTAGAGCCGATGCACGGTCTCCTTGGCCAGCTTTTCGTCACGATGCCAACCGCCTTCGAGATCATGGCGATAAGGCATCAACTCTTTGTTGACGAAGCTGCGGATGGTTTCGGCGATGACGATTTCATCGTCGGTACAGAAGGCGCGCGTGTATTTCTGCGCGGGCTCGAGCAAACGATAGCCCTCGCCTACCACTTGTTGCAGCCTTTCGGTGGCGTGTGCGCTCATCGGGGTATCCTCCAGGGGTTCGTACTCAATGGCACCATTGTAGGTGTTCAATCGATGCTCATCGCCAGCACGCGACTGACGGCGGTGAGGCCACGACCGCCTTGCTCGCACCAACCGTCGAAGGCGACCTGCACGGCCGCCATGTCCCGTTGCGAGGACGGTGGTCGGTGCAGCACACCTTCATCGACCAGCACCCGCACCACGTCGGTCGATAACACCCAGGCATCGACCCCCATGCGTCGCAGGAAATACTGCGCGGTCATGCCGCCCAAGCGCGCGCCGCGTTTCTTGAGCACGCCGAGCAAGGTCGCATAGCGCGTCGCCGGTGACGCCGCAAAGAAATTACCGGCGCTGCCATGTTCGGTGGCGAGGTCGAGCACGAACTGCGCGTTATCGCGGGTCGCGAGCAGCTTGGCGTGGTGACGGATAATGCGCGTATCGGCCAGCAGCTTGGCCAGATCTTCGTCGGACAAATAGGCCAGCGCATGAGGATCGAAACCCTGCAGCGCAGCTTCAAACCCCGGCCATTTGTTTTCCACCACGCGCCACACGAAGCCCGCCTGGAACACACCGCGCGTCATGCCCGCCAGCCAGCGATCGTCGGATATCGCGCGCAGCTTGGCGGCACTGAGCGATTTTGGGATCTGCTCTTCAAGCGCGGCCGGCCCACCCTTGCGGCGCGCGGCGCGTTCGTAGAGTTCGGCAAAAGTGCGCATGGTGTTCAGCGTGTCCAGCAATTGATGGCGGGTTTATCGGCCACGCCGTCATGCGGGTCAGCGATGCATGCCGCCGTCGATCACGAACTCGCTGTTGGTGCAGTAGGAGCTCTCATCGCTGGCCAGGAACAACACCAGTCGCGCGACTTCCATCGCGTCAGCGGTGCGACCCAGCGGCACGAAGCGCAAGGCCTTGTCCATCTTGCCGGCTACCGCAGCCTGTGTCTGGCGCATCATGTCGGTGTCGATGAAACCGGGATGCACGGAGTTGACGCGTACGCCGAAGCGGCCGAGTTCCTGCGCCGCCGCCTTGCTCATGCCGCGCACCGCCCATTTGCTGGTGGTATAGGCAAACGCACCCTGAGTACCTTCGAGGCCCGCCAGGGAAGAAATATTCACTATCGATCCCGTCTTGGCCTCGCACATCGCCGGCGCCACGGCACGCATGCCCAGGAACACCCCCTTCTGGTTGATGGCCATGATGCGGTCGTAGTCTTCGATGGTGGTATCGAGCATGCGGCCGAGCTTGAACACACCGGCGTTGTTGACCAGCACATCGATACGACCGTGCTTGGCCAGCATCGCATCGACCACCGCTTTCCACGCGGCTTCGCTGGAGACGTCGTGCACCATAAAAGTCGCGCCGATTTCAGCGGCCACCACCAGGCCTTCGTTCTCCAATACGTCAGTGATGAATACTTCGGCGCCTTCGGCGCGGAACAAACGCGCTTCATCCGCGCCCTGCCCGCGCGCACCGCCAGTAATCAGCGCTACTTTGCCTTGCAATCTTGCCATGTCATTCACTCCAGGAATTCGCGGACGGCAGCCGCCACCGCATTGGGTTGATCGAGTTCGGCGAGGTGACCGGCGCCGGCGATCTCGCGCACCACAATATCGTGGGTCGCGAGTATCCAATCGAAAATGGTGTCGAGATCCTCATGCCCTGCCGCGCCCGGAAAACCCGGCAGCGAGGGCGCGATGACCTGACGGCTCTCGGCCAGGCGGTCAAGAAAAGGTGTCCACTTCGGCAAGCCGCCGATGCCAGCGAGAAAGCCCAGCGGTCGACCCGTACCCTTACTCCACACTCGATGGGCGTGGCCGTTGACGGTCACGGTACGCGTATCGAGCCCTGGCTCATGCTGCCACCTCTTTAGGCACGCGCTGCTGAGCGCTGAGCGGCTTTACCCACCAATCAAAACCGACTTCGGCGGCGTATTCGAACTCGTCGATGAAGTCGTCGTACATGAGATGCCCCCGCGCCGGATCGAACAGGCCAGGGTTGATATCGATCCACACCGAGTCATTGGTCTCGCGGAAATTTTCCAGCAGCTCGGTGTAGGGCATGAGAGGGAACCACATCAGTTTCATGCAATAAATCCTCGGCTGGCACTGAAGCCGTGATTGTCATGGCCGGAGAGCTGCGCGCCCCGCCGCGCGGGGCAGGACGCCGAAGTGTGACGGGCGCGCTGGCGTCTCGCTACGCCCTTTCCTGTAGGCCTGAATTCAATCGAAGCCTGGTGTCGGGGCGGAAGGTATTGGTATACCCCAAGTGTCAGACTGAAGTCTGACC
>JAYWAC010000279.1:0-25094 GCA_043782755.1 Pseudomonadota bacterium | reverse complement strand
TCGGCTCGGCGGTGCGCTTCGCTGGCAAGACCGGCACCGCCCAGGTCTACGGCATTGCCCAGGGTGAAAAGGCCAAGACCTCGGGCGTCCCTGAACATCTGCAGGACCACGCGCTGTTCATTTCCTTCGCGCCAGTCGATGCGCCGCAGGTAGCGATCGCGGTGGTGGTCGAACATGGCGGCGGTGGCAGTCGAACCGCAGCGCCGATTGCACGACGTTTGATCGATTACTATTTCAAGGGCACACCAGTTGCCAAGGACGCCGCGCCGGCGCCCAGCAGTGTCGGTATCGGCAACGAAAGTCACGGACAGGATCATGAACATGGCGCGGCCGCAGCGACCAAGGCGGTCAGCGCACCGGCCGTCCCAGTGCCCGCCGACGAGACGCCTATCCCCGCTGTCGATAGCAGCGACCCCACTGCGCCGGTCGCGCCAGCAGAAAGCGCCGTTCCCGAGCCTGACTATGATTAGAACGCCAAACCTGTTGTACCGTCTGCATATCGATGCACCGTTGCTCGGCGCTGTGCTGGTGATGTCGGCGCTCGGTCTGGTGGTGCTGTACAGCGCGGCCGATCAATCCATCGACGTAGTCATCAAGCAAGCGCTGCGCATCCTGCTCGGGCTGGCCTGCATGGTCGCCATCGCGCAGGTACCGCCGCGCCGTCTCGCGCGCTGGGCACCGGTGTTGTATGTGATAGGTCTGCTGCTGCTGCTGCTGGTGCTGGTTATCGGCAAGGGCCGTGGCGCGACACGCTGGTTGGATTTCGGCGTGATTCGTTTTCAGCCCTCGGAGATCATGAAGCTCGCGGTGCCTTTGACCGTGGCCGGCTTTCTGGCCGAGAAAATCTTGCCTCCGCAGCTACGCACCACGGTGGCGGCGTTGGTGATGGTGCTGCTGCCGGCCTTGCTCATCATCGATCAGCCCGATCTCGGCACCGCGATTCTGGTCGCCACGTCGGGTTTGTTCGTATTGTTCTTCGGCGGCATCAGCTGGCGCTTCATACGCAACTGCGTGTTGCTCGGCATTGCCGCCGCGCCGTTTGGCTGGTTTTCCATGCACGAATATCAGCGCCAGCGCATCTTGACGCTGTTCGATCCGTCCCAGGATCCACTCGGCACCGGTTATCACATCATTCAGGCCAGCATCGCGGTCGGTTCCGGTGGCATCTATGGCAAGGGCTGGTTGAACGGCACCCAGTCCCATCTGGAATTCATTCCCGAGCGTGCCACGGATTTCATCTTCGCGGTGTACTGTGAGGAGTTCGGTTTGATCGGCGTGGTGGTGCTACTGCTGGCCTACACCTTGATCCTGGCGCGCGGTATGCGGATCGCGCTGGAGGCACAGGAAATGTTCGGACGCCTGACCGCCGCCAGTCTGACCATGACCTTGTTCATCTACATCTTCGTCAATATGGGCATGGTCAGTGGTGCCTTGCCGGTGGTCGGCGTGCCGCTGCCCATGGTGAGCTACGGCGGGACGTCTTTCGTGACTATCCTGGTCAGTTTCGGTATCCTCATGTCCATCCATACGCATAGAAAATTTATTTCTGAAACCTGAGAGTTAGCGCTTGTTTCTCAGTCGAATGCGAAGATTTGTGCCGTTCCTAATGTGGCTGTTACTGGGCGTTGGCAGCGGCGCGCCAGCGGCGCCGCTCGACGATTCGGCGGTGCACGGTTTCATTATTTACATGAATGAAAAGCACGGCTTTGACGCCGACGCTTTGACGCGTACTTTCTCTCATGTCAGCCGTATCGATCACATCATCGAGCTGATTTCGAAGCCGGCCGAGAAGGTCAAACCCTGGTACGAATACCGCGCGATCTTCATTACCGACAAGCGTATCCGTGAAGGCGCGGCGTTCTGGCGCGCTAACGAAGCGGCGGTGTTGCGGGCGGCCGACACCTATGGCGTCGCGCCCGAAGTCATCATCGCCATCATCGGCGTCGAGACTTCCTACGGGCAGAATGTCGGCAACTATCGTGTGATCGACGCGCTCTCGACGCTGGCTTTTCACTACCCCGGCAACGACACTGCGCGCGCTGGGTTTTTCCGCACCCAGCTCGAACAATTCCTGTTGATGTCGCGCGACGATCATCTCGATCCGTTGTCGCTGACCGGTTCCTATGCCGGCGCCATGGGCATGCCGCAGTTCATGCCCGACAGCTATCGTCGCATGGCGGTCGATTTCGATGGCGACGGTGCACGCAACATCTGGAGCGATGCCGACGACGCCATCGGTAGCGTCGCTAATTATCTGCACGAACATGGCTGGCGACGCGCCGGTGCGGTGACGACCCTCGCGCGTATCGGTGAGGCCAACCCCGCCGCTTTCCTGAAGACCACCATCAAACCCACGTTCCGCCTCGCCGATTTTACCGCCGCCGGTATCCTGCCGGTGCGCAGCGGCAATCCCGACGATGAAGCCGCGCTGTTTGAACTGGAGGGCAAGCGCGGCAACGAGTACTGGATTGGCTATACGAATTTCTACGTCATCAGCCGTTACAACCCGCGCGTCAAATACGCGATGGCGGTTGCGCAACTGTCCGAGGAAATCCGCAAGCTGCACGGTGGACCGGGTAGCTGAGTGCCGCCTTGGGCGAGCGGGCATGCGGACACTGGTCGCGCTGCTGCTCTGCCTGGGATTATCGGCTTGCGGCGGCGGGCGCGTGCGACAGCTCGACCCGGACAACATCGCCGATGCGGTACCGGATGACGAACCCCTGAGTGCTTACGGCAATCCCGATAGCTATGTGGTCGATGGCAAGCGCTACTACACGCTGCGCACTGCCCAAGGCTTTGCCGAACGCGGCATCGCCTCGTGGTATGGCAATCCTTTTCACGGTCAGCGCACCTCGAGCGGCGAGACCTATGACATGTATCGCATGACCGCCGCCCATAAGCAGTTGCCGCTGCCGACCTATGTGCAGGTGCGCAATCTCGACAACGGCCGCACCGCGACCGTGAAGATCAATGACCGCGGCCCGTTCAAGGACAACCGCGTGATCGATCTGTCCTACGCCGCCGCGCTCAAGCTCGGCGTGGTGGCCAAGGGCACCGCCTTCGTCGAAATCCGCGCGCTCGATGCCAAGGGCGAACTGAGCGGCGCGCCAGCGCGGGAAGTAGCGGCTACGGTGCAACCTGGCCCGGCCGTGACCAGGCCGCTGCCGGAGCGCGCGAAGCCTGCGCCGGCCGTCATCGCTGGCGTGCCCGTGCCGCTCAAGCCCGTCACACCCGCGACCAGTCCCGCACCGCAGCCTGCGTCCGTCACCGCACAGAGCGGCATGTATCTGCAGGTCGGCGCCTATGCCGAACGTCGCAATGCCGAGAAGGTTTCAGAGCAGCTTGCGCGCGTCGTCACGAGCGGCGTCGAGATACGTGAAATTAAGAGTAACAACAAGGTATTTTATCGCGTCCAGATCGGGCCGCTGCCCTCGACCGAGGTAGCCGACCAGGTGGTCGCCGCCCTGGCAAAGCTCGGTATCACTCAACACTACTTCATTACGAACTGAACAATGCACCACGACTATCCGATTGCCCGTATCACCCGCCGCGCGCGCCAGCTCTCAGTGGCCATGTTGTTGTCGTTCGCCCTGCCTGGCGGGGTGTTGGCGGCGAATGGCCTGTCCGCCTCGGTGCCTGCGCCGTCGATCGATGCGAAGTCTTACATCCTGGTCGACTTCCGTACCGGCGCGGTGCTGGCGGAAAAGAACGCCGACGAGCGCGTCGAGCCCGCCAGCCTGACCAAGATCATGACCGTCTACACCGCCTCTCACGCGCTTAAAGAAGGCCTCATCCACCTCGACGATCAGGTCACTATCAGCAAGAAAGCGTGGAAAATGGAGGGCTCACGCATGTTCCTCGAGGTCGGCAAGACGGTGCCGGTCGATATGCTGCTGAACGGCATCGTCATCCAGTCCGGCAACGACGCCAGCGTGGCACTGGCCGAGCACGTCTCGGGCAGCGAGGAAGTGTTCGTTGGCCTCATGAATAAATATGCCAAGGAACTCGGCATGACCAACACCAGCTTTTCCGATGCTACCGGTCTGCCCGACCCGAATAACTACACCACCGCGCGCGACATGGCCAAGCTCTCGGCGGCGTTGATCCGTGAATTTCCCGAGGAATACAAACGCTCTGCGGTCAAGGAGTTCACCTTCAACGGTATTCATCAGCACAACCGCAATCGCATGTTGACGCGCGACGCGACCGTCGACGGCATCAAGACCGGTCATACCGAGTCGGCCGGTTTCTGCCTGATCTCCTCGGCGGTGCGCGAGGGCATGCGCGTGATCTCGGCGGTGATGGGCACCGCTTCCGACGATGCGCGCACCGAAGCCAGCTACGCCTTGCTCAACTACGGCTACCGTTTCTTTGAGACCAAGCAGTTGTACGAAGCCAAGCAGGTGGTCGCGCAGCCGCAGGTATGGGGCGGTGCGGCCGAGACCGTGACGCTCGGTTCGACACAGCCGGTGTGGGTGACCTTGCCGCGCGGACGCTCCAAGGACGTCAAACCGGTGGCCAAGCTCGATGAACCGATCATGGCGCCGGTCGCCGCCGGGCAGGTGCTGGGCAAGATGGTACTCAACCTGGACGATCGCGAGATCACGGAACTGCCACTGGCAGCGCTCGCCGCCGTGCCGGAAGGTTCGCTATTCTCGCGCCTCTATGACCACGTCAGGTTGATGCTCAAATGAACATCGAAGCCGGCCGTGTGTGCTACCTGAACGGCGAGTTCCTGCCGTTAGCGCAGGCGCGCGTGTCGGTGCTGGATCGCGGTTTCATTTTTGGTGACGCCGTTTACGAAGTCATGATCGCGAGCGGCGGACGTATCTTCGCCCTCGAGGAGCATCTCGAGCGACTGGCGCGCAGCCTGGCGGCGGTGCTGATCGAGAATCCTTGCAGCGGTGACGAATGGCAGGGTGTGCTCAAGCGTCTGGTCCGCGAGAACGGTGGCGGCGAACAGTCGCTCTATGTGCAGGTCACGCGCGGTGTGGCCGAGCGCGATCACGGTTTCCCGACGGGTGTCACGCCGACAGTGTTTGCCATGTGCCGGCCGCTGGCGGCCAGGAGTGGGCTCAACTACGTCGATGCGAAGGTCGTCGCCGACAACCGCTGGCTGCGCTGCGACATCAAGTCGACGGCTTTGTTGCCCAATATTCTGTTACGCAATCAGGCCATCGCGGCCGGCGCCTACGAGGCCATTCTGGTGCGGGACGACTTCGTCACCGAAGGCTCGTCCAGCAATGTGTTCGTCGTGCACGGCGAGCGTGTTACCACGCCGCCCTTGTCGTCACTCATCCTGCCGGGTGTCTCGCGCGTCTTGCTGATCGATGTGCTGCAGGGCAATGGCGTGACGGTTGATGAAGCGCCGGTGTCACTCGCAATGCTGCGCCAGGCCGACGAAGTGTGGTTAACGAGCACGACGCGTGATCTGGTCGCCGTCAGACATATCGATGACCTGGTGGTGGGTAGGGGCGAGAGCCCGCTCGCCGAGCGGGCCTATCGAGAGTTTCAGCTCTACAAGGCGCTTCGTCTGCGCTGATGCGCGGCGTGATACTGGGTATGAACTTTTGCGATACTCAAATCGTCATCGGCGGTCGCGGCAACGGGTGCAGACTTTCGTAGGCACGCGCCGCACGCAGCACCAGCGCATCGCCGAACATCGGTCCGACGAACTGCAGACCTATCGGCAGACCGTCACTGGTGAGGCCGCAGGGAATAGTGCAGGCTGGTTGCTGACTCAAGTTGAAGGGATAGGAGAAGGGCGTCCAGCCGAGCATGGATTCCGGCGTCATGGCCACTTGAGCGGCAGGGCGCGCGTCAAAGGCCGGTATCGAGACTGTCGGCGTCACAATCAAGTCGTAGTGTTCCATGAACTGGCGTAGCTGTGAGCCGAGCAGACCACGACGCTGCTGCAAAGCCTGGATATCCAATACGGAATAGCGTGCGCCGAGTTCGGCCTGCGCAGCGAAATCCGGATCGGCCACCGCCCGTTGCGCTTCACTCAGGCCATTCCACAAAGTCAACGAGCCGATAAACCACA
This sequence comes from Pseudomonadota bacterium, assembly GCA_043782755.1. GTDB lineage: Bacteria > Pseudomonadota > Gammaproteobacteria > JADJYF01. The sequence continues at coordinate 19,051 of JAYWAC010000279.1, read as the reverse complement.
GGCCAGTCGTGATCTCGAGCGGATCGGCAAAGCCCGGATCGACTGCCTCGACATGGGCGCCCAAGCCTGCTAGCTCAGCCACCGCTTTTGCACAGGCCGCCGCCACTTCCGGATGTACGTTCTTCACGTAACCGAGGGTCGGCGACCAGGCGATGCGTAAGCCTCGTATGCCGTCTTCCAGGCCGATGGTGTAGTCGCGGCCATCGGGCGGCAGCGCGGTCCAGTCACGTGCATCGGGTTGTTTCAACACGTTCATGGCGAGCGCCGCGTCACGCACCGACAGGCTGTGGGGGCCGAGATGCGCAACGCTGCCAAAGGGCGAAAGCGGGAAGGCCGGCACGCGGCCGAAGCTCGGCTTCAAAGCAAAGTTACCGCAGAAGCTGGCCGGAATACGCACGCTGCCGGCACCATCGGTCCCTAGTGCCAGCGGGCCCAAGCCCGCCGCCACCGCCGCCGCCGCGCCACCAGAAGAGCCGCCGCTGGTCTTGGCGGTATTCCAGGGATTGCGTGTGATGCCGGTCGCCGGCGAATTGGTTTCGCCTTTGCAACCGTATTCAGGCGTGGTGGTTTTGCCGACCAACACCGCGCCCGCTTCGCGCAATCGCGCGGTGGCCGGTGCATCGACCTCCCATATCTGATCCGGCGAGATGCCCCGGCTGCCACGCAGGGTTGGCCAGTGACGGGTCAGGATCAGATCCTTGATCGAGACCGGCACGCCATCGAGCGCGCCACACGGTTTACCGGCACGCCAGCGCGCCTCACTGGCGCGCGCGCTGGCGAGGGTGTCTTGCGGGGCGAGATAACAGAAGGCGTTGAGCGCGGGATTCAACTGCTCGATGCGCGTCAGTACCGCCTGAGCTGCCTCCACCGGCGAGGCATCGCCGCTGCGATAAAGCGCCAGTAATTCGTTGGCGGTGCACTCCGTGAGTTGGGTGGTGGTAGGCGGCATACGCGCGATCCTCGCTGTCGTTGAGTAGACGATTCTGGCATTGCGAACGCGCCGCCGTCGAAGCATGCGCTCAAGTGCCGCCCTTGCGCTTCACTACGCTGATCGCGCCGTTGTTTTCCAGCACGGCCATATGCACTTCGTGAACGGACAAACAGCCGGCCCGGCGTAGTGCCGCTTGCAGTTCGTGATGGGTGAGCTGAGCGCTCGCCATGACTTCCTCGAACAACTGGCCGTTGTGCACCAGCACCTGCGGCCGGCCCTCGATCAAGGTCTCGAGCTTCTTGTTGTGCGCGCTGATGAGACCGATAACGAAGTTCAGCGCCACCAGGGTCGCGGCCGACACCATGCCGCCGGTGAGCGAGTTGTCGCCGCCGTTCATGGAGTTCTGTACCGCGTTCGACAGCACCAGCAGCAGGACCAGATCAAAAGGCGACAACTGTCCGATCTGGCGCTTGCCGGTCACGCGCAACAGCACCAGCAGAAACAGATACACGGCGACGCCGCGCACGATGAATTCCCAATAGGGGAGAGCGGGATGCCACATGGGGAGTTTCCGGGTTGAGAACGAAGGACAGTCTCGCGCAATCGCCAGCGTGCGGATACGCCCCGTCTTTCCATTGTGGGTCAGACTTCAGTCTGACCCACAGGGCAAGATCGGAGCGCGCGCCTCAGCTTCGCAATCCCACCCCACGCTCGAGCAGATACAGACTCCAGGCCGTTAACAACACCACGAACCCGCCGATCACCATGAAGGCCTGAGGCAGCCCGATGTCGCTCACCCCGAGGATGCCGTAACGGAAGGCGTTGACCATGTAGAGAATCGGATTCAGCAGCGACAGATGTCGCCAGATATCCGGCAATAGATCGATGGAATAGAACACGCCGCCCAGATAGGTCAGCGGTGTCAGCACGAAGGTCGGCACGATGGAGATGTCGTCGAACTTGCGCGCGAAGATGGCATTGATGAAACCACCGAGCGAGAACAGCGCCGAGGTCAGCAACACCACCGCGAAGGTCACGCCATAGGAATGTACATGCAGGTCAGTGAAGAACGATGCGACCAAGGTCACCACCGCCGCCACGCACACGCCGCGACAAATACCACCGCAGATATAGCCGGCTAGAATCAATACATTCGGCACCGGCGCGACCAGCATCTCTTCGATATGACGCTGGAACTTGGCGCCGAAGAAGGACGAGGTCACATTGGAATAGGCATTGGTGATAACCGCCATCATGATGATGCCGGGCGCGATGTACTGCATGTAGCTGAAGCCGCCCATCTGGCCGATGCGCGGTCCGATGAGGTGACCGAAGATGACGAAATACAGGCCCATGCTGATGCCCGGTGGCAGGATGGTCTGCAGCCAGATGCGCAGGAAGCGATTGCACTCCTTGATGAGGATGGTGCTAAAAGCGACCAAGTAGAAGCGATAACCGAGACTTTGTGGACGATGACGTTCAGCCATGGCCGCCGTTCTCCTGCACCAGGCGCAGGAACAACTCCTCCAGTCGGTTGGCCTTGTTGCGCATGCTGGTGATGGTGATGCCTTGGGCGGAGAGCTGGGCGAACACTTCGTTGAGATTGCGGCCTCTATCGAGCACCACTTCCAGGCAATGATCATCGACCCGCCGCACAACGAATTCGCCGACGAGCGGTGTGGCCGGCAAGGCTTGCGCGCAGTCAAGCACGAAGGTTTCCTTGTTGAGTGTCGCCAACAGTTCGCGCATCGAGGAGTGCTCGACGATGAGACCGCCATCGATGATGGCGATGTTGCGGCACAGCTGCTCGGCTTCTTCCAGGTAATGGGTGGTAAGGATGATGGTGGTGCCTTCGCGATTGAGGCGCGCGAGAAACTCCCACATCGAGCGCCGAATCTCGATGTCGACGCCGGCGGTCGGCTCGTCGAGGATCAACAGGCGCGGCTCGTGCACCAGCGCGCGGGCGATCATGAGGCGCCGTTTCATGCCGCCCGACAGATTGCGCGAGATTTCCTCGCGCCTTTCCCACAGCGAGAGCTGGTTCAGATATTTCTCCGCGCGCGTCATGGCGAGGTATCGCGGAATACCGTAATAGCCCGCCTGGTTCAGCAGAATTTCCAGCACGGTTTCGAACTGCGAGAAATTGAGTTCCTGAGGCACAATCCCGATATAGGACTTGGCTAGCGAGAAATCCTGGTCGATATCGACGCCGAAGATTTTGACCGTGCCGCCGGTCTTGCGCACCAGCGAACTGACCACGCCGATGGTGGTGGATTTGCCCGCGCCGTTGGGGCCGAGCAAGGCGAAGAAGTCGCCATCCTCGACGTCAAGATCGATGCTGCGCAAGGCCTCAACGCCGTTACGATAGACCTTGCGCAGGCCCGCCAGGGCGAGTGCGTATTGTGTGTCGTGCATAGTGGGTCGCAGACTGCGCTCGGCCGCGCATCGGGCGGCGAATGTAACACGTTTCATGCGACCGACACGGGCCGGTCGATGCGCCCATGGCGAACCTATGTCGTGACTACCGGTCCGTCCCTATAGCCCTCGCCGCGATGTCGCGCTGCATGGCAGAGCGGGCTTCACTGAGGGTGGGCTTGCGCGCTGCTTCGTCGGCGAGTTTGATATGAATGTTGCGCTGGTGCGCGCCTCGACCTGCGCAGCGGTCGGCGACTCCAGGGATTTCGAAGTCGAAGGACAACATGCCGAATACCCCCCGTCTGGTGCTCATGCGTCACGCCAAGTCCGACTGGTTCAGCGGCGATGGCGACGATTTTTCGCGGCCATTGTCGGACCGTGGCATCCGCGACGCGCGGCAGATGGGGCGCTGGCTGGTTGAAGGCGACCATCTACCGGCAGCGATACTGAGTTCGCCTTCGCGGCGCACCCGCCAGACCTTGGCGTTGATGGCGGACGGTGCGGGCTTGGATCTCGCCGCGCGCACCGAATGGTTGGACGAGCTCTATCACGCCAGCACCGGCAGCTTGCGCAGCCTGTTGCAGCAGCAGGGTTCGCGCGCGGCTGTGATGGTGCTCGGGCATAACCCCGGGCTCGAGGAGTTGCTGGCGTTTCTGGTGGATGACGATCGCACCATCGCCAGTCATGCCAAGAGCTTTCCGACGGCAGCGGTCTATCTGCTGGATCTGGTTGGCGAGTGGGCCGACCTCAAGGTCGGTTGCGGGCGCATCGCCGCGCATCAGCGGCCGAAGATGTTGTCACCCTGAAGGTGAGGCGAGCCCGCGCTCAGGGCAGATAGGCGAAGTAGAGCATCGGGAAGAGCAGCACCGCTATCACGTAGACCACCCACTCCAAGCCGCGATCGGCCAGCCAGCCGACGTAATGCAACACAATGACGGTGATGGCCGCCACGTAGTAGAGCGCGATGAGAATATTTTCCATTCCGTGATTCCCCCCAAAGAATCACAGCGCGATCGATAGCTGTCGAGGCCTGATTGATGCTGGCATAGTACACCGGCATGGGATGCGACTGATGACCGAGGCTTGCTGGTCGCTAGTACTTAAGGAAAGTTAACAATTGTCACCCACGCTTCCTGCCTGTGGGCGTAGCGGCCGGCGGCGGGTGCACTTGAACTGCCGTCGTGCAGGTCACAACAGTTATCGCGTAAGAGATCCGTATCAACATGTCGCCGACCGATACCCTGCTGGAATTTCCCTGCCAGTTCCCACTCAAGATCATGGGTCTGGCGGGACAGGATTTCGATACCCTGGTGATCGAGATCGTACGTCGCCATGTGACCGATCTCGATGACAATGCGGTGCGCGCCAAGCCCAGTCGTGAAGGCAAGTACACCGCGCTGACCATTACCTTCGAGGCCCAGAGCAAGTCGCAGCTCGATGGCTTGTACATGGAGCTCTCCGCCCACGAGCGCATCCTGATGGTGTTATGAAGCTCGTCGTGCGTGAGTTCGGCCTGGTCGACTACGTCGATTGCTGGACGGCCATGCGCGAGTTCAGCGGCGCGCGTGGCGCGGCCAGCGATGACGAGCTGTGGTGCGTGCAACACGCACCGGTCTTCACCCTCGGTCGTGGTGGCAAGCCCGAGCACATTCTCGCTGCCGGCCCGATGCCGGTCGTGCACAGCGATCGCGGTGGGCAGGTCACCTATCATGGTCCCGGTCAGCTGGTGGTTTATGTATTGCTCGACACCCATCGCCTGGGCATCGGTCCGCGCGAACTGGTGCGACGCCTCGAACAAGGCGTGCTCGATCTGCTCGCCGAATTCGACCTCCATGCCGAGCGCCGCGCTGGTGCGCCGGGCGTCTATGTCGGCGATGCCAAAATCGCCGCACTGGGCCTGCGCCTGCGCAACGGCATGAGCTACCACGGCCTCGCGCTCAACGTGGATATGGATCTCGAACCTTTTCTGCGCATCAACCCCTGCGGTTATGCGGGTTTGCGTGTCACGCGTTTGGCGGATCTCGGCGTCAATCTTGATTGCGCGGCGGTGCTCGCGCGTTTCCTGCCCCATCTCGCGCGACAGCTGTACGGTGGCGTGGCGCCGCAAGTGGTGCGGGGCGAAGCGAGTTGGTCGGTGGTCCGAGACTAAGTCTCGCGAACGGTGGCAAGCGCTCATGAATGGACAGACACTAACAGACCCAGCCGGGACCGTGACGGCGCCTTCGTGCGCAGGCCTTGAGTGAACAGCATGAACAACAGCATCAATAACGACGGCCCGGACAAGCCAACCCGCGCGCAACGCGGTGTAGACAAGGTCGCGCGCATTCCGATCAAGGTCGAACCGACTACCGGCGCGCTGCCGCGCAAGCCGCCGTGGTTGCGCGCCCGCGCGCCGACTGATCCGCGCGTGCAGGAATTAAAGGCATTGCTGCGCGCCGAGGGTCTGCACACGGTGTGCGAGGAAGCGTCCTGCCCGAATCTCGGCGAGTGTTTCGCCCATGGCACGGCGACCTTCATGATCATGGGTGATTTGTGCACGCGCCGCTGTCCGTTTTGTGATGTCGCCCATGGCCGGCCGAAAGCGCTGGACCCGAGCGAGCCGGAACACGTCGCCAACGCGGTCGAGCGTATGCAGCTCAAGTACGTGGTCATCACCTCGGTCGATAGAGATGATCTCCGTGACGGCGGTGCGGCCCACTTCGCGGCCTGTATAGCCGCTGTGCGTGCGCGCACGCCGACCACCCGCATCGAAGTGCTGGTGCCCGATTTCCGCGGACGCATGGATGTCGCGCTGGATATCTTGAAGGGCACGCCGCCCGATGTGTTCAACCACAATCTCGAATCGGTGCCGCGCCTCTATCTCAAGGTGCGGCCCGGGTCTGACTATGCCTGGTCGCTACAACTCATGCGCCGCTTCAAGGCGGCGGTGCCCGAGGTGCCGACCAAGTCGGGTCTCATGCTCGGCCTCGGCGAGCGCTTGGATGAAGTGCGCGAGGTGATGCGCGACATGCGCGCGCACGACGTCGACATGCTGACCTTGGGCCAGTATCTGCAACCGAGCCGTGCCCATCTGCCGGTGGAGCGCTTCGTCACGCCTGATGAGTTCAACGAGCTCAAGGCCTATGGCGACAGCATTGGTTTCAGCAATGTCGCCAGCGCGCCGCTGGTGCGTTCGTCCTATCACGCCGATCTGCAGGCTAGCGGTCACACCCCGGCCTAAATGCGCAAGCGCGCGCGATGACGATGGGCGCGACGCTCTATTTTCTGGTCAAGGTCATGGTGTTGCCGCCAGGCTTGCTGGTGGCGCTGGGCTTGGTCGGGGTCCTCGTCTATCCGCGTTATCGAAAGCTCGGCCTCGCACTCTTGACGGCGACACCCTTGCTGGCGCTGCTGTTGTCGATGCCCTTGTTCGCGGCGTTTGCCGCGCGTCCCTTTGAAATTCTTCCGCCGCTCGATTTGAGCGCTGTCAGCAGCCAGCATGCCGAAGCCATCGTGGTCTTGGGCGGCGGCGCCTATCGTCATGCGCTCGAATACGGCGGTGCCGACAATGTCCGCACGCTGACTCTCGAACGCCTGCGTTACGGCGCTCATCTGCAGCGTCTCACCCACCTGCCGCTGGCGGTGAGCGGCGGTCTCGCGCCGCATATGACCAGCAGCGAGGCGGCGCTCATGAAACGGGCGCTGGAAGAGGATTTCGGTGTGCCGGTGGCGGCCGTCGAAGCGGGTAGTTTCAACACCGAGCAGAACGCGCGCCTGAGTCGCGCCGCGTTTCCCTATCAAACCATCGTGCTGGTCACCCACGCTATGCACATGCAGCGTGCCAAGACGCAGTTCGAACATGCGGGCTTCACGGTCATTCCGGCGCCGCTCGGCTTCTTGAGTGAGCGTGCCCTCGATTACGTGCTGGCGGATTTCATGCCGACCCTGCAGGGCCTCGCGAATAGTCACTACGTAATCTACGAAGCAGTGGGTGCGCTGTGGTATCGCTACGCCTACGACTGAGGCGGCGTGTCGTCTTCTTCGGCTGTCAGTTCGCGACTCAAGACCTGGGCGTCGAAGCGACCGCGCGCGAGACGGGTGGTGACGGTGCTGCCCACGTCCACGGTGTGTACGTCACGCAATACCTGCCCCGCAGCGTCGGTGACGATGGCATAGCCGCGCTCCAGCGTCGCGCTCGGCCCCAGTGCACGCAATACCCGCTCGCAGCGTACTAAGCGCGCATCTCGTTGTTCGAGGCTGCGACTCATGGCCGCTGTCAAACGATGGCGAGCGTGTTGGAGTTGGCTGTTGTGGGCGACGAGGCGTGCGCGCGGCGAATGGCTGACGACCCGCGCTTCCAGCGCGCGCAGCTGACTGCGTTTCAAGGCCAGCTGTGTGGTGAGTGCATTGGGCAGGCGCGCCAGCAATTCATCGAGACGTTGGAAATGCAATTCCAGGCGTCGGCGTGGCGAGATCAGACGGCGTCGCAGTTGTTCCAGTTCGCGGCTCTGGCGCTTCAAGGTTTGCGACATGGTCTGCACCAGACGCTGGCGCGACTGCTGCAAGCGCGCTTCGACGTCCAGCATGTCAGGCGAGACCAGTTCGGCGGCCGCCGAGGGTGTCGCTGCGCGTAAGTCGGCGACCATATCGGCGATGGTGAAATCGACCTCATGTCCGACCGCGCTCACCACTGGAATGATCGAGTCATGGATGGCGCGCGCGACGATTTCCTCGTTGAAGGACCACAAGTCTTCCAAGGAACCGCCGCCGCGCCCGACGATCAGGACATCGCATTCCGCGCGCCGGTTGGCGGTCGCGATGGCAGCGGCGATCTCGGCCGCTGCGCCTTCGCCCTGCACCGAGGTCGGATAGACGATGACGGGCAGCGCTGGGCAGCGCCTGCGCAAGACCGTGATGATGTCGCGCACCGCCGCGCCGCTGGCCGAGGTCACCACGCCAATGGCGCGTGGCCAACGCGGCAAGGGCCGCTTCAAGGCGGTGTCGAACAGGCCCTCCTCGAAGAGCTTATTCTTCAACTGCTCGAAGCGCAGGCGGAGCAGACCTTCGCCCGCCGCTTCCAAGGCTTCGACGATAAGCTGGTAGTCGCCGCGTGGGGTATAGAGGCTGACGCGCCCATAGGCCATCACCTTCAGGCCGTCGCGCGGCTCGAAGATGAGTGCGCGGCTGCGGGTGCGGAACATCGCGCAGCGCACCTGAGCGCCGGCATCCTTGAGGGAAAAATACACGTGGCCCGAGGCTGGCCGCGCCAGATTCGAGACTTCACCCTCCACCCATACATTGCCGAGTTCGCTCTCGAGCAACTGGCGCGCGGTCTCGTTCAGACGCGAAACGCTGAATACATCGCGGCCGTCGGCGCCGGCATCGCGTGCCGTACCGAGTCGCGTCCTCACGCTGCGTCGTTTACCGTTAATGACCGAGCCCCTATAATCGCCGCCTGCATTTTACGGGATGAACCCCACCTATGCGCGTTGTCGGCGACGGCCTTACTTTCGACGATGTCCTGCTGATGCCTGATTACTCGGACGTCCTTCCGCGAGAAGTCGAGCTCAAGTCCCAGCTGACCCGTGATATCGAACTCCAGATTCCCCTGCTCTCGGCGGCGATGGACACCGTCACTGAGTCTCGCTTGGCGATCGCGCTGGCCCAGGAAGGCGGCATCGGTATCATCCACAAGAACATGACCCCACAGGAGCAGGCCGCCCAGGTGCGTCGCGTCAAGAAATTCGAGAGCGGCGTGATCCGCGACCCGATCACTGTCAGTCCCGATATCAGCATCGGCGAAGTGCTGGCCCTGACCCGTGCCTCGGGCATCTCCGGCGTGCCGGTGGTGGATAAGGACCAGGTGGTCGGCATCGTCACCAGTCGCGACCTGCGCTTTGAAAAGCGCTTCGACATTCCGGTCACCGCCATCATGACGCCGCGCGAACGCCTGGTGACGGTCGGCGAGAATGCCTCCAAGGACGAGGTGATTTCGCTACTCCATCGTCATCGCATCGAAAAGCTGCTGGTGGTGAACGAGAAGTTCGAGCTGCGCGGCATGATCACGGTGAAAGACATCCAGAAGGCCGAGCAATATCCCAACGCCTGTAAGGACTCCCAGGAACGCCTGCGGGTCGGCGCGGCGGTCGGCACTGGTGCCGGCACCCAGGAGCGGGTCGCAGCGCTGGTCGAAGCCGGCGTGGACGTGCTGGTGGTCGATACCGCCCATGGCCATTCGCGCGGCGTGCTCGACATGGTGCGCTGGATCAAACAGCACTATCCCCAGGCCCAGATCATCGGCGGCAACATCGCCACCGGTGATGCGGCCGAAGCGCTGGTCGCGGCCGGTGCCGATGCAGTCAAGGTCGGCATTGGCCCGGGCTCGATTTGCACCACGCGTATCGTGACCGGCATCGGCGTACCGCAGATCACAGCGGTTGCGAGCGTCGCGGAGCGTCTGGCCAAGAGCGGCGTGCCGTTGATCTCCGACGGTGGCGTGCGCTATTCCGGCGACATCGCCAAAGTGCTCGCGACTGGCGCGCATAGCGTCATGATCGGATCGCTCTTCGCCGGCGCTGAAGAAGCACCCGGCGAAGTCGAATTGTTCCAGGGTCGTTCCTACAAGTCCTATCGCGGCATGGGTTCACTAGGCGCCATGGCCCAGACCCACGGTTCTTCCGATCGCTACTTCCAGGAAGCCGGTGAAATCGAGAAGCTGGTGCCGGAAGGCATCGAGGGTCGCGTGCCTTACAAGGGCCCGCTGTCGGCCATCGTGCATCAGATGCTGGGCGGTGTACGTGCCGCCATGGGTTATACCGGTTGCCGCAACATGGCCGAGCTGCGCAGCAAGCCCAAGTTCCTCAAGGTGACCGCCGCCGGCATGCGCGAAAGCCACGCGCATGACGTGCAGATCACCAAGGAAGCGCCCAATTACCGTCTCGATTGATCCGTGCCGCGTGCTACGCGGCGACCCATGAGTAGTGAAATCATGTCCAGCACGCCGGGTACGCATGCCGATCTGCATGCCGATCGCATACTGATCCTCGATTTCGGCGCGCAATACACCCAGCTCATCGCCCGCCGCGTGCGTGAAGCGCAGGTCTATTGTGAGATTCGATCTTTCGATATGAGCATGGAGGCAGTGCGCGATTTCAATCCGCGCGGCGTGATCCTCTCTGGCGGCCCGGAGTCAGTCTACGAGAACGAGAAGTTCCGTGCGCCGGCCGGCGTGTTTGAACTCGGCGTGCCGGTGCTCGGCATCTGCTACGGCATGCAGACCATGGCCGTGCAATTAGGCGGCAAGGTCGAGCGCGCGCCGGAGCGTGAATTCGGTTACGCCCGCGTGCGTGCGCGTGGTCATTCGCAATTGTTCCGCGACATTCAGGACCACAGCAACGAGCAGGGCCACGGTCTGCTCGATGTGTGGATGAGCCATGGCGACCATGTCATCGAGCTGCCACCCGGCTTCAAGCTGATTGGTTCGAGCGACAACGCGCCGATCGCGGCAATGGCCGACGAAGCGCGGCGCTTCTACGCCGTGCAGTTTCATCCAGAAGTCACGCACACCCACCAAGGCCAGGCCATTCTCGGCCGCTTCGTGCATGAGATCTGCGGCTGTGGTTTGTTGTGGAACCCGGCCAATATCATTCAGGACAGCATTGCCCGTGCGCGCGACATGGTTGGCGAGCAGCGCGTGTTGCTGGGTTTATCGGGCGGTGTCGATTCCTCGGTGGTAGCGGCACTGCTGCATGAAGCCATCGGTGATCGACTGACCTGTGTGTTCGTCGACAACGGTCTTCTACGTTTGAACGAAGCCGAGCAGGTGATGGCAACCTTCGCCGCCAATATGGGCGTGGACGTGCGTTGTGTCGATGCGTCGGAACAGTTCTTAGGTGCGCTGGCCGGTATTCAAGATCCCGAAGACAAACGCCGCGCTATCGGTCGCACCTTCATCGAAGTATTCGAGACGCAAGCAAACAGCATCGAAGGCGTGGCCTTTCTTGCGCAGGGCACCATCTATCCAGACGTGATCGAATCGGCTGGCGCCGCCTCGGGCAAGGCCCATGTCATTAAATCCCATCACAACGTCGGCGGCCTGCCGGCGCATATGAAACTGAAATTGATCGAGCCGCTGCGTGAACTGTTCAAGGACGAAGTGCGCGAAGTCGGCGTGGCCTTAGGCCTGCCGCGCTCGATGGTCTATCGCCATCCCTTCCCGGGCCCGGGCCTGGGTGTGCGCATCCTCGGCGAAGTGCGGCGCGAATACGCAGAGACCTTGCGCCGGGCCGATGCCATCTTTATTGAAGAACTCTACCGTCACGATCTTTACGACAAGGTCAGTCAGGCGTTTGCGGTGTTCCTGCCGGTGAAGTCGGTGGGTGTGCAGGGTGATGCGCGACGCTATGAGCATGTGATTGCTTTGCGTGCGGTTGAGACCGTGGATTTCATGACGGCGCATTGGGCGCATCTGCCCTATGAGTTTCTTGATCTTTGTTCGCGAAGGATCATTAACGAGATCCCAGGCGTGTCGCGCGTGGTGTATGACATTTCGGGGAAGCCGCCGGCGACGATTGAGTGGGAGTGAGATTGCTCACCGCGAGTCGCCATTCAGTTTCATCTTTCTCTCCTCGGGTGACCTGGGCGCGCGGGCTGTCCCTGTAGCGTATCCGTTGAAGGATCCTGGCCTCCACTGGCGTATTTGAAAGCACATTCGCCGCTATCCACTGTGGATAGCCGGCATTCAAACTCGTACAGTCGGAAGCAGGCGGCTTTTTGAGGCTTTGGGGCGGATTTCAAGCTCGGGTGGTTCAAAATGGTGGCGCGAGTTGCGCCCCACGCACTTAAAAGATCTTGGAATATCGACATGCATGAAACCCGTCTCGTGCTTGTGCTGAGCAACACAGGGCAGTGGGAGGACAAGACTGAGGAGGTAGCTGCCTACGTCGCCGATCCGGCCAAAGGCGAGATCAGGATCAAGTACCGGGCCAATCCGGTGCGCGAATATCGATACCGGCAGGACCGAGTGCGGATGTTGGTTGCAACTGCGACACTGAATCCAGTCGAGGTACAGCTCCGGGTAGATGGCCGATTGCTTTCTGGCGCTGACGCCATCATCAAATTCCCGAATTTCTACCTTGTCATAGCGCAGGGTGTTCGCTCTCTTCATGCGGCATCCGATGTGCATGAGGAGCGGGATGTCGCGGTTGATCCGTCCTGTAGCGCCGTGCTGGATTATTTTCGCGCTGTTGCCGGCTTGGTCGGCGTGAAGAACGATGAGGATGAATCGATACTGGCAGGCCAGTACAAATATCTCACGCGGGTACCTGATGCCAGCGTCTTGGCCGCATATCTGAAACCCCGCTCCCTATTGCTAGAGTTGGCTTTGCCTGGCCCGTTGATCTATCCGTTTGGAACCAATTCAAGCCAGAAAGACGCTGTCGAAAAGGCCTTCCGCTCGCAAGTGACAATCGTGCAAGGCCCTCCCGGCACTGGCAAGACCCAGACCATTCTGAATGTGGTCGCCAACGCGATTCATTTCGGCCAGACAGTCGCTGTGGTGTCAAACAATAATGCCGCGACCAAGAATGTCGCCGACAAATTAGAAGACCGAGGTCTCGGCTTTTTGCTGGCTGCCTTGGGCAAGCGAGACAACAAGACGGCCTTCATCGAAGCGCAAGTTGGATATCCAGCGTGGATGCCTGAGAGAGCCAGACCTCCGGAGGAGATGAGGCGCCTTGAAGCACGCATTGCGTCGTTGACCACCATACTGGATAAGCTAAGCCACGCGAACAATGATCGCGCCATGTTGGCTGCGCAAGTCGTGCAGGCGCGCGCGCAGGCCGGGCTGCACCGCCAGATCGCGGGCTCCTCATTGCCGCCGAATAGGGCGGCCGTGCTTGATCGCTGGACAGCCAGCGACCTGTTGGAGCTATTGATCGAATGTCAAGAGATCGGCCCGCACGCTCGTTTGGGCGTACTAAACTGGTTCAGATCCATCTACCTTCATGGGCTCTCTGGGCTGAAGGTGCGTCGTCAACTTCTCGCAGCGGGGCCAGTGGTTCTGCGCGATCACTATTTCGAAAAATATCTGAGTGAACTACAGGTTCAACTCGCGGCTGCAGAGAGCTTTCTTGCAGAGAACGATTTTCATGTCGTCCAGCAGGACATGGAAAAGGTGTCGTGGGAACTGCTTCTGGCAAGCATTGCAAAACGATTCCTAGGAAAGCGCACGAGACCAATCTTCAACGAGCGTGAGTTGTGGTCGAAATACGCCTCGTTCCTGAACGACTATCCAGTAGTATTGAGCACTACCCATGCGCTCAAGACCTCCCTGGCACCCGATTGTCTTTACGATTTGGTCATCGTCGATGAAGCGTCTCAGGTTGATGTCGCCACGGGTGTGCTTGCCTTGTCATGTGCCAGGCGCGCGGTCATCGTGGGCGATCAAAAGCAATTGCCTAACGTCGTCGACGCAGAATCTAGGCGGCAGGTTGGTGACGTCTGGGCTAGACACCAGCTGAACTGCCAAGCGTGGAACTACAGCAATAACAGCCTGCTCTCCTCCGCAACAATCCTGTGGCCCGATGCCCCAAGCGTGCTACTGAGAGAGCACTACCGCTGTCATCCGAAGATCGTCGGTTTCTTCAACCATAAGTTCTACGACGACAAACTGATCACCATGACTACCGATCGTGGCGAGTCTGACGTCCTGCAGGTGGTGTTCACAGTCCCTGGCAACCATGCCCGAGGTCGGATCAACCAGCGACAGATCGACGTTATCCGGCAGGAGGTCCTGCCCCTCCTGCGCGGGGCCGGTGTGACCGACATCGGCGTCATCGCACCTTATCGGGCTCAAGTGGCCATGCTTAAAGACGCGATTGGCGAGGGTGTCGAGGTGGACACCGTTCACGGTTTTCAGGGCAGAGAGAAGCAGGCCATCATCGTGTCAACGGTGGACAACGAGATCGGCGAGTTCGTCGATGACCCGCAACTGCTCAATGTGGCGGTGTCGCGGGCGCAGCGCATGCTCGTCGTGGTGATGGCCGACCAGCAGGACAGCTTCACCACCAACTTCGGTGATCTCGTGCGCTACATACGCCATCACCAACAGTTGGTGGTGTGCTCACAAGTGCGATCAGTATTCGACTTGCTGTATGCAAGCTACCAGAACGCTCGCCGCGAGTTCCTGAGCAGGAGAGGGCGAGAGTCCGTTTGGGATTCCGAGAATCTTGCCCAAGCCGTTATCGGGGATGTGCTTGCCAGTCCCGAGTTTGCCAAAATCAGTCTGGCGTGCCTGCGTCATGCACCACTCGCATGGCTTGTCGGTGGCATGCCGAATTTGTCGGAACGTGAACGACAGTTCGTGACCAACCCATGGTCGCATGTCGATCTGCTGATCTATGACACCATCGGGAAACGTCCTCTGGTGTGTGTGGAAGTCGCTGGCTGGGCCTTTCATCGGCCCGGTTCCCTGCAGGCGGTGCGCGACGAGATCAAGAACGCTGTCTTTCAGCGCGCCGGTTTGCCTCTGATCAGGCTTTCAACCACCGGGAGTGGCGAGGCGGAGATTATTGCAAGTGCAGTTCGGCGAGCTATTGGCCTAGCCCGCAACGGTTAGCCGGCGAGCAAGTTGGACCACTCCTCGGCGTTCTCCTTCGAGCGTCGGCAACACCTAACTCGCTCCAACCCGCTTCGAGACGCGAGCGGTGTGAGGCTTTCGCGATCGATCGACGTCTATCGCCCCCAAGCAACACTATTTTGCCGGTAGCCGTGACGGTAAAATTGGCGCGCTTCGACACGAAGATTTTTGCTTTCAACTGATTACAGGCCGGCGACGATTGAGTGGGAGTGATTCTGGCCACAAGCCGGTCATCCCCGCTTTGGCTTCTATTTGATTCCGCAGCCGAACGACCGTAACGCATGCGCCCCCGATCCAGCGCACCATCGCCGACTACCGAGTGGTCTTTTCATGAGCAACGAGAACTAGCCTGGTCAAGCCTGCGGGTCGCGTTTATAATCTGACCAGTCTAGTCAGAATTGGAGACTCACATGTCCAGTTGGCAATTGCAGGAGGCCAAAGCCCGCTTGTCGGAGCTGGTGAAGTCGGCGGAGCAAGAAGGTCCGCAGGAGATCACTGTGCATGGCCGGGCAGCGGCCGTCGTGGTGTCGGCGCGTGACTACGCCCGCCTGAGCGGGGCCGCTGGGTCTTTGGTGGCCTTCATGCGCAAGTCCCCGCTATATGGCTCGGACCAACCCGAGTTTCCGCGCGACCGCAGCCCGACGCGCAAGGTCAAGCTTTGAGCTATCTGCTCGACACCAACGTGCTGTCCGAACTGCGGCGCAAGCGGCCCGATGCGCAGGTCGTGCAGTGGGTAGAGAGCCGGCCGGCCAGCGTGCTGTACCTGAGCGTGTTGTCGGTAGGGGAGATTCGCCGTGGCGTGGAAGCGTTGGCAGTAAGCCGGCGCCGTGTGGCATTGCTGGATTGGCTGGAAGTCGATCTCCCCGCCTTTTTTGCCGGCCGCTTGCTGGCCGTTGATCTGGCAGTGGCCGAAAGCTGGGGTCGGCTGCTGGCCCAAGCGAAACGGCCGCTGCCAGCGGTGGACAGTCTGCTTGCAGCTACGGCCTTGCGTCATGGACTGACCATGGTGACGCGCAACGTACGCGACTTTGCCTTCCAGGGACTGGAAGTGGTCGATCCCTGGCAAGCGCAAGCCGAGGCCTGACGATGGCCGGTATCGGCCAGCTGGAACTCGCCACGCAGAACGGCATTGTCGCGTTGTTCCGCGACGAACTGGACTGGCGCTACCTCATCCAACGCGTTTGCTCGCGTGTCGAGCAGCGTCATGGATCTAAACTCAATGGAACTCTTGCTATGAAAGACGCCGACGGAAAGAATCCCACGTCGTTCGCCACGCCCGGCATCGGCAAGTGCCCAGACCCAGGATCATTAACGAGATTGGTTGGGTGTCGCGGGTGGTGTAGGACATTTCGAGGGAGCCGCCGGCGACGATGGAGTGGGAGTGAGAGGGGCGCTTTTGCGGCTTCGGTTCTACCCGGGATGCCAGAAAACGTTCGTCCCGCACATGTAGCATGCATCAGCAACGATGCGATTAGGCCGTGTCTCAGTGAGCCAATCTGATCTCCTGAAGATTGCGGTACATGCGCTCGCGCTTCTGCAAGAACGCGACGCCGTCGCCGTGGCGTTCCGCACGGAAGGTGCTGATCGAGTAGTCCGGTTGGGGCTGTCTAAACTTGGCAATGGCGGTGCGTGCGGTCGCCATGTCATCTAGGCTGGCTGAATTTGTCGTGACGTAGGCGTACAAGATCACATTGCTGCGCTTTACCGCGATGGAAGCGAAGGCCAGGCAATGAATTCGGTGTCGTCTCCTGAAAATATGAAACACATCACCAAAGTCGTCCTCAAGAATTTCAAGAAATTTGCACTCTATGAAGTCGATTTCGTGGAGGGGCTCAACATCCTGGTCGGAGACAACGAGGCCGGTAAAACCTCGCTGCTACTGGCCATCGATCTTGCTGTCAGTGGCAGCCGTAGCAAAGTCGAGTCCATAGGTTTTCAAGCGCTGTTCAACAACGCGGCCATCGACGCCTTCCTCAAAGGTGAAAAGAAGCTCGATAGACTGCCGATCCTTGTGGTCGAGCTCTACCTCAACGAGCAGGGCAAGCCTGAGCTCAATGGGAATGGAAATTCCAAAGGCATCCCGTGCGACGGCTTGCGCATGACGTGCCAGCCCATGGACGAGCATTCGAAGCACATCGCAGAGGTGCTCGCTGATGCCGACCCCAACTTCCCTTTTGAGTATTACGCCGCAAAGTTCGCCACTTTCTCGCGCGATGCATACAGCGGCTACGACAGGTTTCTGCGCCACGTGGCGATCGACAGCGCCCAGATCGGGAACGAGCACGCCTCGCGTGCCTACACCAAATCAATCTACGAGGCCCAGACCGCGCCCGCAGAAAGAAGCATGCGCGAGAATCAATACCGTAAGCACAAGGGCTCGTTCGCCGATGAAAGTTTGGGGGGACTCAACAAAACGCTGGAGGGCTACCAATTCGACGTGCGCACTGGTGTGAAAGCGAAATGAAGGCGCCGGGCAACAACATCCTCGAATTCGCTTTGTCCGAGCGGGCTCTGCTGGTGGAGGGCGACGCCGAGTTCATCCTCCTCGAAGCAGTATACGGAAAGCACTCCGGCAGCTCGCTCGCCAACGACCGTGTACATGTGATCTCGGTGGGCGGCACGCGCTTCAAGCGTTACCTTGATTTGGCCAAATCCTTGAAGATAAGGACGGCGGTCGTCCGCGACAACGACCGCAACTACGCAATACATCGGGATCGCGACATGGCAGCGGAAAAGAGCGTATCAATGAGTTTTCGAGTATCACCGAAATTCAAGATGCTCTTGGAGATGGCTGCTGCGCGTGAAAACCGCAGCCTGACGAATACGTTGGAAACGCTGCTGTTCGCGTATTGCGACACGCATGACATCGCGGAGCACCCAACGCTGAACAAAGCGCGAAGGGTGAAGAAGTGAACGGAGCAGCACCGCGCGTCCTCGACCTGCTCAACTACATAGAGCAGGTCGAGAAACTCAAGACCAAACCTGCCTTCTCCGTCCCCACCGACTACTTTGCCGCCCACCAGCACGAGCTGAAAGGGTTGCCCGAGATGCAGTTCAACCTTCAAGTCGAAGGCGATGATGTGTGGTTGCGAGTGCCGCGCTTGCAAGAGATTGCGGCTCCAGAGTTGGATGAGAAGTTCAAGCCTTGGGTCACGCTTCCGAAGAGTCCCGAGAAGATGCCTGAGCTTAAGACGGAGGTGGTCACCTACGAAGGCAAGCACGAAGTTGGTCGTGAGCTGCTGAAAGACCGTCCTGAAATCAAGGAGCTGTTCGATTGGTACGTTGAGTACCAGTGGGAGCCGTGGGCTGCCGCAGAACGTCTACGTCGTAAGACCATCGCTCGGTACAACCAGCTCTTCTCACTACAGCAGGCGATCGCCTCCGAAGGGGCCGAGACGCCACTCGAACTCGTTTGGGGTATCGGCTACGCCGTTTGGAAGAAGGATGGCTTCGCCACACCCGTGAGGCATCCGCTGCTGGTGCAATCCTGCGAAATCTCGCTCAATGAGAAGACGTTTGACCTGGAGGTGCGGCCGCGCGATGTCGAACCTCGCCTGGAAGCCGATTGCTACGCCGAGATGGAACTGCCGGGCGTGCGTCAACTGGAAGCATTCTGGAAGAGTGCGTTGGCCAGTGGCGCTCATAGGGTCAATCCGTTTGATACATCGACCTTCGAGGGCACACTCAAAGCGGCAGTGGGCCACTTAGACCCAAGCGGCACGTACGAAACTCGAACGGAAGACCTTGTGCCGCCCGTGGCGGGCGACACGCTCAAGATCACAAGCATGTGGGTGCTCTTCGGTCGGAAGCGTTCGGGTGACATCTTCCTAGAAGACATCCGACAGCTTAGGAAGGCAGTCGAGGCTGCCACCGAATTGCCTGGCGTCATCCGCAGCTTTGTCGAACGCGGTGACTCGACGGTGCGTGTGCGCCTGGAGCAGCCCTTTCGCGGCCTGTCGACCAGCGATGCGGGGTCGGAGGCGATGGAGCTTTACTTCCCGATGCCCTACAACGATGAGCAGGTCTCCATCGTGCAGAAACTCCACAGCAACGATGGTGTTGTCGTTCAAGGACCACCTGGCACTGGC
>JAYWAC010000278.1:0-3605 GCA_043782755.1 Pseudomonadota bacterium | reverse complement strand
CTGGCGAGTTCGAGACGTGGGTTTTTCGGTGTGTCGCTCATGTTTCCCCCAGCGATCGTCGGCGCCGTCATCGCGGCGCGCGCTCTCGATCCCATGGTGCGTGGTGTCCGGCGCGGTGTCGTGCCGCCTGGGACCGCTGGCCTGCCGGTCCGGCGGCAATTATGCCTCAAGCCCGCTGCGATAGAGCAACGCCGCGCCTCGACGGGGCCATGCCATAATCGATTGCGACGGGCCCAGTCGCCCGCCTACGACCATCAGCACAACAGCCAGTCTTTGCAGGGAGCCTTTCATGAGCATATTGGAACAGAGCCTTGATGCCCTGCTTGCGCGCGAGGCGATCCGTGACTTGCCGAATCGCTATTGTGACTGCGTATGGCGCAACGACAGCGCCGGCATTGCCGCTTTGTTTGCCCAAGACGGGAGTTTCACCGCCATCTCTGACAAGGGCGAAACCACCATCACCGGCCGTGACAATCTGGCGAGCTTCTTCAACGGCGCACTCGATTTCAAGCCACGCCCCTACATCCACAATCACGTCATCGACCATCAGAGCGCCGTTAGCGCCAGTGGCCGCTGCTATCTCGATCTGCGCTGTGCGAGCCAGGATATGGGCTGGATCGGCGCGGGCTATTACGAAGACAACTACGTCAAGACTGCTGCAGGCTGGAGGTTTCAGGCGCGCCGTTTCTACGCCGTGCGCATGGACGAGTGGCCGAAGAACTTCGATCACTGAGCACGGTCCTTTTCTCAGCGCGGCGTGGTCGCGTTCGCACACAAAAGGTGAGAGCGATGTGGGTATTGCTGGTCGAAGACAACGACGCGCTGGCCGCCAATATTGGCGAGTATCTGGAGCAGGAGGGCGATATCGTCGATTTCGCCCACGATGGCGTGAGCGGGCTGCGTCTGGCCGAGACCAATGCCTATGATGTCTTGGTACTGGATCTGATGCTGCCCGGCCTCGACGGTCTTGAGCTCGCCGCCCGCTTACGTGAGCAATCGACCCTGCGCACCCCCATCCTCATGCTCACCGCCCGCGACACCCTGCAGGACAAGCTCGACGGTTTCGAGGCCGGTGGCGACGATTACCTGACCAAACCCTTTGACTTGCTAGAACTGCGTGCACGCCTGAAAGCCCTTGCGCGTCGTGCCGCCGGCAGCAGCCGCGTGCTGGCCTTCGATGACTTGTTATATGACACCGGCACGCTGGTGGTGCGACGCGGCGAGGTGCCCATCAAACTCACTCGCACCGGACTGCGCATGCTAGAACTGTTGATGCGCCGCGCGCCCGAGGTGGTCAGTCGCCAGGAAATGGAGCGCGCCATCTGGGGTGACGAACCGCCCGACAGTGATGCCGCGCTGCGCGTGCATGTGCATGGTCTGCGCGTGGCGCTCGACCGACCATTCGCGGTCAAACTGCTGCACACCGTGCCCGGCATTGGCTACCGACTGGTGCCGGATGGCGGAGCGTAGGTTCACTCTTCGTGGGCGCTTTCTGATCGCCTCGCTGCTGCTGTCAGTCGTTCTGCTCGGCGGTTTCGCACTCGGTATCACGCATTTTCTCGACATCGTCGAGGGTGAATTTATTGGCGCGGAGTTCCACAGCGAATACCAACGTCTGGTTTCTGATTTTCGCGACCTGGGCCATTTCCAAAAGCCCGACCTGCCGGGCTTTTCCGCTTTTTTTTCCGCGCGCGATGATGATCCTCGCGTGTCCGAGACGCTACGCCAACTCCCGATTGGGATCCACGACGAGGTCAATGACGAGCGTCGTACGCTGTCAGTTGGCAAGACCCGGGTCGCCAACGGCATGCTCTATGTGATCTTCGATCAAACCCATGATCCGGTTGAACGCCTGGAGCGTCGGTTGCTGCGTGTAGCGATGTGGATCGGCATGGGCGGGCTGGTGCTCAGCTTCGGTCTTGCCCTGTGGCTCTCGCAGGTAGTCATGCGACCCGTCGAGCGGTTGGCGCGCAATATCGCCGCCATTACGCCTGGACGTCGTCGCGAACCCCTGTTGACCGAACACGACCATCAGGAGATCGCAGTCATTGCGCGCGCCTTCGATGCCGCGCTGGCACGCTTCGACCAGTTCGCCGAACGCGAACGTGCCTTCACCCGCGATGCCAGCCACGAATTGCGCACGCCCTTGGCGGTGATCGCGAGCGGCCTGCAATTGATCGGCAGCGACCCGCAGCTGGCGCCGGAACAACGCACGCGGTTAGCGCGCGCCCAGGCTGCCGCCGCGCAGATGCAGGCCTTGGTCGAAGGCCTGCTGTTTTTATCGCGCGGTGAGGAACGCGGGCGTGGCACGGCGGCCTTCAGCGTCAGCGGCCTGCTGCACGAAGCGGTGCGCACACTGACCGTGGCGGCTGGTCGCCGTGCGCCGACGATCAGCTTGAGTATCACGCAAGACTTCGAGGTCAGCGTGCCGCGCGGACTGTTGCTGTGTGTGGTCAACAATCTGTTGCGTAACGCCCTCGACCACAGTCAGAGTCGGCGCATCGACGTCGTGCTGGAAGGTGCGCATCTGGTCATCCAGGATTATGGACGCGGCATAGACGCGCCGGCCCAGGCGCAGGTCTTCGAGCCCGACATGCGCGGGCCCGACAGTCATGGCGAAGGCGTGGGGCTCAACCTGGTCAAACGCATCTGCGACCGACTCGGCTGGCGCATCGCCCTTGAAAGCGCGTCCGGCGCCGGCGCGCGATTCACGCTGGAGATCAGCTGAGGGCGACTGCGCGCGCTACCGCACAGAGGATGGGCGTCCCGTCGTGCTATCAAGCGCGGTGCGCAGATCAGCCCTGAGCGGCTCTGCGCGCGCCGGACCAGACCGTCTGCCGCGTGCAAAGCCTCGATAACCGCCGGCGTGTCCACGCCGCGCAGGCAACGTCCCGCTAGCCCCCGTTCCGTTCGTGCCGGCCCTGCCAGCGCGGGGCAGCCTGCGATCATTCTGAAGATTCTGGAGGAGTAAACCATGTCAACGAAGAACGTAAAGAATTCCGCAGCCCTGCGCCCGCTGCACGATCGCCTGCTGGTGCAGCGCGAAGAAGAGGCGACGTCCTCGCCGGGGGGTATCGTGCTGCCTACCGGCGCCGCCGAGCGCCCGGCCCGTGGCGAAGTGATGGCTATCGGTCCCGGTCGCGTGTTGGCCAACGGCAGCCTGCGCCCGCTCGACGTTAAGGTCGGCGATCAAGTGCTGTTTGGCACCTATGCCGGCACCGAGGTGAAGGTCGGCGGCAAGCCGCTTTTGATGCTGCGCGAAGAAGACGTGGTGGCGGTCGTCGAAGTCTGATTTAGACATCTGATTTTTTTGGCCGCGACATCTCGCGGCGCTGCTTGAACGATTACAGGAACAAGAACCATGAGTGCGAAGGACATCTGTTTTGCGGACGACGCGCGACGTCGCATCGTTACCGGCGTCAATATCCTGGCCGATTCGGTCAAGGTCACGCTGGGGCCCAAGGGTCGCAACGTCGTCATTGAGCGCGGCTGGGGCGCGCCGACCGTGACTAAGGACGGCGTGTCAGTGGCCAAGGAAATCGAACTGGCCGACAAGTTCGAGAATATGGGTGCGCAAATGCTGAAGGAAGTCGCGTCCAAGACTT
>JAYWAC010000277.1:0-3612 GCA_043782755.1 Pseudomonadota bacterium | reverse complement strand
TGGCGGCTGACGGGCATGGCTTCTCCTTCAACGCGCCCTTGATCGGCCGTGGCAAGTCGGGTGTCAGCAATGCCACGGTCGTCGCCCATTACGCGCCGCAGCCGGATGAAGTGCGGGTCTTGAATCTCGACATTGCGAGCGAGGTGTTTTATCTCAACGATATCCTCGCCACTGCCCAGGCCATCAAGAATGGCAGCGCAGCGCCAGCGACTTCAGCGACGGCGCCGAGCGGCGAAGAGAGCAAGACGGTCAAGCTCGCGCTGAACGAAACACCCGACAAGACGGCGGCCTGGAAAGTGCTACCGCCGGCGGTAGTGGTCAATCTGCAGGTAGACAAGCTTTTCTACACCGACTATCTGGCTTTTACCGATGTCGGCGGTCAGATTGATGTGCGTACCCATAAACTCGCGCTGCACGGCATCAAGGCCCATTTTCATGACAGCGCGCTCACCTTGGAAGGTCTGACGCGCTTCGACGAAAACGCCGTACCGCCCTACAACCTTGACCTCACCGGTAATATCAAAGACTTCAATCTCAATCAGTTCTTCACCGAACTGGTGCCGGGCGAGAAGCCGCGGGTGGAGGGTTTGTTCGGCGTCGACGTCAAGGCCTTTGGTCAGTTCCCGAATTTCTCGCAGTTGCGCAACAAGGCCTTGTTCGACATCAGCATGCAGAGCCGCAATGGCTTGTTCCGCACGCTACCGCCGGACAGCGGCCTGGCTCTCGGTGCCACCGACGTGCTCGGTGTGGTCGGCGAAGCGCTGTCCTATGTGCCTACCGGCGGCTTTGGCGCCGGTGCCATCGCGCGACTTGTGAATTACATCGTACAGATCGACTACGACACCATCGACATTCATCTCAAGCGTGACGAGTCGCGCAACGTCACCATCGAACAATTCCAGGTCTTGAGTCCGACGGTCGCGTTGACGGCGAGCGGCGGCATTCAGCATGAAGACGGCAGCGACATCTTCGACAGCCCGCTGGAACTGAACGCCCATCTCGACATGCTCGGTCGCGGCGCGGCCATCCTCTACAGCATGGATCTGATGCAGGACGCGCGTAACCCGCTAGGCTATTGGCGCGGGCCGGAATTCCGCATCTGGGGGACGGCCGCCGACGCACATTCGAATTTCGAGGAAGTGATCAACAAGGCCGCCGACGGCACCACCAAGGGCGCTTTCCTGCGCCCGATCTCCGGCCTCATCGGCAATCTCAAATATCGCTGGTTCGATCGCGATAGCCGCAAACGCGAATCCCTGCAGGATGAACGTCGAGGCAAGCGTCAAGAGCAGGGCGTACCGGCGGCGGACACAGCGGAAGGCCATGCCGCCCCAGCCACGCCAGAGACAGGCGCAAGTTCAGCGGCGACGGTCAAGCCTTAAGCGCGCGCCGCTCAGCTTCATTGTTTCTTTTCCGCTTTCCCTGTGGGTCCGACTTCAGCCGGACATTCATGGCGCGCCACTGACATGCGCTCTGGAAGGAATGTCCGATTGAAGTCGGACCCACAATATTGGATTTAGCAAACCACAGAACGGCGACCGAAAAGCTTGCTCAGCGCAGTGCCTGACCGATGTCTAGATTATCGCGGCCGTGCACTGCCGAGATCTGGCGCAGACGGCGCGCCTGCCAATCCTGTAACTGTCGCCATTCGAAACGCCAGCGCCATTGATTGCCTGCCACGCCCGGCGTGTTCATGCGCGCCTCGGTGCCGAGGCCCAGCACGTCCTGCAGGGGATAAATAGCGTGGCGCGCGTTCGACATCGACGCCGCGTGGATCAGATCCCAACCCAGCTCGTGGCCATCGGTCTTGAGATAGGTGCGCACGAAATCGCGTTCGTGATCTGAAGCCTGCGCGAACCAGCCGAGACTCGTGTCATTGTCGTGGGTGCCGGTATACACCACGCAATCCTCGGGCAGGTTATGCGGCAGATTGAGATCGTGGGCATCGGCGGCGAAGCCAAATTGCAACACACGCATGCCGGGCAGGCCGGCAGCACGGCGTAGCGCGTGCACGGCCGGCGTGATGGTGCCGAGGTCTTCGGCTATCAAGGGCAAGCCACCGCGCGTCACATCCAAGCCTCTTTCCAGCGCATCGAAGAACTTGCGACCAGGACCGGGCTGCCAGCGACCATCGACGGCGGTGGCGGCGGTGGCATCCACTTCCCAGTAGGATTCGAGCGCACGGAAATGATCGATGCGCACGATATCCGCATGGCGCAGCGCCGAGCGCAGACGTGATTGCCACCAGGCAAAGCCGTCCTCGGCATGACGCGACCAGCGGTACAGCGGATTACCCCAGAGCTGACCGTCGGCACTGAAATAATCAGGTGGCACTCCCGCCACCACGCGTGGCCGGCCCAGCTCATCGAGTTCGAACAAGGCAGGCTCGGCCCACACCTCGACACTGTCCCAGGCCACGTAGATCGGCAAGTCGCCGACGATGCGTATGCCGCGCGCCTGGGCGTACTCGCGGAGCGTCTGCCACTGGCGCGCGAAACTCCATTGCACGAAACACCAGAAATCACATTCAACGCTGAGACTGGCGCGCGCTGCACGCAAGGCTGCGCCATCGCGTGACGCGATCTCGGTCGGCCACTCGATCCAAGTGCGCTCTTCGCCATAACGACCGCGCAAGGCCATGAACAAGGCATAGTCGGCAAGCCAGCTGTGTTCGCCGTCGCACCAGGCGCGAAATTCTTCATGCAGCGTTGCGAAGCGCGATGCCTCCGCGAAGAACGCGCCAGCGGCGAGATGCAATAGTCGAAATCGCAAGCGACTGCTGGCGTCGAAGTCGATCGCCGCCGGCAACCAAGCTTGGCGCGCGTATTCGTGCGCCAGCATCGCGCCATCGAGCAAGCCGAGAGCGGAGAGTTCCTCCGGCGAGATCAGCAGGGGATTGCCGGCATGGGCCGAGGGGCTGGTGTAAGGCGAATAACCCGGCCCGACGGGATTGAAGGGCAGCACCTGCCACAGACTCTGGCCGGCACTCGCCAGCCAGTCGATGAAGTGGCGCGCGGCGGGCCCGAAGTCGCCACTGCCAGCACCGCGTGCCATGCCCGCCTCATCGACGGGCGCGGGCAGAGAAGTCGGATGCAACAGAATGCCGCTACAGCGTGGCGCTCTCATGATGCGATCTCCGCGCGGCCCTGCAGCACCGTCACGCTGCGTGCTTTCAGTGTGATGCTGTCGGTGGCTATGCGCTGACCGTCGACGGCAAAGGGCACCGCCAAGGAGGTATCAAAACGCGCCGTCCACTGGCCGCCTGGTAAGGGGAACGGGCAATCCTTCTGCTCGGCATTGAACAACACCAGCAGCGGCGCCGTGCCTTCGATGGCGCGCGCGCCAAGCAGCATGCCGAGTACGAAGCGCTGGGCTTCATGCCAGTGTTCGCTGCGCATCTCGCCGCCCATGCGGTTGAGCCACACCACATCGCGGTGGCCGTCCGCATCCGCTACGCCATTCCACCAGCGGCCGTCGCGTAACTGCGGCGTGGCGCGCCGCAATTCGATCAAGCGGGCGGTGAAATCAAGCAATGATTGATCGACTCGCGACCAGTCAAACCAGTTCATCTCATCGTCATGGGCATAGGCATTGTTGTTGCCGCCCTGGCTG
>JAYWAC010000276.1:0-9581 GCA_043782755.1 Pseudomonadota bacterium | reverse complement strand
GTCTTGATCCCCGCAACAATGCGCGCCTCGTGCCCAGCAATGCGAAGACGCCAGGCGACAAGATCCCGGCGGGGCCTGCATCACCGAAGCGCTGAGGCGCAGTGTCTGGGTGGATATCCGCCATCTATCCGTAGGCGTGCTTTCAATTTGAGAATAAAACAATCATCGCAGCGCGAACGTACGGTGGCAGACATCGCTCTGACTCACTGAGGAATAGTCTGCCAAGCGAGGCGGCTACGTTCTGGCCGCGTGAGTCCCTGTCTACCGCTATGCGTAAAAAGAATTCACCCGACGACAACCGACTGCTTGCCGCGCTGAGTGCGGACGTTCAGGCGCGCTTGCTTCCTCACCTCGAGTGCAGGCAGCTGCCGCTGGGTGGCGTGGTCTACGAGTCCGGCGCAACACTGCAGGCCGCCGAATTTCCTACCGACTGCATTGTATCGCTGCTTTACTGCATGGAAAACGGCGAGTCCGGCGAAATCGCAGTGATCGGCAACGAAGGCATGGTCGGGATCTCATTGTTCATGGGCGGGAACAGCACCTCTAGCCGGGCCATCGTACAAAGCGCCGGTACTGCCTACCAATTACCAGCGCGGCTGTTACTGGAGGAATTCGAACGGAACGGCGAGATGATGTGGCTCATGCTGCGCTATGCACAGTCCTTGATCACACAGATGACTCAGACCGCGGCCTGCAATCGCCATCATTCCATCGACGAGCAGCTGGCACGTTGGCTGCTGCTATCCCTGGACCGTCTTAGCGGTGAAACGATGACAATGAAGCCGCAATTGATTGCGAATATGTTGAGCATTACCACGGCCCGCGTCGCCGAAGTGGCCGGTAGGCTGGAGCGACTGGGGGTCATCGCTTACCACAAGGGCCGCATCAAGGTCATAGATCGGCCCACCCTGGAAAAGCTGAGTTGCGAATGTTACCGCGTCGTAAAACAGGAAACCGATAGGCTCCTGCCGCCCGTGATCTCTGCAGGGTCGAAAAGCTTTCGGGTCCCTGCCGCAAAGCCCGTCACGCACATGAGGACCTGAATTCAATGACGCGTCTGCTGCATATTTTTTTACTTGAGGTCACTGCCGGCCGACTGAAGTCATGGCCATCCTGCCGCAAGCAGCAGCACTGGTGCTGACCAACACGTCCCATGCGATGTCGAGCAAGGAGAGGCCGATAGGCCAGCTGCATAGCGTGACAAGGTTGCTCAAGTCATAGGTTATGTCGGTGAAGAACCCGAATACCGCTGCCGACGTGAGAGTCTTACTCCAGCCTAACGCGTCGGCATACCAATCACTCCATTTTCGCAATCAGACCAAACAGGCCGACAAGGTCACCTGCGCCTTGCAGGACGGCTTGCGTAATCAGGTCTTTGTCCTGGTGCTGGGCATGCGCATGCGCATATTTCTCCAGCAACCAATCACTTTCCAGTGGGAAATCACAATAAGTCACCTCGACAAGGCCAGTCTTTTGGAAGCCGAGGTCCACGACGCCAATTGATCCGCCCGGCTTGATGAATTGACTTATGTAGGACAGACAGCGCTCGTCCGTTCCGAAATAGAGATAGGCGTCGATTGCTATGACCGCGTCAAAGAAATTGTGGGCGAACGGCAGACTGTGTGCGTCTATGCGTAGGGGAAATACCAAGGAATCGCACTCCATTCCGACCGCACGCTGGTAGTTGTCGTTGGCCGATGTGCTGCAGTCACTCGCTCACACCTGCACCAAACTCGCGAGCGAGGAAGATAGCGCTGCTTGCTTTGCCGCAGCCAAGTTCCAGAACGCGCATCCCAGCGCGAAAGGGAATGTGGCGCGCCAGGATCTCTACCTGGCATAAGGCATCCTCACCAAGCGCGTTTTCGCAGATCCATTGTGGATCGTATTTCGCCGCCAACGGGAACGACTTTTCGCAGGATACAGGGTGACGACTCTTCATTTTCCACGTATCTTTTGGACAAATTTTCAACCGCCGCGACACCCTGAAGACTTGCCTCCTATCGGCTAGAGGCCTGCAAATTAGTCTGAGCTGTCACGCGCAATATGAAAATCGAAAGTTGCTCTGTCTGTCCGCTGCGACCACCCTATCGACTCTCGCTCGACCGAGCTGTACGTCATGACGCACAGAGAAGCTGTGCCAGTTCTCGACTGGCAACGTCAACCTACCGCACCGCCGGCTCTAATAAACCTGCAGCACCACAGGTGCGGCGAAGCTCCTCCAATTCAGCTCACGGGATCTTGTGCTTCCTGTTCAGCTCATTGTCATTTGAAAGTCTTTGGGGTAACGATTGTCAGCACGGTCAAAGCCAAACGCGTGGCTTATGGCGACCAGATAGAAAGAGATTGAGCAGTGGATAACTTTAGGCCATTTCGGGACGGCGAACCTTACAGTCAGTCCTTCGTCTACTTCGGCTCACACGGCGATAATCGAGTGCCTCCTCCCCATTCGAATTTTCTAGGCTCAGCGTTCTCTCCCAAGGGCAGCCCTACTCACGGCGGTGGTTAGCGGCAGCAGGACGCTGTTGGCACCATTGCGCGATGGAGTCCCCGCTCGGAGCCGATTGGACGCTCTCCTGATTTCTTCAGCGAATAGCATGTCACGCACGACCTATGTGTGCTTCTGACTGCGGACAGCCGAAAGCCAATGGCACTTGTGGGCCCTGCCGCACGGTCCATCGATTGATAAAGCGTAAAGTGCGCATCGACGAATCAATAGTCGTAAGTCATTCGCTTGCGAGAATTAGTCATTTGAGGATGTCCCTGTGAATAATATTATCTACATCGTGGGTTTAATCGTTGTCGTTCTCGCAGTCCTATCGTTTTTCGGCCTGCGCTGAGTCGGCAACACCTATTGGCGGCTGTTTACTCCCCAATGAGGCGGGGGAAAATGCATTTTTGAACTATGCGATGTCGGTTCGGGTATTAGATTTTCGCAGACGCTAATGGACGGAAGCCGCGAACGGCCTGCGACCTATCCGCATAAAGCTGTATCGCAATGGACTGCTGAGCTGGCTACTGCCTGCCACGGTCACGCCGTAAAATCGATGAACGACGGCCGCGCTATGATCCCGCCGTTCTAAGAAATCCATGAGTGTTGCGTTTTGATGGTCGGCCATTTGACACGGAAAATTGCCGCAAAGCCTCGTCGCTTTCAACGGTCAGTTCGGTTTTAAGTTTGCGCGCAGCTTACGGGCCTTTGACGTCAGGTTTTCGACGGTGAAGCCGTATTCGCGCAGTAGGATCTCAGCCGGTGCCGAAGCGCCATAGGTGTGAATGCCCAGCATGTCACCGTCGTTTCCAACATAGCGTTGCCAGCCTTGAGGGACCCCTAGCTCTACGGCGAGCCGTGCCCGAACGGTTAGTGGTAGCACCTCTTCTCGATAGCTTCGTGGCTGGGCATCGAACAACTCCCAGCTCGGCATCGACACGTATCGCACAGCAATACCTTCACGTTTTAGTAAGTCCTCGGCGGCAAGGATCAGACTGACCTCCGAGCCGCTTCCGATCAGAATCAGATCGGGTTGGCCATGGGCAGCATCGCTGAGAATGTAAGCGCCACGACGCAGGCCTTCTGCGCTCGCATAGCGATCACGGTCTAGCGTCGGCAATTTCTGCCGGCTAAGGACCAGCACCACCGGACCATCTCGGGCCTCTATGGCCACCTTCCAGGCGACTGCTGTTTCATTGGCGTCTGCCGGCCGGAGCACCGTCAGTCCAGGAATCGCACGCAGGCTTGCCAGCTGTTCGACGGGCTGGTGTGTCGGGCCGTCCTCGCCGAGCGCGATACTATCGTGGGTGAATACGTGTACAACGTGCAGTTTCATCAGCGCGGCCAGGCGGAGCGCGGGGCGCATATAGTCGGAGAAGACCAGGAAGGTCGCGCCGTAGGGGATAAAGCCGCCATGTGCGGCGATGCCATTGACGATTGCACCCATACCGTGTTCGCGGACGCCGAAGTGAATATTGCGACCTGCGTAGCTCCAGCCGCCACCATCGGAGCCCTGTGGATCATTCATGGCGGTCTGAGTCGGGCTGAAATCGCCCAGTGATTTAAGCGTGGACATCGTCGACGGATCCAGATCTGCCGAGCCGCCCGTGAGCGCTGGAAGTTTAGCGGCAAATCCGTTCATTACCACGCCCGAGGCCGCCCGCGTGGCGAGCCCATTGGCATCTGCAGGAAATACCGGAATATCGCTGTCCCATGCGGCAGGCAATTGGTCCCGCAGGCGCCATTGGAACTCTTCCGCCAGTATAGGAAAAGCCTTCGTATAGCTTTGCAGCTGCAGGTCCCATGCAGCTTCATCGCGTTCGCCACGCACAATTGCTTCGCGCGTGTGGGCCAGCACGCTGTCCGGGATCAAGAATTGCGGTGTAAGCGGCCAGTCCAGTCGTGCTTTCGTGAGGTCCACTTCGCTCGCTCCGAGAGGGGATCCATGGGCCTCGAAACTGTCTTGCTTGTGAGGCGAGCCGAAGCCGATGTGCGTTCGCACGAGGAAGAGTGATGGCCGCGCGACCTCATGCGCAGCGTCCCGCAACGCAATCTTGATTGCGGCGACATCGTTACCGTCTGAAACCAGGATGGTGTGCCACCCGTAGGCGTCAAAACGCGCAGCGCGATTTTCGGAAAACGTGATATCGGTGCTCGCTGAAAGCGTGACCTGATTGTCGTCATACAGACAGATCAACTTACCGAGCTTGAGGTGCCCCGCCAGTGACGCGGCTTCGGCGCTAACGCCTTCCATGAGGTCGCCATCGCTGACCATGGCGTAGGTGTGGTGGTCAATGACTGGGTGACCGGGGCGATTGTAGCGCGCTGCCAATTGAGCTTCCGCGATCGCCATACCGACCGCGTTACCGAAACCTTGCCCCAGAGGGCCGGTGGTGACTTCTACTCCGGGCGTGTGCCCGCGTTCTGGATGGCCCGGCGCTTTGCTTGCCCACTGACGGAAATTTCTGATGTCGTCGAGCGAGAGATCGTAACCCGTTAGATGCAAAAGACCGTAAAGCAGCATCGAAGCGTGGCCGGCAGACAGCACGAAGCGGTCCCGGTCAGCCCAGCGCGGGCTGCGCGGGTTGAATTTGAGGCGCTGGGTCCAGAGTACGTAAGCCATAGGCGCGGCACCGAGAGGCATACCGGGATGGCCACTATTGGCCTTCTGCACCGCATCCACGGCCAGAAAACGAATGGTATCGATGCAAAGCTCATCGAGCGATTGGGGCATGGCGATTCCGCCTTCCGTTGATCGGTGGTGTCATGAAGAATTCGTGTTCGGCCTGAAGGGCGACAAGTTGGGCGCCCGTCGCTTTGTCAGGTGACCGTTGCGCCAACCCCAGCTCCGACGATAGACCTCGCGTTGATTGACGCTCACATCACCGGGGGTTGAGAGACTGCAACAAATGCGTTCAACCATCGTTCTCATTGCCGTCTTCTGCTGAGGTACCGTCCCTACATTCGACCGGTGCAGACTAACGGTCTGTTCGCTTGTGCACCGACGAGATGTTTGCTGCCGCGCAATGTCGCCGTGGACTCTGCTGGCCCGCCTGCGGCGCCCAGCGAGAGTAGTTCATAGGGTGCGCCAGCGAAGAGCATCTGCGCCGTAGGGCATGCGTGCGAGCGGCCATCGTCAATGCGCCTATGCACCCGACACAGTTGCCTAAATGATCGAAAGGTCCAACGAGGAGACGCCATGCAGATCGGAATGATCGAATTGGGACGAATGGGCGCGAGCATGGCCAGACGGCTCGTCAGCAAGGGCTATCACTGTGTGATTCATGATGCGCAACCGACAGCGATGTCGCCACTCCGTGGCGACGGTGTTATCGCTGCGGCATCGCTCGACGACCTCCTAGTCAGCTTGACCCCGCCGCGCACTATCTGGTTGATGGTGCCGGCCGCTGTCGTTGACGACGTACTCAACGCACTGATCCTGCGGCTAACTCCCGGCGACATCGTCATCGACGGAGGCAATTCGTATTATCGCGACGACGTCCGCCGTGCGCAGCAACTCACGCTGCTCGGCTGCCACTATGTCGGCGTCGGGACCAGTGGCCGCGTGGCCGGAAAAGATCGCGGCTACTGCCTCATGATCGGCGGTGAGACACCGGTCGTTGAACGCCTCAGTCCTATCTTTTCCTCTCTCGCTCCCGGCGTCGACGCCGCGCCACGCACGGTTGGGCGGCCAGACATCATCGACAGTGTGGAGCACGGTTATTTGCACTGTGGTGACCACGGCGCCGGCCATTTCGTAAAAATGGTACACAACGGTATCGAATACGGCGTGATGGCGGCATATGCCGAGGGCTTGGACATACTTCGAAACGCCAACGTCGGCAAGCTTCGTTCTGCCTGCGACGCCGAAACCACGCCGCTGCGCGATGGAGAGTTCTATCAATACGAAATGAACCTGCCGGCAATTGCCGAACTCTGGCGGCGTGGCAGCGTCATCGGTTCATGGTTGCTCGATTTCACGGCCCGCGCCTTACTCGGCGATCCGCAACTCGACGCGTACGACGGTCATGTGTCTGATTCGGGCGAAGGTCGTTGGACCGTGCAGGCCGCGATCGACATAGCGGTGCCGGCCCCTGTGCTCAGCGCTGCCTTGTATGCACGATTCGCGTCGCGTGGTAACGCGCAATTTTCCAACCGCCTGCTGTCGGCCATGCGACACGAATTCGGCGAGCATATCGAGAAGAAAGGGTAGGACTACCATGCCCTCCGCACCACACCCTGGAATAATAGATCCACCGAACTCCGATGCCCTGGTAATTTTTGGCTTCACCGGTGATCTGGTGGCTAAGAAGATCCTTCCAGCGCTCTATGCGATGGTCAAGAAAGGCGATCTGGCCGTGCCAGTTATCGGTGTTTCATCTTCGCCGTTAAACATCGACGATTAGCACAATCGTATCCGTCAAACTGTGCAGCACGACCCGTCAAACGACGATACGCTCGCGCTTTCCCGCCTGCTCTCGCTCGTGTCCTATGTGAGCGGCAACTATAGAGACCCTGCAACATTCCAGGCCCTGAAGACTGCACTCGGAAATGCGCAGAGGCCGACTCATTATCTTGCGATCCCGCCGGCACTATTTGCTACGGTTATCGAAGGTCTCGGCGCGGTTGGCCTCGCTGAAGGCGCCCGCGTCATCGTCGAGAAGCCGTTCGGCCGCGATCTCGCTACAACACTTGCGCTTGATGCAGTGGCACGCTCTGCATTTGCAGAGAAATCGATCTTTCGCGTCGATCATTATCTCGGCAAAGAAGCGATCATGAATACTCTTTATTTTTGCTTCGCGATTTCCTTTCTCGAGCCGATCTGGAACCGCAATCACATCGCAAGCGTACAGATGACGCTGGCCGAGGATTTCGGCGTGGGTCAACGGGGCAGCTTCTATGAATCTGCCGGCTGCCTGCGTGACGTCGTTGAAAACCACCTATTCCAAGTCGTCGCCCTGCTGGCGGTGGAGCCTCCCGCTTATCAGAGCTTCGACGCCGTTAACCGCACCAAGGCGAATGTCTTTCACGTCATGTGGAAGTTGACTGCCGACGACTTGGTGCGCGGCCAATACCTGGGCTACCGCAGTGAAAAGGACGTCGCAGCGGATTCCGATGTCGAGACTTTCTGTGCGCTGCGCCTGTTCATCGACTCGTGGCGCTGGGCCGGCGTGCCGTGGTACCTGCGTGCTGGTAAAGCTCTGTCGTGCACGGCACTCGAAGTGCTCATACAGTTGCAATCACCACCACAGCAATTGTTCGATGACTCACGACCTGACGACGGCCGCGCCAGCTATGTTCGGTTCAAACTCCAGCCAAGTGCAGCCATCGCACTAGCCGCACGCGTCAAGCGCGCAGGCAAAGGTTTCGTTGGCGATCAGCGCGAACTCCTGCTTTGCGAGGAAGCGCAAAACGCGGAAATAACCTACGAGCGTTTGCTCGGTGACGCCATGTCCGGCGAAGGCGTACTCTTCACGAGTCAGGACGCCGTCGCCGCGGTCTGGGCTGTGGTCGATCCGGTGCTCGACAAGCACCACAAGGCATTGCCCTACGAACCGGGAACGTGGGGGCCGCAGGCCGCCGACGCACTGATAGCACGCGATGGCGGCTGGCACGATCTCATTGTGGAGGACTGTATATGACGGCTGCTTCCACACCGCCGGTGGTGTTCCTGCTCGATGTCGATAATACCTTGCTCGACAATGACCGCATTATCGTCGACCTGCAGCGTCACCTCGAAAGCGAGTTTGGTCGCGCACGCGCGGACCAATATTGGGCTGCCTTCGAAGCCCTGCGCAGCGAGCTCGGATACGCCGACTATCTTGGCGCCTTGCAACGATATCGTCTCGCGGTCGAGGGCAGCGATAGTGACCAGCAACGCCTCGCCTCGCTATCAGGTTTTCTGATCGACTATCCCTTTGCCGCACGCCTTTACCCGGGGGCACTAGAGGTCGTCGACCACCTCACCCGACTGGGCCCGACGGTCATCCTGTCCGACGGTGACGTCGTGTTCCAGCCGCGCAAAATCCAGCGTTCTGGCCTGTGGGACGCGGTCGGCGGTCGTGTGCTGATCTATATCCACAAAGAGAAGACGCTGGTCGCGATGCAGCGCCGCTACCCGACGCGGCACTACGTCATGGTCGATGACAAGTTGCGCATCCTTGCGGCCATGAAGGAAGTTTTACAGCAGCGCTTGACGACGGTCTTTGTGCGCCAGGGGCACTATGCGCTGGACCCCGCCAACGTCGCCGACCACCCGGCGGCCGATGTGACTAGAGCGGATTGGCGACCTCGCCGCCATCGACTTCGAGCGCGGGCTCCATCCGCTACTGCTCGCAACCTATTCCAGACGAACAATGTCCTGAATAGCGAAGCCTATCCGGCACTACTGCATGCCTCGCCGTCCTTCGCGGTGGGTGCAACGCTCGGAACTCTGGGCTTCGATCTTGGCACCCTGCATCAGGAGGCGCCAGCGCCGCGCTCCGTTTCGACCTGTTCAACCGCTCGAGCAATTCCAAAGCGACTATCGGGCTGGTGTAAATATCGGCGACCGTGCGCGCGGCTAGAGCGCTTCTACTCCCAGATTCGTAAAACTATTAAGGGCGCCGTAGGTGTGCCTCCAGTTCTTTGGTAGCCGTGATATCAACGAAGGTAATGACAGCGCCGTCAATGACATTGTCGAGTCGGCGGTACGGCATGATCCGCACCGAAAACCACCGTTCGTCTGTCGTCTGGATCTGCTTTTCCGAAAACACCAGCGTCCGCATGGTGTTCTGTGCATCATCATGCAGCGAAGGATATTGAAGGGAAGTAGTCAGGTCGCTCAGCGGACGGCCGATATCAGTTTCGCGCAGATTGATGATCTTCGACGCACGCTCTGTATAACGCCGGACATTCAAGTCATGGACGAGAAACAGAATCGCGATATCGGTACTGTTCAAGAGATTGGTCATGTCGCCCTGGGCGAGCGCCAAATCGTCGAGGCGGGTCTGCATTTCCGCATTGACCGTCTGCAGCTCTTCATTCATCGACTGCATTTCTTCCTTGGACGTCGTTAACTCCTCATTGGCTGACTGCAGCTCTTCATTTGTCG
>JAYWAC010000275.1:0-9626 GCA_043782755.1 Pseudomonadota bacterium | reverse complement strand
TTGCCGTTCAGGGCCGAAATGTTGAACCACTTGTGAGCCTCGACAAGATCTTTTTCCACACCATTGCCCAGGCAATATTTCAGGCCCAAGGCCAACAGTTCTTCAGACTGTTGGCTCTGCGTACACGTTGCATCCGTTTTCATGTTTTCACCCATCCAGTTGCGGCCCTGTTTTCAGGGTCCGATGGGTCAACATCACTTCGCTCTCCGAAATAGAAAAAGCATGTCAGCGAAGATACCTAATTCAAAGATAGCACGGTGCTGTGTGCACGCAGGTACTCGACTTAGGGCACTCCAGTCCAATACTCAGCTCAACAACCGCCTTAATATAGCGGCACGCTCGGTTGGCAATCATGCCTGCTACTTGGTCCGTCGTTGTTGCGAGCAGGCAACGCGCCGACGCGGCGGACCTAGCCTAAAGCGTCATTCAACGAGGTAACCAAGGATCAAGACCAATGGCGAATCTACTGTACATCGAATCCTCACCACGCAAAGCGCGCTCGCATTCCAGCGCGGTCGCGGAGGTTTTTCTCACTGCCTACCAGGCGGCACATCCGGCTGATCGAATTGAACGGCTCGACCTGTGGGCGACTGACTTGCCACGCTTCGATGGCGAAGCACTCAACGCCAAGTATTCGATTATGCATGGAGGACAACCGTCAGCGAGCGAGCAGGCCGCATGGCGCGATATCGAGCTGGTATTTCAGCGATTCAATGCCTCCGACAAGTATCTGTTCTCGGTGCCGATGTGGAATTTCGGCCTCCCCTACAAGCTCAAAAAATATATCGATGTGATCACCCAGCCGGGCCTTGCTTGGAGTTTCGATCCGGCGAGTGGCAATTACACGGGGCTGGTGCGCGGTCGTGCCACAGTGATTTATTCAAGTGGCGGCATGTACCACGCTGGGAGCGGCGCGGAGGCGTTCGATCTGCAGAAGCCTGCGTTTCAAAACTGGCTTTCCTTCATCGGAGTGGCGGATGTTACCGCGATAACGGTCGCTGGTACTTTATTCGGACCTGAAGCGATCGCACAGGCACGCGGTGAGGCAGAGGCGCAAGCACGGAAAGCTGCGGCGATATTTTGAATGCAATGCCGTGGTACACGCTGGGACCTCGCGCCGTGCCATCAACTGCCAACGGTATCCACATGTCGAGGTTCAACCAACTAAGGAGCAGGCACCTATGTCGACCCGGCAAATTCCCTCCGATTCGCCACCGCGCTGTCCGGTAACTTCCGCTGGTCGCGCATTCGATCCTTTCAGCGTCGATTATCTGCAGGACCCGTACCCCTATCTGCGCGGTCTCCGTGAGCAAGAACCGGTGTTTTATAGCCCAGACCTCGATTACTGGGTGGTTTCCCGCTATGAGGACGTAAGGCACTGTTTTTCGGATCAAGAGGATTTCTCGGCGCGAATTGCTCTTGATCCGATTGTTCCGCCTTTTTCATCCTCACTGGCCATCATGGTCCAACATGGGTTAGCACCAGTCGAATCGCTCGTGAACGAAGACCCACCCTTGCACCATCACCGGCGCAAACGTCTGGCACGCGCATTCTCAGCGACTCGCATGAAAGCGCTGGAACCCTTCGTGCGTGCCCTGGCGACAAGCTACATCGACCGAATTGTTCAGAACGGGCAAGCCGATCTGGTAGCCAGCATATTTCATGAGTTACCAGCACTGGTTATCTTCAAGTTTTTTGGTATTCCGGACAACGAGGTCGAAAGAGTCAAGGCCTATGCGGGTCCCCTCGCATTGTTCATCTGGGGTCGCCCGAGCGAGGGGGAGCAGAATTGTCTGGTGGACATGCTCGGGGCGTATGCCGAGTACAGCCGAGTGCATATAGCCCAGGCGACTGCCAGTGCGAAAGAATCCGGCGAGTCCTCAAGCGACTACGTACAGGCGCATATTGAAGATCCGGAACTGTTTCCAGAGTCCTATATTGCGAACCTACTCCCCAACTTTCTGTATGCGGGGCATGAGACGACGACCAGCTTGGCAGGCAATGCAGTGCGCATCTTGCTTGAAAACCCTTACCAGTGGGCACGTATCTGCGAGAACGCCGAACTCATACACAACGCTACGGAGGAATGCCTGCGGACCGTGTCCTCGGTGATCGCCTGGCGCCGCCTGACCAAGCGCGCCGTAACAGTCCGTGGCATCGAGATTCCGGCGGGCTCCAAACTCCTCATATACAACGGTGCAGCTAATCGCGATCCAGATGTCTTCGAAGACCCCGACACCTTCCTTATCGACCGAGACAACGCCAGGCGGCATCTCGCATTCGGGTACGGCGCCCATTTATGTATCGGCGCGCCGCTAGCTCGCATGGAAATCAGAGTCATTCTGGAGGAGCTGTCGCGCCGGCTACCGCACATGAGGCTGGTGCCAGGACAAACTTGGTCGTACTCAGTAAACACGTCCTTCCGCGGGCCGCAGCGCTTGCTCGTCGAGTGGGATGCGGCATTGAATCCTATCCCTGACGATCGACCTGCAATTCGGCAACTGTCGGAACACTCGCGATGAGCGGTGCCTTTATTTTTTATTTGGGTGTAGATCTTAAACTGATATTACCAATCAATCGCTTAGGACTATCTTGAGATATCCACGCGACAAATTAGTATTCGTCGCAATGTGTGTTGGTACAGAGCGTAGTAACACCCAGATCGAAATTCGCAGAACTCCGGAGTCGCGGCATTTTTAGATAATCAGTTTCAGACCTACACCCTTTATTTTCAAGGCCGGGAGGCGTCCTCAGCATGTCGGCGCAGATACGGCGGAATCGTTCGACCCGCGCCTGTTCAATGATAACCGGAGGTATGCGAGCAGAAACAAACAACGACAACGAGCGCAGGATCTACTGCTGTGAATTCCACTTGTGAAAATCACGAGTCAATGCAGATACAAAGGACGAACTTTGTGATCAGACTAATTGCGCTGGCAAGCCTAATCGCACCGCTTACCTTGTTCGCCGAGTCGGCGGCCAACACTCCCCCACTCCAGGAGACGGTTACCCCGGTTTTCGAGCACGAGATCCCGAATGTTCCTGGCAAGAATTTGATTAGCGTCGTGGTGAACCATGCGCCCGGCGCCAGCTCAATCTCACACAGTCACGCCGCGTCAGCGTTTATCTACGTCTATGTGCTATCTGGTGAGATTCGCAGTCAGGTTGATGGCGCGCCCGCCAAGATCTACAAGGCGGGCGAGACCTTCTACGAAGTGCCGGGTGCAAAACACCGCATCAGCGAGAACGCCAGCATGCAGAACCCGGCGCGCATGCTAGCGACGTTTGTCGTGGATTCCAGTGACCACGCCCTAACGGTCCCTGACAAGCAATGAGGGTGGCCGCGAGCGGCGGTCTGGCAGTGTCCCAGTAACCGCAGGACTGGAACGCCTCTACTCTGCGCCACCGGCCTGCGCGGCAACGACCGCGAGATTGGTTTCAGTGCGATGAGCGAGAACACCTGACGCACGCTCGCGCCGGGTGAGGTCGGCACCCAGATCACGCTCTGAAGCTCGGCAATCTTCATACTTTCCGCAATGACATCTCCAGGTGGCTATGTTGTGATAGCAGTTGATGGACAGATTGCAAGGTATCGAAGCATTTGTGCGCGTCGCGCAGACGAGCAGTTACGCCGAAGCCGCACGCCTGCTTGGGGTTTCCAAGTCTGTCGTCAGTACTCGCATCCAGCAGTTGGAACTATCCATCGGCACGCCGCTGCTGGTGCGTAACACGCGCAACGTCAGCCTGTCGCAAGCTGGCCAAGCTTTCTACGAAGAATGCGCGCATTTGGTCGGCCGTGCGACCGAACTCGTCGACCAGATGCGCGATCTTAGCGGCGCACCAAGTGGGGTTTTGAAGGTGCACGCGCTGCCGGGCTTTGTGCTCGGCCACTTTGGTGGTCTGGTCGGGCGCTTCCAAGACGACTATCCCGCTATCACACTCGACCTAGTGATCAGCGACGCGGTGGTCGACCCGGTGCGGGAGGGGTATGACTGCGTGTTGCAGATCTTCGAGCCGGTGTCGGACGCACTGGTGGCGCGCAAGCTCTTCGCCTGGCGGGGCGTGTTTTGCGCCGCGCCGGCCTATTTGCAGCAGCATAGCGCACTGACTGAGCCGCAGGACTTGATGCGCCATCGCCTGGGCCTCTATTCGCGCTACCCCACGCGCGATCGCTGGGTCTTCCGCAACGGCCCGCGGCAGGAAGAACTGCAACTTAATCCTCGCCTGCGCACAAACAGCGTGCATTTGTTACGCGACTACGCCATCGCCGGCCACGGTATCGTGTGCATCCCCACCTTTGTCGCATCGGACGACCTACTTTCGGGCCGTTTGCAGATGGTGCTACCCGAACACCGCATGCCGACCTTCTGGCTATCGGCGGTGTTCCCGGCGGCGCAGCGTGGACAGCTCAAGCTCAAACTATTCCTCGAAAGCCTGGCGCCGAGTCCCGACGACGATCCGCCTTGGGACAAACCGCTGATAGCACGCGGCTTGATCTCGCGGTCCCTGTAGGGAGGCTGTTGGGGGACAAGCGAAGTGTTGGTTCGCGCGGCGCGAGAACAGTCTGTTCGGGCGCCACTGTCTTGTAGCTCCCTAGTGAGCTTCCTAGGATGTGCAGCAACCGCCCGACCATCGGGCCCATCGAGTCGCACCCCGTGGAGCCAACATGAGCGCAGCCGCCCCGACCATCCAGCGCCACCACCACATCACCCTGTGCGTGGGCGACGCGCAGGAGGACTACGACTTCCACACCAAGGTGCTGTCGCTCAAAAGCGTAAAGAAGACCGCGCTCTATGACGGCACTGTGCCCATCTATCACCTTTATTACGGCAATGATCACGGTGACGAAAGCACCCTGGTCACCAGCTTTCCGATG
Source organism: Pseudomonadota bacterium (assembly GCA_043782755.1). Classification (GTDB taxonomy): domain Bacteria; phylum Pseudomonadota; class Gammaproteobacteria; genus JADJYF01. The sequence continues at coordinate 4,750 of JAYWAC010000275.1, read as the reverse complement.
CGCCAATCCGGCCGCAAAGGCCGACCGGGCACCGGGCAGATCGGCACGCTGGCGCTCGCGGTGCCCGTTTCAGGGCTAGATTTCTGGCACCAACGTCTGGTTACGCACGGTTTCGTGCCCGGCATTAGCGAACGATTCGGCGAGAAGGTGCTCGGCTTCGCACACCCGTGCGGCATCGCCTACGAATTGATCGGCACCGCTAACGACGCGCGCCTGCCCTATTCAAACGGCGACGTACCGGCCGAACTGGCCATACGCGGCACGCACACCATCACGGTTAATGTGCGCGAACTGGAACCCTCGCAGGAGTTCATGGGCATCGGCTGGAGCGGGCGCGAAGTTGCGCGCGACGGCAAATTCGTTCGCTATGCTTTCGGTGACGGCGGTTCGGGGAAGTTTGTCGACTTCGCGCTGGAACCGAACATGCCGCAGGCCAGCTGGACCTTTGGCGAGGGCGTGGTACACCACTGCGCGTTTCAGGTGGAAAGTTACGACGCGCAGGACGCCATCAAGGCAAGGCTTGAAGGTCTCGGTTTCACCGACACCTCTGAGCGTAAGGACCGCGGCTACTTCGAATCCATCTACGTGCGCACGCCTGGCGGTGCGATGTTCGAAGCGACTGTTTCCAAGCCCACTGGCTTCACTATTGACGAGCCTTATGAATCGCTGGGCAAAAGCTTCCAGGTGCCACCGGCGTTCGCCGAGCGCAGCGCGGAAATCTTGGCCTTTCTCTCGCCATTGACGTATTGAACCGCAGTGCCGGGTTAGTGACGACAGCATCCTACCAACACCACCTGCACACGCCCCTGAGCGTGTTCGGCGCACCACTGCGACAAGCCCGCGTTGCGGTGCTGCTATTACACGGCCGCGCGCAGACGCCGGCCGACATGTTCGATTGCATCGTGCGCCGCCTCGACCTCCCGGATGTGGCCTGGCTAGCGCCGACAGCTTCCGACAACACCTGGTATCCGGCGCCATTCATGGAGCCCCGGGAAACCAACCAGCCAGAGCTGGATCACGCACTGGCGCGCGTGACTGCGCTCAGCGCCGATCTAGCCAACGAAGGCTTCGGACTGGATCGCCAAGTGGTGATGGGCTTTTCACAAGGCGCCTGCCTTAGTTGCGAGTACGTGTGGCACAGCCGCCAGCGTTACCGCGCGTTGATCGCTCTCACGGGCGGCTTGATCGGCCCCCCTGGCATCCACTGGGATGGTGCCGGAAGAGATTTTTGCGGCATGCCGGTGTTCCTTTCCGATCGAGACGACGACCCTTGGGTACCGGCGGCACGCATTCTAGAAACCGGCGCCGCCTTCCGTGTGGCCGGCGCGCAGGTCAGTGAGCGCATCGCCGCAGGCTCGACTCACGAGGTCAGCGCCGAAGAAATCGCCATCGTGCGAACGATGTTGCTCGGTGCGATGGAGCGTGCTCGGTGACGCCCTTCATCTATAGCGCGCAGAGCAGCCGCATCATCTTCGGTGCTGGGTCGCTAGCCGGACTGCCGGCGGAGCTGAAGGTCCTTGGCATTTCCAAGGCGCTGGTGTTGACAACGCCTCAACAAGCGGCGCTTGGCGAGCGAGTTGCAACGTTGCTGGCCGCACGAAGCGTCGGGGTATTTAGCGGGGCGGTGATGCATGTGCCCATCGAGGCAGCAGTCGAAGCGCGCGCCGTGGCGGCGCAGCTGGGAGCGGATGGCTGCATCGCAGTTGGCGGCGGATCGACGTTGGGACTAGCAAAAGCCATCGCATTGACCTCCTCGCTGCCCATCGTTGCGGTGCCGACCACCTATGCGGGCTCGGAGGTAACACCCATTTATGGTCTGACCGAAGGTGGCCTGAAGAAGACCGGTCGCGACCTGCGCGTGTTGCCGCGCAGTGTGATTTACGACCCCGAACTCACGCTCACGCTGCCCTACTCCATGAGCATCACTAGCGGCATGAACGCAATCGCCCATGCCGCCGAAGGTCTTTACGCTCAAGATGGCAGTCCAATCATCGCGTTGATGGCGGCGGAGGCGCTCCGCGCGCTGGCTGACGCGTTGCCACGCATCCAGGTGAACCCGCACGATATTGCTGCGCGCAGCGAAGCGCTCTACGGCGCCTGGCTCGCGGGTACTGTACTCGGTCATGTGTCCATGGGCCTGCACCATAAGTTATGTCACACGTTGGGTGGCAGCTTCAGTCTGCCGCATGCCGAGACGCACAGCGCCATCCTGCCGCACGCGCTCGCCTACAATGCGTCGGCCGCATCGCAGGCAATGAAGATCATGGCGCGCGCCCTCGGCATCGACCGCGTACCCCAGGATCTGCACGGCCTGGCGTGCCGATTAGGCGCACCGACCTCACTGCGCAGCCTCGGCATGCTTGAAGATGATCTGGACCTTGCTGCTGACTTGGCCGTGCAGACGCCCTACCCCAACCCGTGCGCGTTGCACCGCGAGGCGCTGCGTGAACTCCTACAGCGCGCCTGGGAGGGCGCGCCCCCCGCATGACCGGACCACAACCACAACGTCGGCCGCGCGCAGACCATGCGAGCGAACATGCGTTCGACGTTGAAGAGGTCGCGCGAATAATTGATAGCCGAAACTTGCTAAGGGTAGAGGACATCGTCCAGGCTTCGTGAACATATGACCGAACAAAAAAAGAAATTCAAGCAAAGCGAGCACCGAGGGAAAGCGAGAATGACTACGATTGAATCGTCCGACATTGATTTGTATTGCGACAATAGCCTGCTTGAACCTTATCGCAACTATGAAGCCATTCGAGCACTAGGTGCCGTCGTATATTTGGCCAAGCTCGGGATGTACGTCACCGGCAGATACGAGGTCGTCAAGGAAATTCTTTCCAGACCAGATGTGTTTATCTCGGGAAACGGCGTGATGATGAACGACACCGTCAACAACGCTTTTAAAGGAGGTATCGGCTTGTGTACTGACGGAAGCGAGCACGCACGAATCAGACGAGTTGAGGCGCGGCCGCTGAGTCCGCGCGCATTGGGCGAGCTGCGTGACACGATTACGCACGAGGCTAACGCGCTAGTCGAACGCCTCGTCCATCGCGGGTCCTTCGATGCGGCGACGGAGCTCGCACAGCATCTTCCTCTTGCCATTGTGTCGAATCTGGTCGGTTTACCTGAGGAAGGCCGCGAACGCATGTTGGAATGGGCCGCTGCAAATTTTGACTCCTTCGGGCCTCTCAACGACCGCGCAACAACAGCACTCGATACGTTTCAAGAAATGTATAACTACGCAATGACACAGTGTGTCCGCGGCAAGCTAAAGCCAGGAAGCTGGGCTGAGATGCTGCACGACGCCGCCGACAATCGTGAGATTAGTGACAACGAAGCGCGGTTGATGGCCTTATCCTATGTCGCACCGTCGCTTGACACGACTATCTTTGCCATCGGCAGTGCGATCTGGCTTTTTGCGAACAATCCCGACCAGTGGCAACTTCTGCGGGATGATCCGAGCCTAATCCCAAGCGCCATCAATGAGATTCTGCGAATGGAATCCCCGATTCAGGGATTCTCCCGGTACGCTGTTGCCGATCACGAATTTGACGGGGTAACACTTCCCGCCGATTCGCGCGTCATCGTACTTTACGGTTCGGCAAATCGCGACGAACGGCGCTGGACCAATCCAGAGACCTTCGACATTCGGCGCGAGGGTGTAGCGCGACATCTCGCGTTCGGCTACGGCGAGCATGCCTGTATTGGTTTGAATTTAGCGAAACTCGAGATGGCGGCACTTTTCAGCGCGCTGGCAGCGACGGTCAGCTGCTTCGAATGCGTATCATCCGAGCGGGTGCTGAACAATACCTTGCGCGGATTCCGGCACCTCGATGTACGCGTTCACTGACAAGTATTGAGCTGTCGGGAGAAATGCAATGTGCAGATTGTACGGTACATTATCGCTCGGTCGCGCATCGGGCTGCTTTCAGCAATCGCGGGCCAACATCTTGCTTGGTTTGAACGGACCTGTTTGTGCCCACTAAATGAACCGGAGAACGGAAGACAATGACGGCTACACAATCTTTACATGACACAAAGGTGAGTGGCGGCGAGTTGCTCGAACGAGTAGGTGAGTTGCTGCCGGGCATCGCTGCCCGAGCTCAAGAAGCTGAAGCGATTCGAAGGCCGCACGACGATACCATTCGTGAGCTCATCGAAGCCGACATCATGCGCATGTTGGTACCTAAACGATTTGGTGGTCTCGAACTTGGGCTTGAGACGCTGACCGCGGTTGGACGAGCACTTGCCCAATCGTGTATGTCAACGGCCTGGGTAACCGCCTTCTATCTGGGTCATAACTGGATGCTGACGAAATTTCCGGAAAAAGCCCAACGCGAGTTCTTCGCCGACAAACCCTACACGATGGCGCCCATCCAGCCTTCGCCTATGCTCACGGTAAAGCAAGTAGCGGGCGGCTACGAAGTCAACGGTCGCTCGAGCTACTCGTCCGGCATCATGCACGCGGACTGGGTAATCCTTATGAAGTCCGGCGGACCTGACGGGCGGGCGTTCGTGGTACGCAAGGAGGACATCGAGGTCGATGACGTTTGGTTCATGAGTGGTATGTCGGGTACTGGCAGCAACGATGTCATCGCGCACGATCTTTTCGTGCCCGAGCATCGCACCCTCGATGCCGCAACGGTTTTCAACACCACCGACTCGATACACGCCAATCCGCTCTATCACACACCACTTCTGCCTTTCATCTACTGCGAGGTCATGGGCGTCTACGTCGGGGGCCTGG
>JAYWAC010000274.1:0-3671 GCA_043782755.1 Pseudomonadota bacterium | reverse complement strand
CCGCAATTACCCGGCTACCGCACCCGCCTGCGCGCCCATACCGAATTCCTGACCATGCAGCTCGCCGATGGGCGCAAGTTTATGACCGGCGATAAGCCGGGTCTGATCGATCTGCATGCGATGTGGGACCCGTGGTTTCTGCGCCGCTTTGCGCCGGCGGAAGCGCAGTGGGCCTATGACCCCTATCCCGCAATCGCCGCGTGGGAAGCGCGCCTCGCCGCTATCGGCCATGGCAGGCGCAGCGAGATGTCGAGCGCCGATGCACTGGCGTGCGCGCGCGACAGCCAAGCTGCGCCATCTAGCGGTGTCGATCCGCAAGACCCACTCAATATCCCGGCCGGCACTAAGGTGACGGTCGCGCCCAGCGATTACGCCCAAGTGCCGGTCACGGGCGAATTGGTGGCGACCACCATGCAATCGGTATCGATACGCCGTCACGACCCGCAGGTCGGCGAGGTGGTCGTGCATTTTCCGAAGATCGGCTATGAGATCACGCCGGCCTGACCACGCCATTGACAGACTACCCAGAACATTCGAGGGGAGAGCCCATGACCGAAGAAGAGAAAATCGCGCGCAATTATTTCAAGGTGCGCATGTTCGTCGACGCCTGGGAGGCACTCGACCCCGATGTCGCCATGGCCTGTCTGTCGGACGACATTGTCTACATCAATCAGCCGCTGGCGCCGGTCATCGGCCAGCACGACGTGCGCAAGATCGTGGCCGGCATCATGAAGCTGACCCGCGCCTGCCACTGGGAACTACGCAACTGCTTTGGCCGTGGCAACACCGTCGTCACCGAGCGTCTCGACTGCTGGGATTTCGACGGCAAGGGTTGGGGTCTCAAGCTGCCCTGCATCGGCATGTTTGATCTCAACGATGAAGGCAAGATCTGCGGTTGGCGCGATTATTTCGATAACCGTATGTGGTTCGACAACGGCGGCCCAACGCTGCATCTCGACTGAGCATCACGCAGATTTCACCGCATCAATGCTGACGCAGACGCGTCATCTTGCCAGAGGAGCAACACCATGCACGTAGGACATACCGCGATATTTCAGAATCCGGGCCAGGCCATTTCCGATTACCAGCTGTATCAGGAAGACATGGCCATCGCCAAGGAAGCCGCCGATTTAGGCTTCGGCTCGGTGTGGGGCATCGAGCACCACTTCACCGACTACATCATGAATCCCAACGTCACCCAATTCCTGTCCTTCATGGCGGGCTACAACCCGAATATCAAGGTCGGCTCGATGGTGGTGGTGTTGCCCTGGTATCCGGCCATCCGCGTGGCCGAGAACATGGCGATGCTCGACGCGATGTCCGACGGTCGCGCGATCTTCGGCATGGGGCGCGGTCTGGCGCGAGTCGAATACGAAGGCCTGCAGATCGATCAGAACGAATCGACCGATAGATTCGTCGAAACCGCGCAGGCCGTGTTGACCGGTCTTGAGCAGGGCTATGTGGAATTCGAGGGCAAGCTCATCAAGCAGCCCCATGCGCGCATCCGCCCGGAGCCCTTCAAGAGCTTCAAGGGCCGTTGTTACGCCGCCGCAGTGTCGCCGTCCTCGGCGCCGATTCTGGCCCAGCTCGGTATCGGCATGCTGATCATTCCGCAGAAGCCGTTTGCCGATCACCTGACCGATGTCAAGGCGCATAACGACCTGTATCGCAAGGTGCATGGTGCCGAGCCACCGAAGCCGATCATCACCTCCTATGTCTATTGCGATAAGGATGCCGGTCGCGCTGAAGAAATGGGGCGCAAGTACATCGCCGGCTACTGGCGCGAAGTGGTCAAGCACTACGAACTGCTCGGCGAGCACTTCAAGAACATCAAGAACTACGAGCATTACCAGCAGCAGGCGGCGAGCTATGACGAAGACGGCGTAGTCGATTTGTTCCTCGGCATGCAGGTCTATGGCACGCCCGAACAGTGCTATGAGAAGGTCGTCGCCATGCACAAGATGTTCGACATCTGCGGCAATGTGTCGGCTTTCAAATTCGCCGGCATGCCCTATGCCGATGCGCGTTCAAGCTTGCGTTTGTACGCCCAGGAAGTGATGCCGCTGCTGAAGAAACTCGGTTCGCCGGCACCCTTTGATAGTGACGAAGTGATTCCGCCGGCCTTTCAGGCCAAGCGTCAACAACGTGCGGCTTGAGAGGGAATAATGGACATCATGAACAACGAACAGAAAATCGCCCGCAACGTCGGTGTGGTGCGCGCCTTTTTGAAAGGCTGGGATGACCTCGACGTCGAGGCCTGCATGGCGCAGTGCACCGAGGACATGTGTTATCTCAACCAGCCGCTCGAAGCCATACGCGGCAAGGACAATGTGCGCAAGATGATCGCCTCGATTTTCGTGCCGGCCAAAAAGGTCGAGTTCAAGCTCGTCAATTGCTTCGGCCACGAGAACAAGGTCATCACCGAGCGCGTCGATCAGTGGGACTGGAACGGCAGCGGTGTCTGGCAGATGGCGCTCAAGGTCTGCGGCATGTTCGAGCTGACCGAGAACGGCAAGATCATCGAATGGCGTGAGTACTACGACAACGACTACTGGAGCAATAACGGCGGCCCGAGCTTAGTGCTGTAAGTCGTGTGGCCTCGCTCCGCGAGCTTGCCCTTGTGGGTCAGACTTCAGTCTGACATTCATGAACTGCCGAGGTTATCGGGGCTGAGCGGGTGTCAGACTGAAGTCTGACCCACAAAGGACTAGAGAGCAGGCCTGCGGTCGCTTGCTCCCTCCCCCGACTCGCCCTATCTTCCTTGCCCTTCGCGGGTCGTCGTGACGCGCGAAGAGCTATCGAACAATCACGCGCGACTCGGTTCGCGCACAGGGGGAAGCGTATGGATCTCGGACTCAAGGGCAAAGGCGTTATCGTCACTGGCGCCAGCAAGGGCATAGGGCGGGCGATCGCACTCGAATTCGCGCGTGAAGGCGCCAATGTCGCGATCTGTGCACGCGGTGCCGAGGCGCTGGAAGCGACCCGCGCGGAACTGGTCGCGCTGGGCGTGAAGGTGTTTGCGTCCAGCTGTGATGTCGGCGATGCCGCGTCACTGACGGGCTTTCTCGACAACGCCCATGCCGTGCTCGGCCGCGTCGATGTGTTGGTCAACAATCCGTCGGGTTTCGGCGTGACCGACAACGAGGAAGGTTGGGCCGCGAGTCTGTCGGTGGACGTGATGGCAGCAGTGCGCGCGACCTGGAAGGTCGTGCCCTGGCTCGAAGCCCAGGGTGGCGGCGCGGTGATCCACATCAGCTCGATCTCAGGTCTCGAAGCGAGCCTGCCCGGTGTCGCAGCCTATGCCGCCGCCAAGGCCAGCCTCATCAGCCATTCCAAGAGCATGGCGATGGAACTCGCGCCGAAGAATATCCGCGTTAATTGTGTCGCGCCCGGCTCGATCAATTTCCCCGGTGGTTTCTGGGAAAACGTCAAGCGCGACAACCCGGCGTTCTTTGACGTTGTGCTGTCGGGCATTCCCTTCGGTCGCATGGGCCGCCCGGAGGAAGTCGCCAATGCCGTAGTGTTCCTGGCCTCGGCCAAGGCCAGCTGGGTATCGGGCGCGATGCTGCCGGTCGATGGCGTGCAGCACAAAGGCAATCTGTAAATCCGAACCCAGGCCACTTTCTTTAATTTGTGGGTCCGACTTCAGTCGGACATTCAAAGTCCACTCG
>JAYWAC010000273.1:0-9711 GCA_043782755.1 Pseudomonadota bacterium | reverse complement strand
CGAGTTCGGCGAGATCCTTCTGCCATTGCGTGAAGATCTCTTCGTCACGGCCTTTGTAGGCGCCGACACCTAACGGCGTGCCGAGATGATCGATGACCATCGTGGTGCCGGGAAACGCGCGCGCCAGATCGGTGAAGCACGGCGTCTGGTGATAGTAGTGATAGGCGTCGAACACGAGGTTCATATCCGACAGAATCTTGAAACCGCGCCGGAACGCCGGGTCGTCGTAGAGCCGCGCATTCGGCACGCCTTCCATCGATAACAGATCGGAACCGGTGTCATCGAAAGCCGCGATCTGACGAATGCCCCGGAACAGCTTGCTGGCCACGACATGGGCGCCAAGAAACTCGTGCACCTCGGCTTCGCTACCGCGCAATTCGCCGGTGCCCATGATCGCGCCGATCTGCACGGTCTGGGAATTCTTGCGCGCTTGTGCCGCGATGCCATCCACCCACTCGGTCTCGCCCACCGGCTTCAGGTGTTCGGGGCCGGTCTCGCGATGACCTTCCCAGCATTGCAGGTAGACGGTCTGCTCGACGCCGTGCGTGGCGGTATCGGCCAGCAGCTCATTCAGATCGTAGTAGGGATAGACTGCGCTCTTGACGAAGAAATGATGATGCGGATCGACGATGCGACGCGTGGGCTCGATGGTTTCTTCGGTGACCTGCGCGAGCCAGTCCTTGCGAACGACAACAGACATGACGTGATACTCCCCTGGATGATGGAACGGCCGCGCAAGGCTTCGAACAGCCATGCACCATGGCGCGAGCGTAGCACGTCAGGGTTGGGCAGATTCATCCCATAAATGACGTCTGTACTCACGCGGCGACTGGCCGGTCCAGCTCTTGAAGGCACGCGAGAAAGTGCTGGCATCCTCAAAGCCCAGGCTCTGCGCGATGGCGCTGTTGTCGAGCTGACTGCGCGCCATCAATTCCATCGCACGTTCACGACGGATCTCGGCTAGAACAACAGAGAAACTCGTGCCCTCTTCGTCCAGGCGACGCTGCAAGGTGCGGGTAGTGAGATGCAACGAATCCACGACTTCCGGCAGTGAAGGAATGGCTGCGGCCGAGCGCAGACGACTGCGCAGCACGTCGGCATAGCGCAGCGGCTCGTCTATGACTGCGGCCAGACGCCGACATTGGTTGTCGAAGAAACGATAGGACATCGCATTGGCTTGCGGCGGTGCGCGATCCCAGACTGAGCGCGAGAAACGGATCTGATTGGCGCTGTCGCCAAAGCTGACCGCGCAGCCGTAGAAAGCTGCGTAGACATCGCTCTCGGGCGGCGGCAGATGACGAAAGCGCACCGCCAGGGGTTTGAGATCCGCGCCCAGGGTCTGGCGTAAGAGAGTCAAGGTCGAGGTCGTATCGCGCTCGACAAAAAAGGCCGCGCAGTCGCCCACCTCGGCATTCTCGTCAAAGCTCACGTATTCCTCATCACCCTCACGCCAGAACGACAACTCGATACAACCCCAGGCCAGGACCGGATGTATCAATATGGTGTGGAACATCTCCCGCGCACTCGGCGCGCAGGAGGCGGCGAGACCCAGTACGCCGAATTGCACGAGGTGATAACCCTGCCCGACCAGCAGTCCCGCATGGGGCAGCTTGAGGGTGGTGAGGGCGAGACGGATGAAACGCAGTTCCTTCTCGAACGGAATGCGGAAACTCGGTTCTTCCAGCGCGAAACGTGGAATGTCAGCGGCTTCGAGCAAGGGCTGTACGGCGTGACCGCGTGCTTCGAGCACGGTGATGACGGGGGCGAGACCGAAGGCCAGGCGAACAGGGCGCAGCATGGTACTGCCGAACAGGTAGACCGGCTGCCTGGCCGCCGATGGACGTTCTTGCTTGCGCCCCTTGTTGGCCATGCAGGTATTCGGGTGCCTGTCGTAATATGCCAAGAAATTTACACAATCCGTCATTCTGCGTCGAGGTGGCGTGATGGACACTCAGCGTGTCTCACGCCCCGGAGCCACCCGTCATGAAGGTTCGGACCGGCGCACCAACACAAGGGGAAACCGATGAAGTTCATGTTTTTTTTCTATCCGGCGATACCGGCCACGATGGAAGAGCGCGAAAAGCTGCGTCCCATCGCGCGGCGTAACGATCGCTTTCAGCAGATGCTCGACGAAATCGTCGAACTCTCACAGCTCGCGGAAGACTTGGGCTTTCAAGCCGTGACCTTCCCCGAGCATCACCTGCATACCGAAGGGGGTGAGATGGGTAGCCTGCCGCTACTCACCCAGCATGTGCTGGCCAACACCAAGAAGATCATGGCGGGCCCTATCGGTTACGTGCTGGCGGGCTGGAATCCGCTGCGCCTGGCGCTTGAAATCGCCTGGCTCGATCAGATCTCCAAGGGCCGCACCTTCTGCGGTTTCGCGCGCGGTTATCAGGCGCGCTGGCTGAACCCCATGGCCCAGCATCTGCACGTCACGGCTGCCGATCTGCACGCCAAGGATGCCGCGCCCAACACCGACGCCGTCAACCGCGAAGCCTTTCAGGAAATCTTCGAGATCCTGAAACTGGCCTGGGCCGATGGCACCTTCCGCTACAAAGGCAAGTACTACGAGTATCCCTATCCCTACGAGACCGGCACACCGTGGCCTGCCCACGAGTGGACGCGCCAATACGGCTCGCCGGGCGAAGTAGACGAGAACGGCAACATCGTCGCCATCGAAGTGGTGCCGAAGCCTTTCCAGAAGCCGCACCCGCCGCTGTTCCAAGCTTTCTCCCAGAGCGAAAGCACCATTCGTTGGTGCGCCAAGGAAGGCTTGATCCCGACTTTGCTGACTTCTGATCTAGGCGAGCTGCGCAACTTCTGCAACATCCATGTGGAAGAAGCGGCTAAGCACGGCCGCAATCTGAAGCTGGGTGAGAACATGGGTGTGTTCCGCAGCGTTTATATGGCCGACACCAAACAACGCGCGCGCGAACTCGGCATGGAAGGCTTGATGGGTACGGGTTGGCCGGGCTGGGCCCATGACTTCGGCTTCACCGATGCCTTCCGTCTGCCGGAAGACGACATCAAGTATCCGGGCCAGAGCCTGCCGAAGTCCGAGGTCTACATGGAACGTTTCGAGAAGAAACACTTCGCCTTGGTCGGCAATGCCGACGACGTGCGTCGTGAAATGGACTTGCTGGTCGAAGCCGGCAATCCCGAGTGGTTCATCTGGCAGGGCGACCAGGGCTATCTGCCGCTGGATGAAGTGCGCCGTCAGCTGGAACGCTTTGGCCGCGAGGTCATGCCGCACTACCTGTAGGCGACATCAGCCGCGCGTCATCGCGACGCGCGGCCCGCTTCACGTTCTTGCATCTATCGTCGATGTCTGTCGACGATAGATGTTCTTCGCAACTATCAGGCGCCGATGAACAGCGGCTCGCGACGTTCCGCCGTCGCCTTCACGCCTTCCGCCCAATCGGCCGTAGTGCGCAAGCCGTTCTGCTCGGCGAGTTCATGATCGGTCTGCAAGGCGATGCGATCGGCCATGCCGACGCGCAAGGTTGCGCGAGTCGACATCACCGCTAACGGTGCACAGGACGCCAGCTCGGCAGCCAGCGCCAATGCAGTCGCTCGCAATTGATCCTGCGGCACGCACTCATCGGCCAAACCCCAGGCCAGCGCCTGCGGGCCATCGATACGACGACTGGTCAGGAACAACAGCGAAGCGCGCTGACGACCGATCAATTCCGGCAGCGTGAGCGTCAAACCAAAACCGGGATGGAAACCGAGCTTGGTGAAGTTCGCGCTGAAGCGCCCTTCCGGACAGGTCACACGAAAATCGGCCGATACCGCGAGGCCGAGGCCGCCACCGACAGCGGCGCCCTGTACCGCCGCGACTACCGGCTTCTTGCAGCGGAATATACGCACGGCCTGACGGTATAAATCATTCGACAAAGCCCCCTGCGCACTGACCTTGGCTTCGCTCGGTTCGGTCGGAGCGAAGTTCGCACCGGCGCAGAAGTTCTTACCTTCGGCGCACAGCAGGATAGAACGGCACTCGGTGACGGTGTCGAGCTGCTCATAGGTTTCGGCGATCTGTTTGATGAGATCGATGTCGAAAAAATTATGCGGCGGGCGACGAATCTCGACGGTCGCAACATGGTTCGTGATTGAAACACCCAAGTCTTTCTTGTCTAGCGTGGACACAAGTCCTCCTCGTGGTTTGCGTGCGGCAACGAATTAATCAAAGGTCAGTACGGTGCGCGTGACTTCGCCCGCTTCCATGGCGCGGAAGGCCTCATCGACCTTGTCGACCGGCGCGTGACGCGTGACCATGGCATCGAGATCGAGACGGCCTTGGCGATAGAGATCGAGATAATGGGGCGCGTCGATGGTGAAACGATTGGAACCCATCATGCAGCCGATGATGCGTTTCTCCTGGAAGAAATGGCCAGGATTGATCGAGACCGTCTGACCGGCTGCGATGGCGCCGACCAGTACTGCCGTGCCATGGGGCGCCAGGCAGTAGAACGCCTGTTCCAGCAGCTTCGGCAGACCGACCACTTCAAACGCGAAATCGACGCCACCCTTGCTCATCTTCTTGATGGTCTTGACGACATCGAGGTTGGAGGAATTGATGGTGTCGGTAGCGCCAAACTTGAGCGCGTTCTCAAGCTTATTGTCTGCCAGATCGATGGCGATGATCTGACGCGCACCAGCGATGCGCGCGCCTTGGATGACCGAGATGCCGACGCCACCGGCACCAAACACCGCGACCGAGGAACCCGGCGTGACCTTGGCGGTATTGAGCGCGGCACCGACACCGGTGGTGACTGCACAACCGACCAGCGCCGCGCGATCGAGCGGAATGTCCTTGTCGATTTTCACCACCGCACGTGAGTGCAACAACATGGCCTCGGCAAAGCCCGCGAGATCCGCATATTGATGGATAAGTTCGCCACCACGACTCAAGCGCGGCGCGGCGTCATCGGCACGACGGCAGGCCCCGCGATCGGTGCATAAATGGGGACGGCCCTGCACGCATTGCGGACAGGCGCCACAGAACATCGAGGTACAGGCGATCACATGATCACCGGCGGCGACATTGCGTACCCGTTCGCCGACCTTCAGCACGATACCCGCCGGCTCATGACCAAGCACGGTCGGCAGCGGCGCGGCGATGCCGCCGTGCACGGTGTGCAGATCGCTATGGCACACGCCACAGGCAACGGTTTTTACCAGCACCTCATCGGGCCCCGGCTCGGCGACCTCAATGTCCTCAATACTGAGGGGCTTGTGCAGTTCACGCATGACAGCGGCTTTGACTTTCATTCCTGACTCCCGGAAGTTTCAGCAGGTCGGTGTGACGTCGGCCGCACTGCGCGTTGCGGCCGAACTCCAAGTCGAATTATCGCACCAAGCTTTGCGCTTGGTGCATGCGTACTAGTCAGCAGCGAAGCACTACTTCAACAAGCCTTCCGCCTTCAAGGTCTGTTGCACCGCAGGCCGAGCCGCGACTCGCTCCTGAAAGGCTTTCAGGTTTGGCCAACGTGCGATCTCGAACTTCACGAACTGGCCCCAATTCAGAATCGTAAACAGATAGGCGTCAGCGACGCTGTAACTATCCATCAGGTAGATCCGACCTTCCAATTGCGTGTTGAGCCAATCGAGGCGACGCGATAGATAGGCCTCCGCGCCCTCGCGCCAGGCATCCTTGCAACCGGGATTGAAGAACGAGCCCATGCCCTTGTGGACTTCCGAGGTGATGAAGTTCAGCCACTCCTGCAGGCGATAGCGCGCCATGGTGCCGGCCGCTGGCGCGAGCCCGCTGGCCGGCTTCTGATCGGCGATGTACTGCAGAATAACCGGGCATTCCGTCAACACCTGACCATCGTCCAATTGCAGGGTGGGCACATAGCCCTTGCTATTGACGGCCCAGAAGTCGGCACCGGCCGCAGTCTGCTTGGTCTTGACGTCGGTCTTCACCAGTTCTACGGCAATACCGGCTTCATTGAGCGCGATATGGGGTGCGAGCGAGCAGGCCGCAGGGGAATAATAGAGTTTCATCGGGAGCCTCCATGGATGGCGTGGTTCAGTGGCCGACTCTACACCCGGAGCGGGCGTTGTATGAAGTGAGTCGACAGTCGCTTCGTGCGCCGGATTCCTTACAATCCAAGTTTGGGCGCAGCCAACAGTGCGCACCAAGCACAGGAGATCTTATGCGCAGCGATTTCACGACCATCACCCTCGAGCGGGTCGAGGATCACGTCCTGGTTCTGTATCTCGACAGGCCAGAACGCGCCAATGCCATGAATACCCAGATGGGCATAGAGTTGCGTGCATTCTTCCAAGACATGTATGTCGACCAGCAAGACGTGCGCATCGTGATCGTGACTGGTCGTGGTGCCAAGGCCTTTTCTGCGGGCGGCGCTCTGAAAGATCGCGACGGCATGACCGATCAGCAATGGCAACATCAGCATGCGATCTATGAACAGATGGTGCGCGGGCTGCGCGATTGTCCGGTGCCGGTGATCTGTGCGGTAAATGGTGCGGCCTATGGCGGCGGCTGTGAGTTCGCACTGGGCTGCGATTTCATCTACGCATCGAGCACTGCGCGCTTCGCGCTGACCGAAGTCACGCTGGGTATCATGCCGGGCGCAGCCGGCACCATCAATCTGCCGCATGCCGTCGGCGAGCGACGCGCACGCGAGATTATCTACACTGGCACGCCCTTCACCGCCGCCGAAGGTCACGCCTGGGGCTTGATCAATAAAGTCTGCGATCCCGAAGCGCTGTTGGACGACACACTCGTCACCGCGCGGCGTATCGCCGGCAATGCACCGATCTCGATTCGTCAGGCCAAGAAGTCGATTGCGCTCGCGACCCAGGTCGACCGCAACAGTGCCTATATGTTTGAACTTGAAGCATACAATCGCATGGTCCCGACCACCGATAGACTGGAAGGCGTGCGGGCATTCAACGAGAAGCGCAAGCCGCGCTTCGAAGGGTGCTGAGCGATCAACGAGAGGAATCGACATGAGCAAACAACGTGACGTATGGGTACGCGAAGTCGGCACCCGCGATGGCCTGCAGAGCATCGCCACCATTTTCTCCACCGAGGCCAAGCTTGAGTGGATACGACTCGAGGCTGCGGCAGGCATGCCAGAAATTGAAGTCGGTTCCTTCGTGCCGCCCAAATTACTCCCACAGATGGCCGACAGCGCGACGGTGGTTGCGGGTGCCAAACAGATCTCGGGCCTGCGCGTGTCAGTGTTAGTGCCCAACCTGCGTGGTGCCGAAAACGCTATGGCGGCTGGTGCTGATCAATTGAACTATGTGCTGTCGGTGTCCGAAGCCCACAGCCGCGCCAATGTGCGTCGCTCGGTACAGGAATCGATGGATGACTTCGCGCGCATCATCGAATTCCGCAACGCCCATCCCGAATACCACGCGATACGCGTTGCCGGCGGACTGGCCACGGCCTTTGGTTGCACCATCGCCGGCCAAGTCCCTTTGTCGGAAGTGTTGAGCGCAGCACGCGCCATGGTGGAGCTCGGCGCCGACGAACTCGCGGTGGCTGACACCGTTGGCTACGGCAATCCCGCGCAGTGTCGTCAGATCTTCCGCGAAGTCCTCGCCATCGCCGCTGATATACCCGTCGCCGCGCATTTCCATGACACGCGCGGACTTGGGCTGGCGAACGTCGACGCCGCACTTGATGTCGGCGTGCGTCGCTTCGACGCTTCGCTAGGCGGACTCGGCGGTTGCCCCTACGCGCCCGGCGCAAGCGGCAATATCGTGACGGACGATCTGGTCTTTATGCTTGAAGCCATGGGCCTGTCGACCGGCGTAGATCTCGACGGCCTACTCGAAGCGCGCCGCTACATGGAGCAACATCTCGGTGGCGAACCGACACGCGGTGCCTTCGCCCGCGCCGGCGCCCCGAAGGGCTTCACGGCGGCCAGCCGAGTTCATGTCTCCTAGCGATGCCGATAACGCCGTGCCCGCCACAACGCGAACACGCACGTCGCAGATCAAGTTCTATGTCATCTTTGGTTGGCGCAATCGGATTGCACATCGTCGTGCCATGATGTTGCCAAATAGCTGATCCAATGGAAGTCGTTCGAATATGGTCAGGCTCAAGATCTGTAACATTTCATACAAGCTTACCGATAGGTTGAATCACTTTTTACGATGGCGATCAGTACGTAGACCGAGATTGCGATCCAGATTTGAGTTTTAACTGCGTACTCCGATGTACCGAAAAAGACTTTGCTCCGCAAATGTTGTGTGATCCAATTGAAGAACAACTCAACCTGCCACAGGCAGCGATTAAGATTGGCAATGGTGATCGCCGACAGCACGAAGTTGTTGGTCAGAAACATCAGCCGTTTGCTGGTCGCTGAGTCTCTGTACTTGATGCGACGCAGTGGCGTGCCGAAGTCTTGACGCGAGTAGAATCCAGTGCGCACGACGGTCTGGTCGTAAAACATCCATGTGCTTCCATCGACAGGCTGCGAATAACGACGCTGAGCTTTGAGGTTGGATTTAGCGCGCACGACAAAGAAGCTGCCTGCGTCGTGCAGGCGATGCGGCCGGTCGAAGTCGATATCGCCCGCAGTCAATGACGTAGAACGCTCCGGGCTCGGGCAGCAGCAAGTCGAGAACATTGACGCCGTACAGTTTGCCGTCGCTGCTGTACAGAAACGTGGGGATATTGGCACGCAGGTCCAACAGGGTGTGCAGGTTGACCGCCGCCTTGGTCGAGCGGAATGGGGCAAACGGAAACACCGACAGACACAGGTCGATGTGTGCCGGTGTCGAGCGCGTCGACCGCCTCCTTCAGATTGACCCCAAATGGCTCTGCCGCGCGAGGCCCGACTCTTGATGCCCATGTGATACAGCTTACTGGCTTGCGCTCGCAAGCACCCTTCGATGTCACGCAAGCTCTCGCGATAAGTCAGTTGAGCGAAGACCATACAGAGGCATTGGTCCGAGGCACAAGAACGATTTGACATCGTGCTCGCCGGCATAGCGAGCGACACAACAGCGAAACGTCGTCAGCGGCAAATGCTGGATGAGCTGCGCGAATATCAATTTTCTCTAGTTCATCGATATCCTCCACGAGGAGGCCACTCGCAAGGGTGCAAATCGATGCTGGACGGTTCAGATCGAGACCACGATAAATCACGAATTCTCTATTTCAGATCAACCAATTACCAGACCCAACGTTCAGATAGTAATGATATTAGAGATTGATTTATCGCAAGTAGATGATGTCTACGCTTATGCCGGTCAACATCGGCGTATTCGTGATTTAAGAAATCCGAGCATATTCGTAAGCGCTCCGTAATCCCCGGACTTCCGCAGTCCTGATGAGTTTGTCACGGTGTCGTCCTTGAAGTGAAGGAGGAGACCGTGATGACGAAGCGTTTGTCGTTGACCACGCGCCAGTAGGTTTGGGCCACGCACCTGCAGGCCTGCTTCTGAGCGTGGTTTAACGTTGTCGGTCTATGCCGCCCCGAGCAGGGTTTGCCAGTCGGCACGTTGCAGCAAGCAAGGACACGCCTTCGGCGGCTTGGGTTTTGGCCAGTCCCGGTACCCCGTTTAGCACGGGAGCAGTCGGTGCTGGCGATGGTTCGGATCTCGTTGCCCAACGGGGTGGTAGTCGGTAAGCGTCCGACCAGCACCGTATTGACGGCCGTCAGGTGTTGATGTCGTCGATGGCGGCGCCGGTGGCATTGACCTCGCGCAGCGCATGGTCGA
>JAYWAC010000272.1:0-3680 GCA_043782755.1 Pseudomonadota bacterium | reverse complement strand
TTCCGCCAGGGCCCTAACCGCATCGCGCGGCGCGACGCTACTTCAGGACGCCGGCGTTAAAACCAACCGCCTGAGTGCTGGCCAGATAGGCCTCCATGATGCGGGTCGGATCGGCGACCAGCTTCTTCTTCCACGCGCCCAAGCGGGTCTTGGTCTGAATCAGACCACGCAGAACACCGACATGCTGAGTGAGCCCGAGACTGGTGGCACCCACCAGCATATCGTCCTCGAACTGCAGATTCAGATAGCGATAGCGTTCGCGATTGAGCAGTTCGGCCGAGTCCCCGCCGGCCTTGCCCATCCACAGCCCGAAAGAGCTGGAAATGAGGCCGAGGGTATCGAGCACGTTCATGTTGACGCAGCCACGATGAACCGCGCCCTTCTGACCCGCCATGTTGCGCGCCGCGAGCTGACCATGATCAGCAGCAGTCGGCTGAATGGCCTGCACCGAATATTCACCGGTGGAGAAATCGATGCCTTGCGCGACGTCGCCGGCGGCAAACACCGACGGGTCATTGGTCTGCATGTGGCGATTGACCAGAATGCCCTGATCGGTCTCGATGCCAGTGCCTTTAACTAGATCGATATTGGCGCGCACGCCGGTGGCGGACACCACCATGTCGACATCGATGCTGGTGCCGGAATTGAGTAACACGCGCAAAGCCGAGCCGTTCTTTTCGATGGCATTGACCTTGGTCGAGGTATGCACGGTCACGCCGTGTTCCTGGCACCAGTCTTTGATCATGTTGCCCGCCGTGTCGTTCATCATGCGCGGCACCATGCGGCCTTCCATCTCGACCACGGTCAAGGTTGCGCCGCTCTTGGCCAGGGCTTCGAGAATGATGCAGCCGATGAAACCCGCGCCCATCAACACCACGCGTGCACCGGGCTTGGCGGTGGACGCGATGCGACGCGCATCGGCCAGCGTCCAGCACGAAGTCACGCCCGGCAGATCGATGCCGGGGATCGGCGGTGACACCGGTCGCGAGCCGGTGGCGATCAGCAGATTGTCATAGTCGAGCTTCTCGCCGCCCGCGAGCGTCAGCTGCTTGGTGGCGCGGTCGAGCTTCTCCACCCGCTTCTGCAGGACATTGATGTTGCGCTTGGCGAAGTGATCGCTGTTCTTGCGTAAATGCGTGCCCTGCTCCGCGATCTGTTTGATCAGGAAATAGGGAATGGCCATGCGCGAATAAGGCGCTTCCGGCTCATCGCCGACCAGAGTCACGGTCGCCGCAGGCTGTAATTTGCGTAAGGTCTCGGCGGCGATAACGCCCGACGGCCCGGCTCCAATCACGATGTGTTGCATGGGTGCTCTACTCCGATGGGTCGCGTGATGGGCTCAGAGGTCGAGCCGCTTCAAGGTGTCGGCGGTCGGTCGCCCATCGGTGGTCCAGCCGCGAATCTCATAGTAATGCGGCAGCATCTCGTGCAGACGATTGACCTGGCCTTTGGCCGGACCAGTCTTGGCGGCGTCCTTCAACAGACGCTTGGGCAAGGTATCGTCGGCGGCAGTGAGCCCCGCGTCGAGATTGAACTGACGTTCCAGATTCCAAATGCGTTCGCCCGCTTCCAGCATGCTGTCCGGCGTCCAACCACCCTCGCAAGCGGCGTCGACCTGCGGCGCGATGTCGGCCAGGGTCCAGGCAAAGGTCGTGAACACGCACAGGCCCGTCGAATCGACAGCCGCCGTCGCGTCCTGAAAAGCCTTCACCAGTTCCGGCTTGCCCTCGGTCGTGAGCGGGTCGGTCTTGACCGGCACGCCCATGATTTCCGAAGACACCGTGTAGCTGCGCAGATGGCAGGCGCCACGGTTCGAAGTGGCATAGGTCAGCCCCATGCCCTGAATACCGCGCGGATCGTAGGCCGGAAACTCCTGGCCCTTGACCGTCATGGAGAGATCGGGATGACCGTATTTGGCGGTCAGACGCTTGGAACCCAAGCCCAGCTCCTTGCCGAAACCAGTGCCGGTAGCGACCAGCTCGGCAGCTTTGGTCAGCGCTTCGGCCGAGCCGAAACGCATCTCGATACCGCCGGTTTCCTTGGTAGTGATGGCGCCGATGTCGAACAGCTCCATCGCTGCCGCCACCGTCGAGCCAAAGGAGATCGGATCAAAGCCGTCTTCGTTGCAGAGGAAGTTGGCATAGGTCAAGGCGTCGAGATCGTCCACCCCGGTATCGCAGCCCAGTGCCCACGCCGCCTCGTATTCGAGACCGCCAGAAGCGCCCATGTATTCGGGCTTGTTGCTGATCGTGTAGTGCTGCGGGTCGATGGTCGAGATGCGACCGCAGGCGATGGTGCAGCCAAAGCACGCGGCATTGGTCACCAGGTTCGGTTTGCCATCGCTCTCGCGTGGCTCGTGCATGGCCTCGGCCGAGATCTTCGACGCACCCTCGAACTGCACCTCGCGCATATTACGGGTCGGCATCGCGCCGACTTCGTTGATCACGTTCATCAATACCTGCGTGCCCATCGCGGGCAGGCCGATGCCGGTCACGGCGTTGTCCTTCAAGACTTTCTTGCCGACTGCCGTGGCATGCATAAAGGCTTTGAAGTCACGCACACCGCCGACACCCAAGGTGCCGCGAATAGCGACCGCCTTCAGATTCTTGGACGCCATCACCGTGCCGACACCGGACCGGCCCGCGGCACGATGCTTGTCATTCACCACGCCAGCATAGAGGCAGCCCTGTTCGGCGGAACGACCGACGCAGGCGACGCGTAGTAGCGGGTCTTGATGGGTGGTGTGGATGATGTCATCCGTTTCCCACACCGACTTGCCCCAGATGGCATCCGCCGCTATCAGTTCGGCACGATCATTTTCTAGCAGCAGATAGACGGGCTGCGGTGATTTGCCCTCGAAAATGATCATGTCCCAGCCGGCCGATTTCATTTCGGCGCCGATGAAACCGCCGGAATTGGAACAGGCGATGGCACCGGTCAACGGGCTCTTGGTGATCACTGAGTAACGGCCGCCGGTGGCGGCCATGGTGCCGGTCAAGGGACCGGTAGCCATGATGAGTTTGTTGCCGGGCGAAAGCGCGTCGACCTTGGGATCGATCTCTTCGCACAGGTACTTAGTTGCCAGGCCACGCTGACCGATGTATTTCAGCGCCCACTCCATATTGAGCGCCTCGGGTTTGCAGATGCCGGTCGTCAGGTCGACCCGCAATATCTTACGTTGCCATGCCATGGTCTGTGTCTCCCGCTCTGATCAAGCTTTGGGAATTGACTGTGCGGCGTGGGCGCGCATGCGCTCGAGGCCGGTGTGTTCCGCATCGACGTAGGAAATGGCGCCGGTCGGACAGGCCGTGGCGCAGGCCGGATCACCGCCGCACAAATCGCATTTGATGACCTTACCGCTGTCGGCGTTGTAATTGACAGTGCCGAAGGGGCAGGCAATGGTGCAAACCTTACAACCCACGCAGACGTCTTCAAGCACGTCCTTGGCGCCAGTCTTGGCATTGATGACGATGGCCTCGACCGGGCAGGCGTGCATGCACCAGGCTTCCGCGCACTGCGAGCAGGTGTAGGGCGCGAACCGCCCCTCGTCATGGAAATTGAAGACTTTGATGCGCGACTTGGAAGGGTTGAATACCCCTTCGTTCTCAAAGGAACACGCCATCTCGCATTGCAGACAGCCGGTGCACTTTTCGGGTTCGAGTTGCAGTGCTTTCAGCATC
>JAYWAC010000271.1:0-3682 GCA_043782755.1 Pseudomonadota bacterium | reverse complement strand
GCCGCCAATGAGCCGTCGGTACAGGTCCAATGCAATTCCTTGCCGACCGCGTGCGGGACGAGCTTGATGTCATTGCCTTGTATTGCACCGAAGCTCTGCTCGAACTTAATGACGACCTCGCCGTTCTCGGCAAAAGAGATATCCGCGCCACCCGCCACTGCTCTTGCTTCGATCGCGTCGATGCCGCAATCGGCCGCCTCGACGGGCAAGGGCATGTCCTGACCATAATGTTGCGCGACGCAATGCTTATAGGCATCCGCGCCATGTAACGCGGTCGTGACCTTCGCACGCAAGGTGTAATCCTGATAGGCGGGCATGGCGACCGCCGCCATGATGCCGATAAGCGCCACCGCCACTAACGGCGTCGCCGCACTCGCGCCGGCGCCGAGATGGGGTACGAAAGCCGCGAACAGCCAAGCCAGAGGATGTCGCCCCGGCATGGCAGTGTCGCGCGCTAGCGGGTCGAGGCGATGCAGCCGCTTGACCAACCACGGATAGCCAGCCACCAGTTCATGGAAGGACATCCAGAAGCCGCCGCTCTCGGCACTCTGCTGTTGGTAGGCATCAAGATTCAGCGAGGCCCAGCGTTTACCGCCCGCGCCCAATGCCGCCAGGCCAAGTCGCGCATCCTCGCGTGTCGCACAACAATGGGCGCCATGCAGGTCACAGGAATATTCCCGCGCACGTGAATAGGCCGCGCCCAGCAAAGGCAGGATGCTGGCCGGCCATAACCACGGCGCCCAACGCAGGTGGCGCTGGCGGATATGACCGAGTTCATGGCCGATATAGAAGTTGACGGCGCTCGGTCGCGCGCTGAAGGCATCGACCATGTCACTCAGCAGCACGATGAAATCGCGGCCGCGAAAACGTGTGGCGAAAGCGTTGAAAACACCGTTGCCATGTAACAGGTAGGCTTCCGGCACCGGCATCTGCAAGGCCTCGCAACATTCCACCAGCCGCGCTTGGAGATCGGGGCACTGCGCCGGCGTGATGCGCACACCCGTGCCCTTGAGATAACTGATGAAAGCCGAATGGGCGAACAGAAAGAACAGATAGCCGAACAACACGTAGATCAGCATCACACCGACCGTCGCCACCAGCAGCACCAACCAGACAATGGTCGAGACCACCAAGGCGGTGATGAACAGTGGACGTTCCTTGGAATAGACCAGCTCGACGTTGTCGAGACTGACAGGGGTGTCGATGTTCATTGCGCTCTCCTTGCCATGACGGTTGGATAGTGAATTCTATCGCCGCTTTTTTCCAGTCCATTTGAGAGGTAAATTTATGTCGCATCCGGCCACGACAAAAATTTCGATCGCGTCAGGCGCGGCTATCGATGGCGGGTCTACTCTTTTAGGGAAGAATAATTCTAGGCATTAGGCTAGTGCGCATTCGCTCAACGCAGGAACAACCCCAACACTCGGTATTACTTTCGGTGTCAAATCGACCGCGCTGTACCAGCTGGTCGGAGCAGATGTGAACAAGCGCCATGCCGTGACAGTGACCGGCTCCGCCAGTCCGTCCTATGCCTTCGTTGGTGTGGTGCGCCCGCGCAGCGCCAACGAAAGATCGATCGCCGCAGCTTACTTTTCAATGTGCGAATGGTCGCACCTATAGGGGACGGCATCATGTCACCGTCCCCGCCAACTTAAGTAAATTCAGCTTGAATTCTTGGCAGTGCATGCCATCGTCAGAAGCAAGACTTGTATTACTTTCCCGCACCCCGCGTCGCCGTGGCGCGCGAGCCCGGCGATGCGCCGCCGAAAACCGAAGCGACCGTTTCCGGCTTCTTCACTTGCTTCGGCTTCTTCGGTTCGCGACCGGCACGTGATTTACCTTTCGCCATGATCCTGTCCTTCTAATAATTGAGTGGCCGTGCGAACGGTAGCACCTTTACCGACGCGCGTCCGCTTGGGCGCGCGACGCACGCGGTGTCGCCGAGCTTGGGCTGCCAACGTTTGAATAGCTATCCGGTGGCGTGCGGTATCGAACAGCGCGATGCATGACTTCGGCACATGCTGCGCGCAGATGAATTTAAAAGGGCACCATGCCATGCACTATCCCATTGCGATTACCGCCACCGTGCTGATGCTGTCGGGCATCCTCGGTTGCAGCAGTCCCCCCACCAAGTCGGTACGAACCACGACCACCACCACTACCGTCGATGAAAGCGGCAACGCTTCCGCCCAAGCACACTCCGAGCTGCGCACGAACGTGCCGGTGGTGAGTTCGAGAAGCGAGTCGACCATGAACTCCACGACGGCGGCGCCGGTGCCTTACGGCACCAAGCAGACCGTCGAACAGAGTCAGTCGACCGACGTCGATGGCACGACGACGACCAAGAAGCGGGTCACCAACTACTGAGTCAGATGTCACCCAGCGAACACGTCGCGCGCCGCTGCAAATGAGATAGGACGGCAAAAACGCGAAGTACCGCCAGACCGAGGCGCCGAGGTATTAGCCCGGCGCCTTCACCAACAGGCCTCAACTCAACTTGAAGCCTTCATAGCCCTTGGCCGCCACCGTCGAGACCTTCTCGCGAAAGGCCGGCGCGCCGCCCGCATAGAACAAAAAGCCGCGCTTCTTGCCGGGCACGTTGGTGCCCATGAACCAAGAATCGGTCTTGGTGAAGAGCATGCCGTGGGTGAGCGACTCGGCGTGATCGGTCCAGGCTTCTTCGGCCACGGGATCGGCCTCGATCCGCTGATAGCCCTGGTCACGCATATAGGACAGACAATTGGCCACCCACTCGCCGACCACTTCCGCGCAGCGCGTGAAGTTGCAGAACACCGCGCCGTTGACGATCAGAAGATTCGGAAAGCCGGCGGTCTGCAAAGTCAGATAGGTGCTCGGGCCGTTGTCCCATTTCTCTTTCAGCGATTCGCCACCGACGCCGCGAATATCCATGCGCGTCAGTTCGCCGGTGATGGCGTCAAAGCCGGTCGCGTAGATGATGACATCGAATTCGTATTCGGCATCGGTAGTCTTCACGCCATTAGCTGTGATGCTAACGATGGGATGGGATTTGACGTCAACCAGCTTGACGTTGTCCTGGTTGAAGACTTCGTAGTAGCCGGTCTCCATCGGAATGCGCTTGGAGCCGAAAGGATGATCCTTGGGGCTCAGCAACGCGGCGATCACCGGGTCTTTGACCCGCTCGCGGATCTTGCTCCGCACGAACTCGGCGTAATCCTCATTGGCGGCCGGGTCGGTCATGATGTCGTGGAAACAGCCGAACCACTTGGTGAAACCGGACTGCGACCAGATGTGTTCGTAGAAAGCGCGACGTTCGTCTTCGGGTAGATCGAAGGTCCGACGCGGATCGAAATCCTGCATGAAGCTCGCGAAGGTCGAATCGCACTTCTGAAAGATTTCGCCATAGCTGGCCTTGATCTTGGCCTGGGTCTCGTCATCGATGACCGAATTGCGCAACGGGCAGCAATAGTTGGCGGTGCGCTGAAAGACGGTCAGATGTTTGACCTCTTTCGCAATCATCGGAATCAACTGCACGGCGGTCGCACCAGTGCCGATCACGCCGACGCGCTTGCCGGTGAAATCTATTTTCTCGTGGGGCCAACGCGAGGTGTGGAAAGACAAGCCCTTGAAGGTATCGATGCCTGGAATGTTCGGCATGTGGGTGGCCGACAAGATGCCAACGGCGGAAATCAAAAACTGGGTG
>JAYWAC010000270.1:0-9729 GCA_043782755.1 Pseudomonadota bacterium | reverse complement strand
TCTGTCGCTACAAGACCTTGAAGGGCTTCCGTGTCGAGCGCAAGGGCGGCTGGGATACCCACGGGTTACCGGTAGAAATCGAGGTCGAGAAAGAGCTGGGGCTGGATGGCCGTGCCGAGATCGAGAAATACGGCATCGAAGCCTTCAACGCCGCCTGTCGCGCCAGTGTCCTGCGTTACAAAAAGGACTGGGACGAACTGACCGTCCGCATCGGCTATTGGGTCGATCTCGAAACACCCTATGTGACCTTTCACAATGAGTACATCGAGTCGGTGTGGTGGTTGTTGAAGCAGATGTATGAACGCGATCTGCTGTTCAAGGGCTACAAGATTCAGTGGTACAGCGCGGGCAGTGGCACGGTGCTGTCGTCCCATGAAGTGAGCCTCGGTTACGAGGAAGTGACCGACCCCAGCGTCTATGTGCGCTTCCGCGATGTGAACGACGCGGGCCTGTCTTATCTGGCCTGGACCACCACGCCCTGGACGTTGATCTCCAACGTTGCGCTGGTGGTGGGCGAAGACCTCGATTACGTGACCGTGCAGCAGGGCGAGGAACGCCTGGTGCTGGCGGCCGCGCGACTGGCGGCGCTGGAAGGCGAGTACACCGTCCTTGAACACCAGCGCGGCCGCGACCTGCTTGGCCGTCGCTACGTGCCGCTGTTCCGCGTCGCGGGTGTCGACTATCCCGCTGACACCTGGCGGATCTGCAGCGCCGACTATGTGACGGTCGAAGACGGCACCGGCATAGTGCACATTGCGCCGGCCTTTGGCGCTGAAGACTACGACATCGGTCGCCGCGAAAACCTGCCCATGGTCAATCCGGTCGCGCCAGACGGTAAGTTCACCGCAGCCGCGTCGCTGGTCGCCGGCCTGTGGTTCAAGGACGCCGACAAGCCGATCATGCGCGATCTGAAAGACCGTGGCCTGCTCTATAAGCGCGTCGACTACCTGCACAACTATCCGCACGACTGGCGCAAGGGCACGCCCTTGATGAGCTATCCGGTCGAGTCCTGGTTCATCCGTACCACCGCTGAGAAAGACCGCCTGGTCGCGCTCAACCAGACCATCAACTGGCATCCACCGGCGATCCGTGACGGTCGCTTCGGCAACTGGCTGGAGAACAACGTTGACTGGGCGCTGTCACGCAAGCGCTACTGGGGCACGCCGCTGCCGATCTGGGTGTCGGACCAGCCCGGTTCGGATTACTTCGAAGTGATCGGCTCGATCGCCGAGCTGCGCGAGAAGTGCGGCAGTCAACTGCCGCAAGGCGAGGCACTCGATCTGCATCGCCCATTTGTCGACGCCTTCACCTGGCCGGCGCCCGATGGTGGCACCATGCGCCGCGTGTCGGACGTGCTCGACGTGTGGTTCGACTCCGGCGCTATGCCGTTCGCGCAATGGCATTATCCGTTTGAGAACAAGGAGGCCTTCGAGCGCAATTTCCCAGCAGATTTCATTTGCGAAGGAGTCGATCAGACGCGCGGCTGGTTCTATACCCTGCACGCCATCGCGACCTTGGTGAAGCACGATGTCGCGTTCAAGAACGTGGTGGTGAATGGCCTCATTCTCGACGAGAAGGGCGAGAAGATGTCGAAGTCCAAGGGCAACACCGTCAACCCGATGGACGTCGTCGGGCGTTACGGCGCGGATGTCGTGCGCTGGTACATGATGAGTAACTCGCCGCCCTGGGACAACATGAAGTTCGCTGAGCGCGGTCTTGCTGAAACCCGCAGCAAGTTCTTCGGTACCATCGAGAACGTGTATCGCTTCTTGGCGAGCTACGCCAATATTGACGGCTTCGTCGGTGTCGAGCCGCCCATCGCGGTGCGCGAACGTAGCGAACTCGATCAGTGGATTCTGAGTCGCTTGAATTCCACCATTGCGCTCGCCGATCACGCGCTCGACGGCTATGACTGCACGCGCGCCGCGCGCGCCATGGAGCAGTTTGTCGAGGCATTGTCGAACTGGTATATCCGCCGTTCGCGGCCGCGTTTCTGGGCCGCGAAGAAAGCCAGCGCCAGCACCGAGACGGTGTCGGCGCACGACAAGCTGTGCGCCTATCAGACCACTTTCGATTGCCTGTTCGGTCTCGCCACCATGATGAGTCCGATAGCGCCGTTCTTTTCAGACTGGCTGTATCGCCGTCTGAACGAGGTGGTGAAGCGCGACGAAGCCCCTTCGGTGCATCTGGCCCGTTTCCCGCTCGCCGACCCGGCGGTGATCCAGCCCGAACTCGAGGCGCGCATGGAACTCGCGCGTACCGTCGTGCAACTGGTCTTGCTGCTGCGCAATCGTAGTCACATCAATGTGCGCCAGCCGCTCGCGCGCATGTTGCTGGTGATCGGCTCGGCGGTGAATGAGCAGGAAGTGGAACGCGTGCGTGACATCATCCTCGATGAGATCAATGTGCGTGCCATCGAATACATCTCCGATTCAAGTGGTGTGGTGAAGCGTTCGGCCAAGGCCGACTTCAAGAAGCTCGGTCCGCGTCTTGGCAAGCAGATGAAGGCGGTGGCGGCCCTTATCGCGACTTTTGGTGACGAGGAGATCCGTCGTCTGCAGGCCGACGGTCAGATTGCCGTGACGCTTGAGGGCACGACGGTCGAGGTCAAGGCCGACGAAGTCGACATCCTCTCCGAGGAAATCGGCGAGTGGACGGTCGCCCAGGACGGCGGCATCACTGTCGCGCTGGATGTGCGTATCGACGACGAGCTGCGCGCCCAGGGCCATGCGCGCGAAGTGGTCAATCGTATCCAGGGCATGCGCAAGTCGGCCGACTTGGACCTGACCGACCGCATCCATGTGCAATATAGCGCTTCGCCGGGACTGGCCGAGTCGACTGCGGGTAATCGCGATTTCATCTGCCGCGAGACCCTGGCCGTGGAATTGCTTGAGGTGGCTGAACCCACCGGCGAGTGGCTGGAGCGCTTCGAGATCGGCGACGAGTGGATCGTGGTCGGCATCAGGCGTTCTGCGGTATAAGTGCATCAGGCAATCGAGACCCGCGACATGAGGCAGGTATTCCACTCCGTGAGCGCCCTGACCAGGACGGTCGTGCTGGCGTTCGTCGTGCTGCTAGCGTCGCCAGCCATGGCGGCCAGCACGCCCACCGACACCGTTAAGGCCGCTATCAACCAGGTCATCGCCGCGTTAAAGGGCCATAGCCTGGAGCGTGAAGAGCGCTGGGCGAGCATCGGCCGCATCATCAATGACCGCTTCGACTTCCGCAGTATGTCGCAGAGCGTGCTGGCGACCAGCTGGCAGGAAGCGACTACCGAAGAGAAGCGCCAGTTCGTCGAATACTTCTCGCAGTATCTCGAAGACACCTACCGCACCAAGATCGAGTCCTACTCCGACCAGCGTGTCGAATACCGCGCCGAGCAGGTGCGTAATGATCGCGCGACCGTCGATACTGACGTCGTCACCAGCGACAAGCGCATTCCGATCACTTACCGCTTGAAGCTCACCAAGGGCGAATGGGTGGCCTATGACGTGGTCATCGAAGGCGTGAGCCTGGTCAGCAACTACCGCAGCACCTTCAGCGCGATCGTGAAGGCCGGCGGCATGGATGGTCTGTTGACCGATCTGGAAGGGCGTATCTCGGACTACAGGGCCAAGCATGGTGGTCTGCCGCCCTGAGGGGGATCTCCGGTTGGTGCGAATTCATTCGCACATTCGTTCCAGAGTGCGTAGCGCTGGCGCGTCGTTCAATGTGCGAATGAATTCGCACCTGGACGGGCGCCCATTGCGATTGATATAGAGAGGACTCGAACGGTGAGTCGCAGCGAAGTCGAAATTCTGGAACGTGGCCAACACTGGCTCGCCGAAGGTGAGCGCGTGGTGTTGGCGACCGTCGCCTACACCTGGGGCTCCTCGCCACGGCCCCCCGGCGCCGTGATGGTGATGAGCGAGAGCGGGCGCATTGCCGGTTCGGTATCCGGTGGCTGCATCGAAGATGAATTGCTGGCGCGCGTGCGCGACGATTTTCCGCTCGGCTTTGAGACCATCGAGTACAACTCCGATACCACGCGCACGCTGCCCTGCGGTGGTCGCCTGCTGCTGACCCTGGAACCGCTCGCCTCCCTGCCCGACCTCGCGACTATGATGAACGCCCTGCGCGACGGTGCGTCGGTGGTGCGTCGTCTCGACCTCGAACAACGCACGGTGGGCTGGGCGCCGGCCGATGACGATGCGCGCACCCGGCTCGAGGATCAGATTCTAAATGTGGTCTACGAACCGGCCTGGCGTCTGGTGGTGGTGGGGGCGGGCGAACTGGCGAGCTGGGTATGTCGCTTCGCCAAGCTGCTCGACTACACCATCGAAGTCTGCGAGCCGCGTCCCGATTACCGCGAGGCTTGGCCCTTGGGTGAGTTTACCGTGAGCGACGACTATCCTGACGACTTCATCGCCGGCCGCGTCTGCGATGGCCATACCGCCATCGTGGCCTTGACCCATGATCCCAAAGTCGACGATCTCGCCATGCTCGAAGGCCTGCGTACACGGGCTTTCTATCTCGGTGCGTTGGGCTCGGGTCGTACCACCGCCAAACGCGCGGCCAGACTCATCGAACACTTTGCCATGACCGAAGACGACGTGAAGCGCATACGCGGACCGATAGGCATCGATCTCAAGACCCGCAAGCCACAGGAGATCGCGTTGGCCGTGATGACCGACATCACCGCTGCGCGTAATGGCGTTGCTATCACCACCGAGCGACTCCCACTCTGAACGAGTATGCGCCGCCATTAACCGGCGTGCTGCTCGCGGGCGGCGCGGCGCGACGCTTTGGCGCCAATAAAATCCTCGCGCGTCTAACTAGCGGCGAACAGGTGGGACTGTGCGCGGCGGCGCGGCTCGCGACTGCCGTCGAGGCGATGCTGGTGGTGGTGCGCGCCGATGATGAACTCACAGCTGCCGCCTTTGGCAGCGCCGGTTATCGCGTCGTGCCTTGTGCCGACGCGGCCTCAGGCATGGCCCACAGTCTGGCCTGCGGCGTCGCCGCCAGTCGTGACAGTGCGGCCTGGATGGTGGCGCTCGCAGACATGCCCTGGATTCTCCCGACCACACTGACCTTGCTCGCCGCCTGCTGGCGGCGCGAAGACAACATCATCGTGCCGCGCTGTGCCACTCAGGCCGGACACCCGGTGATTTTTCCTGCGCGCTTTCGCGACGAACTCGTGGCGCTGACAGGCGATCGCGGCGCACGGCCGGTGCTGGATGCGCATGTTTCCGAAATCTACGAAGTCATCACCGACGATCGAGGCGTGTTGCGGGATATCGACACGCCGGCGGATCTTGATGGGCCGGCGGATTTGTAGGTGCGACCATGCGCGGGTTAAATGGCGCGCCATCGATCCCTGTTCTGGCATGAATGTGCGAATGAATTCGTGCCTACAGGGCTTCTTTCTGCAAGCACGCAATGGGCTCTGGTCGCCCCACCGCATAGCCCTGCACGAAATCTACGCCCAAAGTGCGCAACAGATTGATGGTCGCTGCCGTCTCGACGAATTCGGCGACCGTCTGTTTGCCGAGCAGATGACCGATGTCGTTGATCGAACGCACCATCGCGTAATCGATGGAATCGGAGTCCATGTCGCGCACAAAAGCGCCGTCGATCTTGAGGTAGTCCACCGGTAACTGTTTGAGATAGGCGAGCGAGGAAAAGCCGCTGCCGAAATCGTCGAGCGCGAAGCGACAGCCGCATTCCTTGAGGCGCGCGATGAACTGTATAGCGCCGACCAGATCGGCAATCGCGGCGGTTTCGGTGATCTCGAAGCAGATCTTGTCTGCCGGCACCTGCCCGCTGCGGAACGCGCCAAGGATGAATTCCAGCATGTCGGCATTGCCGATGGACTTGCCCGATAGATTGATGCTGACCTCGCCGACCTCGGCAAGTGCGCGGGGGCGCGCCGCCAGCCAGCTGAAGACGCTGTCTATTACCCAGCGGTCGATGCGACACGAGAGGTTGTAGCGTTCGGCGGCCGGCAGGAATTCGCCGGGCAGGATCAGCAGACCTTGTTCGTCGCGCATGCGCAGCAGGATCTCGAAATGCGCGCCACCCTGTTCAACACCCAAGGCCGCGATGCGCTGGCAATTGAGTTCGAGTCGATTGTCGTTCATGGCCTGGTTGATGCGCGCCGCCCAGCGCATCTCGCCATGGCGCAGTTGTACCGGTCCGTTGTCTGACTCATAGGTATGCACGCAATTGCGTCCCGAGTCCTTGGCGGCATAGCAGGCGGTGTCGGCCAGACTCAACACATTGCCGGGCGTATCGCTGGCATCGGTGACGGGCACGATGCCGATGCTCACCGACACTGAATGGCTGCGCCCCTGCCATTGAAAGACGTGATCCTCGATCACGCGCCGCAGGTTCTCGGCACTGTGTTGGGCGAGCGCCACGGGGCAGTCCTCAAGCAGAATGGCGAACTCATCGCTGCCAATGCGAGCGACGGTGTCACGCTTGCGCGCGGCGTCCTTGACCAGACGCGCGACCTGACGCAGCAATTCGTCACCGGCTGCCGAACCGCAGCTGTCGTTGATGAGCTTGAACTGATCGAGGTCGAGGATCGCGAGCGCGTGCTCGGTGTGTTCGCTCTGTGCGCTGGCGATCACTTGCTGCAATCGCAGTTCGAGAGTTTTGCGATTGGCGAGATGAGTGAGTTCGTCGTGGCTGGTCTGAAAGGTCAGCAGTTCGCTTAGACGGTAGGCGTCGTCGATGTCCTCGCAGGTCAACAGCACCAGGTCGAGGCCGCTGTCGCGCACCGCGCGGGCGGTATTGCGCATCCAGATCACATCGCCGTTCTTTTTGACTTGACGGATATCCCAGCGATGCACGCGACCTGGCATCTCGCGCGCCGCCGCCAGATTCTCCTGGGCGATGGCGCGATCTTCCGGCACGTAGAGATCGAGCATCGAGCGGCCGAGCAGGGCGCGCGCATCGTAACCGAGATAACGCGCGCCAAAATGATTGGTGTGCAACACATGACCATCGGCTGACAGCGCGAAGCAGGTCATCGGTGTGTGGTCGTGCAAGACATCGAAAGGAATGCCGCGCGGCCCATTCGCCGAGGCGCCGGGCAGGTAGCCGCCGCTCTGATTCAAGGCCTGGGTCTCACGTAGCAGCGCGCTCTGGGTGCGCAGCCGCGAGACCGTATCGCGCAAGGTGAGTTGCGTGTGTATGCGCGCTAACAGAATTGGAAAATCGCCAGGCTTGACGATGTAGTCATTGGCACCGAGTGCGAGGGTGCGCTGGATATCACCCTTGTCGTTGCTGGCGGCCAGCACGATCACCGGCAATTGGGTCTGACTGAATCGTTCGCGCACCTGGCGCAGCACTTCCTCGCCGCGCATCTCGGGCATCTGCAGATCGAGCAACATGAGGTCGAAGGAGCGGCGCGCGATCAGCGCCAGCGCCGCAGGGCCATCCGCCGCCGTGACGACATCAAAGCCCTTTGCGCCCAGGCGCATTGAAATGGCTTTGCGTATGGTCGCGTTGTCATCGACGGCCAGGACGGCCGCAGCTGCGCTCATGCCGATATGTACTCCCCGCAAAGCTGCCCGTGATTGGCGGGCGAAGCGAACTGCTCGGTGCAGGGCGCGAGACGGCGGGCCGCGAACCAACGCAGTGAACGGGACGCAGTGTAGCGCCTGCGCGAAGGGATGCGGACAAGTTTTGTCCAGTTCTCACCCACTCAATGGAGGAATTGGGGCGCTGTGGACACAAAGATTGTGAACATTTGTCGCGATGCCGTCGTCAACCCGCGCCGAACTTGAATAGTTTGGGCAGGGGCTGCGCGAGTGGCTCTTTGTCCTTGGTCGCTTGCGGCTCGCGTTGAAAAGCTTGCCACAAGGACTGGCCTTGCCACGGTCCGGCGTCGATACCATAGAGATGACGTTCAAGAGTGCTGAGTTCCGTCGCCAGCGCAGTGCCGACGCCGCGCGCCAGTTCGCGCAGCGAGCGCACATTGGCGGATTTGTTGTGCTGTGCCTGGCCCCAAGCCAACAGCGCATCGCGCGCGCCACGTGCATCGTTCACCGCGCAAGCCGCTTTCAGATCGCGCGTCGCGCGTGCGCTGTGGGGTGGCGACTGGCTGGTGGTGGGCGCGCCAGCGTTTGCGACGATTGGGATCGCGCCTTGACGACTACGCCACCACAGCGCCAGTGTCACCAGCCAGACGAAGCCGAATAACAGCGCGATGCCGCGCCATAGCCTGGCATCGGCAGCGATCATGACGGGCGCTAGACTGGTGATAGTGGGCGCGGCAGTGAGCGCGGATGGGGTGGAAGTGGCTGCCACAGGCGGCGGCTGGGTGCCAAGTACAGCGTTGATGGTCAGTGTGCGTGCGGGCAGCCGTGCGATTTCCAGTTGGTCGGTTTCGACGTTCCACCATGGCAGGTTCATTTCATCGAACTGCGTCTCGCCAGCCTGACTCGCGATGATGGCGAACTTCTGCTGCGCAACCGCCGTATAGCCATTGGCGGTGTCTTGATCGTTGGTTTGCGCCTGATCGGGATACAGCTTGATGCCGCTCGGTGCGCTGAGCTTGAGCGCCGGCAACTGCCCCGCCAACAGGCCATCGACCCACAGGAAAACGGTGCGCGTCAGCGGCGCGCCGACTTCCGCGCTGGTCAAGTCCGGTTCCCATTCCTCATGTATACGCAGGCGTTTCGCCGGCAGCCAGGTGGCACCGGACGGAAAGCTGGCGGGCACCGGTTTGACTTTGAGTTCCACCGCCTCGGACTCGATGCGCTTGGTGCCGAGTGATTGCGCGAAGGGATCGAAGACCGAACGATGTCCGACCACCACTTCGGTAGTGAGGCTGAGCGGCGCGATGCGCAGCTTGCCGCTCTTCTGCGCGAACACCACGTATTTGATCTCGTAACCATCGTAGCTGTGGCCGTTGACCTCTTCAGTGAACTGACGGCCGTTGGTCAAAGGTTTCACCACCGCGTCGCTGCTGGTGCTCGGCTGTGACAGGCGCGGGTTACTGAGTTCGACGCGGTGCAGCAGCTTGACGGTGTAGATCACCTGTTGCTGTACATAGGGTGATGCGGGCGAGGCCGAGACCTTGAGCATGATGTCGGCATCATCATTGGCGTCGCTGACCGGCGCGGGCGCGTCGCCCACCGCGAGTTCGCGTGCGGTGCTAGCCTGAGGGCCGAAGCTTATGGCGGGAATACTGAGTCGCCCGGTCTCGCGCGGCATGCAGTTCAACACCCAGGTGGTCGATTGTTCGCTGTTGCCGTTGATCCAGCTCATGGTGGTCTGGCGGTTGCGGCTCAAGATCTCGAAGGATTTCTCCAAGGGCGAGAAATCCGGATCGGCATCGACATTGCCGGTCACGCGGAAACTCAATTCCACCGACTGATTGGCGACCGCCGGGTCGGGCGTGATGTCGAGTGTGACCGCCGCCCAAACCACGCCGTGCATCAGCATCGCCAGCGCCGCCAGTGTTCGTGCGAGACGCTTCACCATGGATTCCCCTCGTTGGGCCGGTCGCCATACATCTGCTTGTATTGATACTCAAACTTGCGGCGTAACAGGCCGGCCGGATCGTCGGGGATTTGGCGCAACCATTGCTCGGTGGCTTGGGCGCGCTCGGTCTCCGATTCGTTCTGCATCGCGGTTGCCGCGTCGCTCTGCTTTTTCTCGTCCTTGTCCTTATCGGCTTCGGCTTTCGCCTGGTCGAGCTTCTGTCGCGCTGCGCCCTTGGACTGCGGATTGTCGCTG
>JAYWAC010000269.1:0-9749 GCA_043782755.1 Pseudomonadota bacterium | reverse complement strand
GTGCGGCATCGATGGCCCAGAACGGATGGCGCAACAGCGCTCGCCCCATGAAGACAAGGTCGACCCGACCGGCGCCGATGATTTCCTCCATTAAGTCGAGCGAAGCGATCGAACCCGAGGTCGCGACGCTGAGACCCGTCGCGGCGCCGATCTTTTCCGCGTAGCCGACCTGATAGCCGGGGAACACGGGCCCGGGATAGCCCGGCAGGATGTTGCCCGTGGTCGCGTCGACGAGGTCGACCCCGACCTCGCGCAACCAGTGACTCACAGTGATGGCGTCGTCTAGGGTCAGGCCGCCCGCCAGGAAATCGTTGGCGCACAGGCGCAAGAAGAGTGGTTTCTCGGCCGGCCAATGCGCGCGCACAGTGGCGACGACTTCAAGCAGAAACCGCGCACGGTTCTCAAGACTACCGCCATAGGCGTCCTTGCGCGCATTGGCGATAGGTGTCAGGAATTCGTGTAGCAGATAGCCGTTCGCGGCATGCAGTTGCAGGGCGTCAAAGCCGCTGGCGTCCGCGCGCCGGGTCGCGAGCCGATACGCTTCACGGACCTCGGCGATATCCGTCAAGGACATCTCGCCGGGTACACCCAAGGTATCGTCGTAGGCGAGCGGCGACGGTGCGATAGCGGTGTCGGTGAGCGCGGACTTGCGGCCCGCATGCGCGAGCTGCGCGCAGATCTTCACGCCGCAGGACTGCACGAAATTCACGAGGCGCTTCAACTCGGCACCTTGCCGGTCGTTCCACAAGCCGAGATCGTTCGTGCTGATTCGTCCCCGTCCTTCGACCGCAAGCACTTCGGTGACGATCATGCCGACCCCACCCAGCGCCCGCGCACCGTAGTGCACGAGCAGCCGTTCGTTGAGCAGCCCGTCGGCGGCGGCGGCGTACATCAGCATCGGCGACATCACGATGCGATTGCGTACCGTCAGGCCGCGCAAGGTGAACGGCGAGAAGACATTGCTGGTCAAGAAGACCTCCAGGATCGGGGAGAACATCGCGCCGCAGCAGCGCATCTGCGTGCCAGGCACTCCATTCTGTACCGCGCGTCAGCGTAAAGGAATTTTACCGCCCATTTCAGATGTCTTTGTAGACGTCCGCGCTCGATACGGCTGCAATGCCTGGCGCAACAGCGAAAGGTAGCGCTCGCGCTCTCGGCGTAGGGTCTCGACTTTGCCGCCGATCCCCAGGGCCATCGGTGGCTGGCTCGGTGGTGTCGGCATCTCAACCGCGATCACGCCCGCGTGAGGATTGACCGTGCCTTCGGTGTAAGCGTAACCCTCCTGCCTGATCTGCTCGAGTTCCTTGAGCAAGTCGTTCACGTTCATGCGCAGGTGCGGCTCCTCTTCGGCGTTGATGCGCCATAGCAACTGCTGTACTTCAACATCAGACTTGCGACTCAACAGGATACGGCCGGTTGCCGAGCGACACAGTGGCCGCAACGATCCTGGCTTGATATACCAGGCGGGCACGTCCTGCCGCGGCGATTGCACCAGGTGGATGTACTGCACATAGATGTCGTTCTGCATGCCGAGCACGACAGCCTGCGCGCCGCTCGCGGCATACAACTCATCGATAAGATGTGACAAGCTTTTCTGACTGAACAATTGGTCTTGAACCCAGCCGCCAAATAGCGCGACCCGCAGCGTCGGCACGTACACCCGGGCATAGCGGTCGTAATCGAGATAGCCGAGCTTCGTGAGGCTCTTGAGCAGTGCCGATGCACTCGATTGCGGATAGTCCAGGCCCCTGACCACGTCCATGACCGACAGCGGCCGGCGGCATTCGCCAAAAAACTCGAACAGTTCGAGCACCCGCTTGGCCGACTTGATGACGCCATCGATCTCGCGCGTAGCGGCACGCCCTGCTCGGGAGGGCGCCAATTTGTCGACCTTCTTAACCACCGCAGGATTCCTGCATTACATGCCGTAGAGCTCGGCCTTGCTGAGGATGCCACTCCGTAGCAGCCGGATCGTGGCCACGTCGACCATCACGCCGTCGACCTTGATCGCGCCGGAACCTTCGGCCTCGGCCGCAGCATAGGCTTGGACCAGCTTGCGCGCTTCCGCCACCTTGGCGGCTTTAGGGCTGAAGGCCTCAAGCGCAAGCGGGATCTGACTCGGATGAATCGCCCATTTGCCGACACAACCCAGCGTTCCCGCGCGTCGACATTCTTCGCGATAGCCGTCCTCATTGCGAAAGTCCGCGTAGGGTCCGTCCACTGGGTCAATACC
This sequence comes from Pseudomonadota bacterium, assembly GCA_043782755.1. Taxonomy (GTDB): domain Bacteria; phylum Pseudomonadota; class Gammaproteobacteria; genus JADJYF01. Next base: position 7,516 of record JAYWAC010000269.1, on the reverse strand, counting down.
CGCCGCGCGACATGCCATCACGAGACGAAAACGCGCGTAGTGCCACATGTCGCCAGGGTAGTCGCTGTTGCTGCCGATCACGGCATCCAAGCTGATGCCCATAGACGCCGAGAAATCTCCCATGCCGAATACCAAGCACTCGAGCCTATCGGTGGAGCGCGCGATCGAATCAATGTTCTGCATACCTTCGACTTCTTCGATCAGCGCTTCCAAGCCGATTCGGCGTTCCAACTTGAGCTTTTTCTCCATCATCGATAAGAGGCGGTCGGCAAACAGGATATCGGACGCACTCATCACCTTGGTCATCATGATGGTGTCGAGATTGTGCCCAGCGCCTTCGACCACCTCAATGATGTCCTCATACGCGTACTCAGTCGACAGGTCGTTGATGCGCACGCAGCGCACCTTCTTGCCCCAATCGAGCGTGTTGAGCGCTTCGATGATCTTCTTGCGCGCGGCGACCTTCTGGTTCGGCGCCACGGCGTCTTCAAGATCGAGGAAGACGTGGTCGGCGTCACTCGCGGCCGCCTTGACCATCATCTTCTCGGATGAACCAGGGGTTGAAAGCTGCACGCGGCGAGCACGGCGGGGACGGATAGTCGACATGGTTAGATTCCTTTTATCTAGTGCCGCAGCGTTCAGCTCACGGCGTGTTGTTTTCTGAGTTGTGCCACGCCAACGGCGTCGATGCCTATCTCCGCGAGGATTTCGTCGGTGTGTTCGCCCATGAGTGGCGCGCGACGCGCGATGCGCCCTGGTGTCTCGGTCATCTTCACGGGGATGCCTGCGATGGCGACCGGCCGGTCCAAGCCGGGGTGCTCTACTTCCGCGATCATCGAGCGCGCGACGAAATGCGGATCGGCAACGATCTCAGCTACGTTGCTGACTGGACCGAAAGGAATGTTGCCGCCCAGAACTGCGGCAATTTCATTCTTGGTGTGCGCGGCCGTGTAGAGCTCGAGCTGCTCGTAGACATAGTCGCGATTCGCCACACGAGCCTGCGCAGTGGCAGTTCTCGGATCGATGACAAGCTCGGAGCGACCAATCAGGCCGCACAACTTGACCCACCATGCATCGGAGTGCGCGGCCAGAGTCACGAACCCGTCCTTCGCCTTGAACAGGCCAAACGGAGCGAGAAGCGGGTGTCGATTACCCTCCGGATGCGGAATCAGATCCTGGAATGAATACTGATGAACGGTGCGTTCACATAGCGCCAGCACCGCGTCGAGCATCGAAACATCGACGAACTGACCGCGTCCAGTGCGCTCTGCCCGAAACAGCGCTGAGGTGATCCCGAAAGCGCAAAGCGTGGCCGGATAGAGATCGCCAACACCGGGCCCCACCTTGAGCGGCGTATCGCGGTCGGGACCATTGATCTGCATAAGCCCTCCCATGGCCTGCGCGACAACATCAAACGCCGGCCAATCGTTGTAAGGGCTCTTGCCGGTACGCGGATCACCGAAGCCACGAATCGCCGCATAGACCAACTTCGGATTTCGTTCGCGCAGAGTCTCAAAGGAGAGCCCCAGTCGATCCATCACGCCTGCGCGATAGTTCTCCACGACGACTTGCGCAGAATCCACCAACCGCAGCACTACTTCCCGCGCCTGCGGATCCTTCAGGTTAATCCCGATCGAGCGCTTATTGCGGTTTACCGAAGCGAAATATCCGCCGAAGGCGCGTAGCTCGTCTTCCGGGCGGAACGGGCCCGCACGGCGGCTGTCCTCGCCGTCAAGCGGTTCGACCTTAATAACTTCTGCGCCCTGGTCCGCAAGCAGTTGGGTACAGAACGGGCCGGCCAGCATCTGCGTGAAGTCGATGACTCGAATGCCATCGAGCGCGCCAAAGCCCGTGGCAGTAGTCATCGCGTGCCCCAGTGCGAGCGCCGCTTGATGAGAACAGTACGCTCACCCTCAAAGACGATACTGCCATCCTGCTTCGTACCATAGTGCTTGAAACGCACGATGCCCGCGTCCTCGCGATCCGACGGATTGATCTCCAACACCTCCGTGTAAGCAGTAAGCGTGTCGCCATGGAATACCGGTCCTTGCAATCGGATCTTATCCATCCCGAGTTCCGCGATGGCGTTCTCCGCAGTGTCCTGGCTCGCCATGCCGATGAACATCGAAATGTTCACACCGCCGAAAGACAAGCGCTTGCCAGCCGGATGCGATTTCATCACTTCCTCGTCGTAGTGACCCGAGGCCGTGTTCATCACGAGATTGGTGATCATCACCTGCTCGAGAGGTTCCAGTGTCTTGCTGCGCACATGCTTCATGACGTCGCCAACGACGAAGTCCTCAAAGTAGTTATCCTGTCCAGTCAGTCCGTTAAGTTTCATGGGTTATTCCTTATTTACCGAGCAGCCGGTCCGAAATAATCCTTTGCTGGATCTCGGACGTGCCTTCGAATATGACGCCATCATCGGCTTGCACCCTTCTCGGCAGCCTCGGAGCCGCGCAGAAAAACCAGATTGGAGCGCTTGAATTCGCAAACCAATTCGTCGCGCTGATTGAAGCCTTGCGTGTGCCAGCCCACGATACCCATGCCCTGCTTGCTGGAAGACAGTCGGCGTTCGATCACCGTAGAGCGCGCAAACACCGTGTCGCCAGGATAGAAGGGCCGAGGGTATGAAAGCTCGTTGACGCCAAGAAACGCGGTGCCGTGTTCGCTCAAGTCTTGCACGGACAAACCAAAGACGGTGTTGAACACCATCAGCGGGTTCACCGGCGTATCCGGGTGACCCATGGCCTTTGCGATCTCGACGTTCGTATATTGCGGATTGAAGTGCAGCGTGAGGGTTGTAAAAAGAGCGTTCTCCGCCTGCGAGATGGTGCGCCCCCAGTGATGCACGAATTCGCGTCCGAGATCGAAATCCTCATACCAGTGGCCCTTCTCTCGGGGCTTGGCGCGCGCGATGATGTCTTGACTCATATTCAGCAGGCTTCCGTGATGGTGGTCGGAGTAAGAGCGTCTGCCAACCGACGTTCTCGATCGGATCGAGAGTGCCGACGGGCCTTGCCATGGATTGCGCTTTGCTGTCGCCGACTAGCGAAGGGCTTGGCGCACGCTTGTCTCCATGAGACCTACGACGTATCGAAACTATGCGCAAAAACGCCGACATGAGCGAGGGGGTACAGAAAAACAACACGTACGTGATGTACCGCTCCGCGCAGCACGGGGACAGTAGTAGCGCACAGCGCAGTTGCGCCTGACCTCAATCTCAGTGAGGTATGTACCGAAGCCGACAGCGCAGAGGAGTCGGCGGCCACCTCGCCGCCGTGCCTTCGGCGCTCAGTGCATTGCCGCGATTGCCTCAGCAAGCGCGATAGCCCGGCGAGCGTTGTCGACGTGCAAGTTCTCAATCATGCGACCATCGAGCTGCACAACACCCTTACCAGCCGCGAGCGCTTCGTCAAACGCCGCAATCGTGCGACGTGCGTGTTCGATTTCGGCTTCGCTCGGTGCCCATGTGTCGTTAGCACCTGCCACCTGATCGGGATGAATTAATGTCTTGCCGTCAAAACCCATCTCGACACCCTGCACGCACTCAGCAAGGAATCCAGCGCTATTCTTGATGTCGTTATACACCCCATCAAGAATTACCTTGCCACTCTCGCGCGCAGCGAGAAGCGCCATTGACAGGTGCGGGACAAGCGGATGGCGTCCAGGGACTTGCCTTGCACGCAGCTCTTTGGACAGATCATTCGTTCCCATCACCAACACGCTCACACGTGAATGCGCCGCAATGCTTCGAACGTTGAATATCGCTTCGGGGGTTTCAATCATGGCCCAAATGGACACGCCAGCGGGCGCGCCGGCGTTGTCCAGCACGGTGGATACAGCAGCAACTTCGGCAATACAGTTGATCTTAGGGACAACAATGGCCCTCGCGCCGCAATTCGCAGCCGCCATGATGTCGTCCGCACCCCAAGGCGTGCTCAGACTATTGCAGCGAATTACGATCTCCTTGGCGCCGTACTCACCCGACGAGGCCGCAGCTATCGCATTGGCGCGCGCAAGCGCTTTTACATCGGGCGCGACTGCATCTTCGAGATCAAAAATGAGTACATCGGCTGCAATTCCCTTCGCCTTCTCAAGTGCACGATCGTTCGCTGCAGGCATGTACAAAGCGGAACGGCGCGGACGGAATTCGGTCATGTGATTATCCTTTATCGAGCTTAGATGATCGGATTTCGCTCCCATCCATTACAGCTTGATCATGATGCAGTCTCTGGATCTGGCGCGCGATGGTGCTCAATATTACATCTGTGATGCCCGTACGCGGATCAACTGCTGCATTGCCGAATGATTGGTGGGTTCCACTACGTTGGCAGCACATAAGGCGCCCTTCGCTAGGCCATTTCTGCGCACCCCCCAAGGTGCGAGTCGCCGCACAATTGACGAGATCGGCTCCTCGTCAACCGCTTCGTCATTCATCACATACATAGTATTTCCACGACCGCAGTGGAACCTGCGACGCAGCGGTGCAATATTCGCCGCTCAAGCAGCGCTCGTTTCCAGGAACAGCCCACTCACATCAGACGACATTTCTCTGGGCTTGTATTTGCTCTCGAGCAGCCGTGGGCAACCTGCTGACTGGCTTTCGTACCGTGACGGCGATGGGGAGATTGACGATGGTTGAGTATGAGTGTGACGTGCTTGTTGTGGGATGTGGCGCAGCCGGCCTGACGAGCGCCCTTGCCGCACTCGAGTCGGGGGCTTCCGTAATCGTCTTGGAGCGCTCGCCCATTGAGCATCGTGGCGGAAACACACGCTGGACAGAGGCGCTATTGCGGTTGAAGGGTGGCGTCGCTCCCGACTTTGAGATATCGGACGATTTTGTGGAAGGCTATGCCGCGCAGGCAGGCCACCATATAGCGCCAGCACAGATTGTCGAGTCCGCCCAAGCCCGCGAGACCTGGTCCTCGATCCTGCGCACGCTTCCCTACCTTGATCCCGAGGTTCTCGACGCCTTTGCATCCAGCGTACCGTCAACGCTGAAATGGCTTGAGGGCCATGGCATCCGATTTCGCACCATGGATTATCCGTTCATCTTCCCCGCACCCTTAATCGGCATCTACGGCGGCGGCGAAGCGCTCATCGAAACACTGGCCCCGATAGTCGAGTGCAAGGGCGCCAGGATTCTTTATGAAATGACCGCCATTCGGTTCCTGCTCGATGAAGATCTCGGTGTTGCCGGCGTACATGCGGTTCACAGCGAAGAGGGCAGCATTCGTGTGCGGGCAAAAAAGACAGTCCTCGCTTGTGGTGGATTCGAAGGCAATCCGGCGATGTTGGCGCAATACATAGGACCGACCGCGCGTTACTCACGTCCGGTCGCGACCGGCGGCTGGTACAACAAGGGCGAAGGAATTCGTCTCGCGCTCGACATCGGCGCCGCACCCGCTGGCGATTTTGCAGAATGCCATCGTCAGCCGATTGATCCGCGTTCCAGCGCTTCTGAAGCGCTGGTCGGCGCCTATCCTTTCGGCATTGTCGTCAACGCGCACGGCGAGCGCTTCATGGATGAGGCGCCGGCCGATCCGCTCGGATTTCTGGAGGACCATTGTCGACGGATCAATCGTCAGCCTGACGGCATCGGATACTTCATCTATGACGCCGCAATCGATGACGTTCCTGTTTGGCGGCGGATGATCCGTAGTGATCAGCAACCGATACAAGCAAACAGCATTGCTGAACTCGCCATCAAGGTAGGACTGCCGGCCCACGCGCTGGAAGCGACGGTGCGTACATTCAACGCCGCCTGTTCACAGTCGAGGGACTTCGCCTATCGCCGCGACGATTCCGCAGCCTTAGCGGCGTTCGAGCAGGGAGAGCCGTTCGATTGGACGGGCGTAATGGATGGTCTCGCCACAGAAGGCCTGGACCCACCGAAAACGAACTGGGCGCGACCGCTTATGAAAGGGCCTTTTGCTTGTTTCCCAATTATTTCCTCGATGACGTTTACTTGTGGTGGTCTCAAGACCACGAAGGACGGAGAGGTTGTGCGTACCAGCGGCGCCCTCATTCCAGGCCTGTATGCTGCCGGTGAGACGATGGGCATCATCTACGGCAATTACATTGGTGCAACTTCGGTATTGCGTGGCGTGACATTTGGCCGTCGCGCAGGGCTCCACGCCGCCCGTGCAGCCACCAAGGGGAAATCCAGGGACGCAATTTCGACGAGCGTTACGCCGTTGGCGAAGTGACTCCTTATTCGCGCCCGATGCTGTGTAGCGATCCATAGATAGGCTGAACGCATGATCACCCTGTACCAATTCCCGACTTCACCCTTTTGCGAGAAAATTCGGCGGCTGCTCGGATATAAGGGCCTGCCCTACCGCATTGTCGATGTGCCGCGGGCGTTGGCCGCCGACTACCGTGACGTCAGTCCTATTGGAAAGTTTCCAGCCATCGACGATGACGGCACCAAGGTGTGGGACTCGACCGACATCGCCGAATATCTCGAACGCGTCGCGCCCACTCCTGCCCTCCTACCGCAGTCGGCGCGTGACCGCGCCTTGGCACACGTTATCGAGGATTGGGCAGACGAGAGTCTTTACTTCTATGAGATAGAGATGCGACTTGCCTGGCGCCACAATCTCCTCCCGCTCGTGCCAAGCTTTGCAGCGACGATGCCCGGTGTTCCAGAGCAAGACGTTGCCGATTTTGTAGAGAAAGCGGTCAAGGCGATGACGACTGCACAGGGGCTTGGCAGGAAGCCGGTCGAGCAGGTGATACGCGATGCCGAGCGCCATTTGCAAGCAATCGACGGGCTCGTCGGTGATGGGGATTGGCTTGTTGGAAGTCATCTCTCCATCGCGGATCTTTCTGTACTGTCGCAACTCAACGCATTGTTGTGCACGCGCGAAGTGGTTTCGGCGACGTCAAAGATGCCTCGGTTAATGGCGTGGCGGCAGCGGGTAATGGATGCCGCTCCCGACAATGGGGGTTTGCGTTCGGAACCTGTCACCAAAGCATAGGTGCATGGCGGTTTTCTGCGCTGGAAAATTGTCGTAACTACGCAAGAACAAGGCGAAGCGGATTAGGCGAAAAGATTTCGCCTTAAGGGAGAAACGTAGCAAAGCAGTAAGTTCAAGAAATTCTCGAGAAATCCGTGAGGCAATGCGTTACGCCGCTCTTGGGCGAATTCTAGGTGCCAGATTCTCACCTAGAGCCCTTTGACCGTCTATTTCGGTTAGCGAACACCTGCCAAGGTTTTGCCGCTCTCGATGCGGCTGAATGCTGATTGGTCGTGCGAATTGCAACGGGCGCGACCGCCTGATTTGTCGACAAATCAGCGGTTTGACGTTCCAGTTCAGGGCTACGAACTAGGGGGTCGGAGCGCAGGCGCCCCGCAGGGGTGAGTGCGCGCAGCAAACGCGCGCGAATCAATCCTTCCGGCAGTCAGCCAGGGCCTGTCAGATTTTTTGTGGGCGAGGCGGTTTAATGATCCCGTCGCTCTCGTCATGTTCTGGCCAGTGTAAATCGATCCCCGTATAGGATCGCAAAC
>JAYWAC010000268.1:0-25803 GCA_043782755.1 Pseudomonadota bacterium | reverse complement strand
ATCACCGGTCAAGAGCGCCTGGCCCTGCTGACCCTTGATGTTGATACACACATGGCCCGGCGAATGACCACGGCTCGGTTCCAACCACACGCTGTCGTCGAGCGCGAAATCGCTGGCGACGAGATCGGCGCGACCGGCTTCATAGACCGGCAGCACACTATCGGCATAGGAACCATCGAGGCCGTGGTTGTCCTGCTGGTTGGACCAACCTTCAAACTCGGTGCGGTCGAAAACATAACGCGCATTCGGAAAAGTCGGCACCCACTTGCCGTTCTCAAGCTTGGTGTTCCAGCCGACGTGATCGAAATGCAGATGAGTGCACATCACGTGAGTCACCTGCTCGGGCGTGACGCCAACGGCGGCCAGCTTGGCGATGTAGTCGGAGCTGTAATCCACCCAGTCCGGCACCGCGCTGCGCTTCTTGTGATTGCCGACGCAGGTGTCGACCAGGATCACGTTCTTGCCCGAGCGCACGATGAAGGTGTGCAAGCTTAGATGCAGCATCTCTTCGTTCGGCGCGCCCTTGGACGGCAGGAAGTGGGGCTCCAGCCAGTTGCGCTGGGAATCGAGTATGGCCTGGTCGAAAGTCGGATAGAAATCTTTCAGCGGCAGCAGTGCGCCGTACCAGTCCTGCACGCGGTCGATGGTGACGTTGCCAAAATTCAATTGCTTCACGGGTCGTTCCTCTTCTCGGTGGTCTTATGAGCGGGCCGCTGGCTGCGGCGGCCCGGTGTTCTTTGATGACGAAACCTCAAGCGGCCTGGGCGGGCGCCTGCGGCACGGTCTTCCAAAATTCCGGATCATGGCCATACATGATCTTGGCGCCGCGCTTCTGCAGATCTTGCAGTTTGTGTAGCGACTTCATCATGGCCTCCTTGTCGGACACGATACCTGGCAGGCGCATTTCATCCAGCGTACGACGCAGATAACAGGCGTCGCCACACAGCACTACTTCGCCGGATTCGGTATGCAGGTGCAGCGACTGATGACCCGGCGTATGGCCGTGGGTCGGAATGCAGCGCACCGAACCGTCGCCGAAGACATCGTGCTCGCCGTCGACCAGCACCATGTCATGGCCGTGATCGTAATCGCGCGGGTCGTAGTAATTGGACTCGATCAACTCCGGCACATGGCCGGCTTCCCATTCCTTCTTCTGCACGATGACGCGCGCGTTCGGAATCAAGGCATTGCCGCCAGCGTGATCGAAATGCAAGTGGGAGTTGATAAGGAAGTCCATGCGCTCGGGGTTGCGACCGATGCTGGCCAGACGCGCGGCGACGTCTTCGCCCGGCTCGAAGTGCACTTCGAAATAGGGCTCAAGCGGACCGAGCACTTTCGCCTTATCGCGCTGAGCCAGCAGCGACATACCGGAATCGAACAGCGCAACGCCGTTCTTGTGTTCGATGAGATAGGCCGGGATAGGGATCCTGAGCGTGCCTTCGCCGCCTTCGATCAGCATCGGCATGGGCATGGTCAGATAGCCACAGGTCATGGCGTAGAGTTTCACGGTCATGCGAGTTCACCTCCTTCTGCTTGGAATAGGCCGGCCACGCTGGTGACTGATCGTGGGAAGATCAGACGGATAACCTCGTGTGGAGCGGCCGCCGTTTCACGCCTGGCCACGGCACAGGCCGATGACCGTAATGCATGAAACGATGCAGGGGGATTCTAGTGCAATGTGTGGCTGGGGTGGCTAGTTTCGCAGTGGGTGCGAGCCCGAGCGGGTCAGCTTTGGACACCGGCCTTGGCGGCGCGCCTCACAGGCCACTGACGCGCAAGGCGAACCAGGTCAGCCCCGCCCACATCACCCCATGGGCGGCGCCCCGGCGTGCGAGCGGCGCCCACGACAAACGCGCACCGTAGCGCAGCAAAGGCACCACGACGCAGAGCAGAGCGACCTGGAAACTCTCGATGCCGAGATTGAAGGCCGCCAATGAGAGCAGCCAACCATGGCCGTCCAAAGCATGGGGCCCGAGGGTTTCGGCCAGCGCGCCGGCGAAACCGAAGCCGTGAATCAAACCGAAGCCGAAAGCCAAGGCGATGCCGTGGGCGCGCTGTCGCTGCAAGACATTGCACAGCCCGACATAGGCGATGCTGAGCGCGATGGCCGGTTCGATGAGACTGCCCGGCGGCGTGAGCAGACCGGCAGCCGCGCAACCCAAGGTCAGGCTGTGGGCCACGGTGAACGCCGACACCACCGCCAGCAGGGCGCGCAGCGAACGCGATAGCAGCACCAGACCGAGCAGGAAGACCAGATGATCCCAGCCGCTCGCGATGTGATGGGCACCGAGCAGGAACAGCGCGAGCAAGCCTCGAGATCGCGCCGTGGCGGTCGCCTGTGCAACGACGGGCGCTTGCTGCGGCATGGCGCCAGCACTGCCATCGAAATCCACTTCGAGTTGTGCCGTCGTCTCGCTCAACAAGGGACCGCCCAACGCGGGAAAGCGGCTCAGGCCAAGACTGCGATCCTCGCGCGCCGCCGTTGATTTAAGAACACGCGCACCACTCTCAGCCGTCACCCACACCTCGCGCCAACCGGCCTCATCGGGCCGCGACGAATCCGTATAACGCAGCACCGCACGACCCGCTGCGGGGGCTGGCGCGCGGAACACGCCATGCAGACGCAGTTGCGTCAGCCCGGCCGCGCCATCGACCAATTGCCAATCAACATTCTCGGTCTGCAGGCGCAGTTCGCGCGCATCGGCCGCAAGCTGCAAGGCCGGTAACAGCGCCTCACTCCAAGCGCGCGCATAGCGTTGCCACTCTGCGCTGGTGACCGTGCCGTCGCCATCGCGGTCGGCGCTCTGACTGGCGAGCAGGGTCGGGATCTCGGCGAGATCCAGACGGTAGTCGATACGGATGTCCTGACCGCCGAGCACCACGGCGGCCTCGCGATTGACGGTGTTGTTGCCTAGCGGATGGGCTTGCGCGATCACCGTCCACAGCAGCGCGATCAGCAACAACAGGCGTTTCATTGGCGGGCGGCAAGCACCGTTGCGTCGGTCGCGAGCCAGGGCTGTGGTTTTAACGCGGCGTCGATCAGCGCGACACCGCGCGCGTCGCCCATCGCGGCCAGCACCGTGCCAGCGCGCCATTGCAGTGGCGGATCGACGCTGTGCTCGGCGATGGCGCGTGCGGCATAGGCGCGTGCCTCGTCATGCTTGCCGGCACGAAACAATACCCAAGCCAATTGCGCCGCGCTGTAGACATCGGGACGTTGCCGCCATTCGGCACGCGCCAGCGCTTCGGCGGCCGGCAGTTGGTTTTCGATGAGATGAAACTCGACGAAGCTGCGTCGATCGCCGCCGCCGTTCTGGGCATCGAGTCGCGCCATGCCGTCGAGCAAGCTCGTGGCGCTTGCGACCAGTGCCTGCTCACCGAGTGCTTGCGCGAGTCGCAGGATCTCGACTTCGGTGTCGACGCGCAGCGTTCGCGCTGCCGCTGCGCGATACAGCGCGAGTGCGGCAGGTGCATTGCCGAGCGCACGCTGTGCACGTCCCTGCATGGCCAGCGCTGCGGCAGGCAGATCCGCGACGGCGGACGTAGCGAGCGCTAGCGCGAGTGCCGGCGCGCCAGCGCTAAGTTGCAGATCGGCGAGATCGAGCGCCAGCCAGGCGCGATCGACAGTAGCCACGCTTAAGCCGATGGCCTTCTCGGTCAGTTCGATGGCGCCAGGCAGATCGCCGAACAGACGACGCAGATGCGACGCGCGCGCCAGAGACGCGATGCCGTAATGATGATCGAGCAGCGACTGCACAGCGACCTCAGCTTCGTCATAGCGTCCAAGTTCGGTCAGCGCATCGGCTTCGCTGATGGTTGCCAGCAAGGGATCCGTGCCGGCGGTCTGGGCGCGGCGTGCGGCCGCCAAGGCCTCATCGAAGCGATGCGCTATCAATAGCCGCCAGGCATCGAGTGCATCGGCGCGTGGCGCATGCAGAGCGAGCAGACGATCGATGAGGGTCTCAGCGCGGGCCAGCACGTCGCTGCGCGGCGCGATGCGCACTTCGGCCAGCAGGGCGGCGGCGAGATCCTGCATGAGGTCGAGCTGATCCGGATGGGCGGCGAGTCTTTGTTCAAGACCAGCGAGCGCAGGGGTTTGCGGCCCTCGCTCAGCGGCCAGACAAGCTTGCCCAAGCAGGGCCAGCAGCATCGCCAACAGACCCGCCATGGTTTTCACACGCGGCGCGAACGGCGCAGACGGATCATCGGCAGCAAGGCCGCACCGATCAAGGCCAGCGGACTCGGGCTGGGCACCGCCGTCAACGCGACGTTGACGCTGGCGAGATTGAAGCCGTAGAGATCGACACTAGCACCATTGGCGAAACCATCGGCGGTGCTGATCAGGCTGACATGCAGCAACGCCAACTCGCCCGGCGCGAGCACGAACATACGCGCGATTTCGGCGCTGCTGGTGAACACCTCATCGAACAAGGTCTGACTGCCGACACTCAAGGCCAGACCCAACACCGCCCCCGCGTCGCCACCCAGGAGATCGAGCGTGTCGTCAAAGGCTAGTTGCAACAAATAGGCGCCAGGCGTGCTTAGCTGCGCTGCCAAGGAGGCCTCGGCCACTGCGCCGGCATGATGTATTTTGCCTCGCACTTCGGTCGCGACACTCAACAAGCCGTCGTCGGCGATGGCATCGGCCGTAGCGAATTCCTTGACGCTGGTGTCGGCACCGAGCACATCGGCGTGACTGAACAAGGGCCGGGCTGTCGGTGGACTGCTATGGGCGTTGATGCCATCGCTGTCGTCGCCGACTTCGGCGAAGGCCGAGGTGGTGTAGGTGACATTGGACCACTCGACAGGCAGTGCCTGGGCGGCGCTGGTGACGAGCATGAATAGACTTAAGAACAGACGCGGCATGACGGTTTCCCTCACGGTTTATCAGCTGTGGGTGGCGGGTTCAGAAACAGATTGAGAGGTGATGGCGGCGTGAATTTCGCCAAGCGCCGCGAGGAAGTCGGCGTCGCGCCAGCCGAGATTCGCGAGCGTGTCGAGTTCGCACAGCGCTGCATCATCGTGGCCGGCGCGATGTAGAGCCCAGGCCAGGGCAAGCACCGTCGGCGCATCGGCGCGCGCGGCGCGCACCGCAGTGGCGAGCGTCACCGCCCGTGTAGGATCGCGCCCTTCATCAGCGTAATAGGCACTCAAGGCCAGCGTGGTGGTGTCGTCCTTGGCTTGGATGTTCTGGGCGCGGGTCACGAACTCGCTGAACATGGCCGCCGCGTGTTGCGTATCGCCGGCCTCGGCCGTGGCGCGCGCCAGCAGAAAGAGATGATTCTCACTGGGCACGACGCGATAGAGACGTTGAGCGTTGTGCAAGGCCTCATCGTGGGCGTCGCTGAGACGTGCGATGCGCAAGCCTTCCTCGAGCCCTAGGTGATAGTCGGGCAGTGCCGTCAGCGCCGCTGCCAGTGCCTGACGCGCAATCTCGCCATGGCCCGCGCCGAAATGCAGGCGTGCGAGTTGCGTGTACAGACTCGCGCGTTGCTCGGCCTCGTCCTCGGTGACGCGATTGAGACTCGCGTTGATGAAATCGATGGCGCCCTGCCAGTCGCCATACAGTTCGCGCAAATGGGCGGCACGGATCAGACCGGGCACATTGTCGGGACGCAGATCGAGCAGGCGTTGAGTGTCCTGCTCGGCTTGCGTATAACGGCCGAGAGCAAGTTCAGCGTCGATCATCAGCGCATAGGTATCGACGTCATCGGGAAAACGACGATTGAGCGCGGTGCTGCGTTCCAAGGCTGCGCTATCTGCATGTCGCGCGAGCAGTATCGCGACCTCGGTGCGTTGTGCGACATAGTCGTTGGGCGTGGTCGCCAGGGCCGCCGTGATCGCCGCCTGCGCCTGGTCGATGAATTCCGCGCGCGCGGTTTCACGGTAATGACGCAGGCAGGTGTTCGCTTGCTCGATAGGATTGTTCGCGTTGGCAAGCCGCGCAGCGGGGCCCGGTGTCGCGCCGTGCACGCGCAGCGCGAGCAACAGAAAGGCCACGTATAGCGATACCGCGAAGGCCTGTTTCATGTTGTGTTCCGCTTATCTGTCGGTGGCTCAGTGCCTGACTAGCGCTGGCATCGCGGACTGAAATCCGCGATGCCAGCATCCTCACTCAGGGCGCGCAGGGCGCGCCGCTGCCGGCGGTGCAGCCGTCTTCACCGGGATCGATGTGACGGCGATCGCGACCGGAAGGCGCATCAGCGAGATAGGGAAAGACAGTGCGATAGGGTGCGTCGTTGCTGTTCACACCGTCGCCCAGGCGTCCGCCGATGTCGGCGCTATAGCCTGGGAAGGGCGCATGCAGCACACCGCCCACTACCAGACGCAAGGCGATGTCGGTGACGTCGTCATACACACGACGACCATTGGGGAAACCCGCCGGGTCGCCACCGAGCAAACCGAGGCGACTGCCCGATGCCGGCGCGGTCGGCGCGACGCCAGTATTCAGGCGCAACAGATCCGCTACCGGTCCGGCCGGTGTACCCGCTGCCGCTATCGGCGGTGCATAGGTCACCACCGGCAAGAGATCAGTGCGCGGCACAGGCGGGATGGCCACCACGCCGGCGGTCAAGGCATTCACCACGCGCGCCAGGCTCGGGTCGAGAAAGAAATTGGCGAACTGGCTGTCGTTCTTGGGCACATCCATGCTGAAGCGATCCTTGAAACCAGTGCCGATGAGTAATTCATTGATGAGCGGGTTGCCCATGCGTTGCACTTGGCGATAGCCGCCCGAGCCTTGCGCCGGCAAGGGCGAGCGACGCACCGTGACGCGCGGCCGCGAGGTCGTCCCCCACACACCGATGGTGGCGGCGGTCGACGTGGCCGCTTCGACTTGAGCGGTGCGGGTCAACATTGTGACGGGTAGTTCGATGGCGATGGAATTGACCGCGTAACCCGATACCGTGTCAGCCGACAAGTTTTGCGATGAGGCATCCTGGCCGGCGGTCAGGACCGGAAAGGAATGGGTGTTCAAGGTATCGAAGGCGCCACCGAGATCGATCCAGAAGGCGTCGTCGGTGGTGCCGGCGAAAACCTTCACCTGGCCCGCCAGCGCGTGGATGCCGGCATTGAACAGCGCGCCGTAGTCCATGGTGCGCGGCCCGACATTGGCCGGCACGGTGGCGAGATGGCTGCCGAGCACGGTGCGCGATTGGGCGACGCCCTTCTGATAGCGCACCAAGGTCAGCGTATAGGTCTGCTTCTGACCCAGGCCGGCGTCGGTCGACTGGGTGATGCGATCGGGCACGATGGCGGTGCCGGGCGCGATGGGCGCTGGCGAGTTGGCCGGCGCATTGGCGCCGCCGGGAACGCCGGCATAAACCTGGAACAGATTGGGCAAGGTCTGCTGGGTGCTGAAGCGCACTTCGAGACCAATGTCTTCCTGCGCATCGTTGTCGTTGTCGATTTTCAGTTCGTAAACCACATCGGGGTCGAAGGGAAACCAGTTCGGGCCGTTGGCCGGTTCAAGAAAGGGATCGACACCGAGGATCAGGGTGACCTTAGGCGTCGCATCGGCCGGGTCGTAACTGCGGAAGGCATAAACATCGGTGATGTCGGCCTTGTGATCGAGCGCGGTGATCGGCGCTTCGCGATGACTGGCGGCCTGGGTGACCGGCGCGCAGGCGAGACAACAGGCCGCCAGCAATGTGCCATATTTCATGGATGACTCTCCCTCAACGATGAGCAGATGTGATGCTTCAATGCAGCCTGCACTCAGGGGTCGCGGGCCGCTCGCGGCGGCGACCATGGCGCGCGCTTCGACGGCACTACGCAGGACGCACGAGGTTTGGATGCAGCACATCCAAAATCTTTTGTGCTGCGTAGCGTCAACATGGCAAAGCCGTTCAGGACCATGAAAGGAGAACCGCGCATGCGCATTGCGGGCACTCAGTGCGTGTCTATAATCGAGCCCCTTCACCGATGGATGCCGGTCGCCGCGACGTGCCTGACAACGACACTCTCAATGCTGCGGCCCGCGAATGGATCGCGCGCATGGCATGCGGCGAAGAGTCCGGCATGGGCCTGCTGTACGATGGCACGCTCGGCCACGTTTATGGCCTGGCGCTGCGCGTGACCCGCGATCAGGACGCCGCCGAGGACGTCGTGGCAGAGACCTATCTGCAAGCCTGGCAACAAGCGGGTCGCTACGATACCGTGCGCGGCACACCGCTAGCCTGGCTGTTGAACATGACCCGCAGCCGCGCGCTCGACTACCTGCGTCGTCGCGGCGCGGTCATGACGGCGGACGAAACGCTGTCGAGTGAGCACATCGATCAGGCCATGACGGATGACGACCCGCTGGCACTGGTGATGACCTGGCAGCGTGACGAACGCCTGCGCGCCGCCATCGCGAGTTTGTCACCGGTCGCGCAACGACTGCTCGGCCTGGCGTTCTTTCGCGATCTCTCCCATGGCGAGATAGCCGAACTCACTGGCCTGCCGCTCGGCACGGTGAAATCCCATTTGCGCCGCGCGCAGGACAGCCTGCGTACGAGCTATCGCGAATAGTCTTAAGTAGATGTGTCGAACAGCGTGAACGAACAAGACGATGACGAGCGCCTGCCGCAGGCCTTGCAGGACGAACTCATGACAGGCCTGCGCCCGATCATGCCCGCGCCCACGCGGGCTGCGGCTTTGCGCGCGCAGGTGATGGCTTCGATCAAGGGTGTCGCGCAGGAAGACAGCGAGCTGTCCTTGGCGATCGCCGCCCTGCATGAGTTGACACCGATAGCCGCCGAACGTTGGGAAGAGCGCTGGCCAGGCATTGAACTGTGCATGCTGCGCGAGACCGACAGCAGCCGTTCCTATCTCATGCGCATGCAAGCAGGCAGCAGCTTACCGGCCCATGTGCACAACCAGGACGAGGTCAGCATGATTGTCGAAGGCGAAGCCTGGGTCGGCAACGAGCAATTGATGGGACCGGGCGATTTTCAGTTCATGCCGGCCGGCGTCGATCACGCGACCATACGTTCACCGGGCGGCTGCATCGCCTTCATTCACGGTGAACGCAGCTTTCGTCCGCGCATCACCGCCGGCTTCGTCGCGCGCTTCATTCAATACACCGTGCAGCGCTGGTCGCGCTGAGCGGTCTCTTATCACGGCGCCGCCCTCAGCCGCCGGCGATCCCCACCATGAAGGAAATCGTCTCGCCATCCACGAGGCTGTCTTCCATGGCAATACGCCGGCCCTTGGTGTCGACGAACATCGTGCCGCGTTCGTTCAACTCCTGGGTCTCGGCGTCGATCAACATCGAGCGCATCTTCTCGCCGTACTTGGCGCTGATGCGTTCGGCCAGTTCGGCGACTAGCGGTTGCTCGAGTTGAAACGAATCACGACCAGTGGCCGCGAGTTCCTTGAAGTGACTGTGAAACTCGGTGTGGACCGTGATCATGGCGTCAGATTCACTCAGGCCAGCGCGCCGTCGGCGGCCAGCACTTCGGCGACATCTTGCAGGCCGAGCTCGGTGAGCTTGGCACGGGTCTGCAAACCCGAATCACGATCCCAGCCGCGCCACTCGTAGTACTCATTGAGCACCGGTACGAACATGTCGGCCGCGACCTTGCCGGCATACATGCCTTCCGGGCTCGGCTCCCACATCCAGCGTTCGCACACGGTGTCGTGTTCACGACGCAGGCCGATGCGCGAGTTAATGGCCTTCTCAAGATTGCAGATGCGTTCGCCGTCCTGCATGAGTTCATCGGGCGAGCGATCGATGCCGGTGACGGCGGCGAAAGCACGGCCGTAATATTCCTGCGGCATGTAGCCGGCCGGGTCCAGCATCCAGTGAAACAGGCACACACCATAGGAATTGAGCAGCGCGACCTGATTCTCGACCAGCGCCGTGCAGGCGCCCTTCAACACCGGCGTGCTGAGATCAGCAGCCTCGGTGCGGCCATTGAAGTATTTTTTGGAGAGATCCTTGCGCTGGAATTTCTCGATAAGGCCAATGCCCTTCAGATGATCAGCGCCGCGCGAGGCGACCGCCATGTTGTTCATCCAGGTCGGGAAGGGCCGCATCTCTTCGGTGAAGCTCGCGCCGCCCTTGCCGTAGATGGCGTACTTCATGAAGTTCTGACCCTTCATGGCGGACAGCTTGAGCGCGCCGAAATAAGGGCCGTCGCTGAACATCACGCCGAAGGGACTGCTCTGGAATACTATGCTTTCGATGCAGGCCTCGATGTCTTCCATATTGCCCCAGCGCAGCGGCTGGGCATGGCCGAATAATTCAGCGACGTCGCGATCGGAGAGCAGCTCGCGCTGTTTCAATTCCATGACGAAGCTTATTGAACAGGACAAGTCCTGATTGTCGATCGCATAGTCGTTGGTGATCTTGCCCCAGTGCGCGACCTCGGCCCAATCGCGCACATCGAGCATGCCGGCCGCACTGCCGGTGGTGAGATATTCCGGACGACGGAAGGTCTCGCCCTTGTATTTGGCGGCGGCCTCGGTCTCGTTGCCTTCAATCTTGTATTTGCTGTCGCAAGCGATGAAGCAATCGGACGAACAGACTTCCGAATAGCGCTGGTATTTCTTCACCCAGTTGTCCGAGCGGATTTCCTCACCGCGGAACTGGTTGCCCTGGTTGTTGCGCCAGGCATGGCCACCGATGTGCTGATACATCTCGACCGCGCCCAAGGTGCCGCGACGCTTGAAACCGTATACCGCCTCGTTGCTGTCGAGCTTGGTCTTGAAGTCACTCGACCATTCGAGCATGTCCTTGGGCCGCGTGACCGGCAGGCCACCATTGCCCTGCACGGCGATCGCTTTCAGATTCTTCGAGCCCAGCACCGCACCACCGCCGCCGCGCGCATGGATACGCAGTGCATCGGCCACCACGCCGGCCATGCCGACCATGTTCTCGCCGGCCTGGCTGATAGTCAGGGTGCTGGTCTTGGACGGCCAGGTGCCGTGAGTCTCTTGCAGTATCGCGTGGGTCTCGCTGGTGTTCTTGCCCCACAGGTGGCTGGCGTCGAGCTAGGACACTTCGTCGTTACAGATGTGCAGATACATCGGCTTCGGTGCACGGCCGGTGATGGCGATGTACTCATAGGCCGTGAAGCGCACCATGTAGGGAAATTTGCCGCCGCCGGCCGAGTCACCAAAGATGCCGTAGGTCGGACTCTTGAACGTGATGCGGCCTTTCACGCCACTGCCGGCACCGGTGCCCGCCAGCGGCCCCACACCGAAGACGAAGATGTTGTCGGGACTGCGCGGATCGCAGCGGATGTCATGCGTCAGGAAGTGTTCCCACATGATCCAGTTATTGATGCCGGAACCACCGATCCAGCGCTCGAACATCTGATGTGGTATCACTTCGCTCGTGAGTTCGCCGGTCGTCAGATCGACACGTAATAAACGGCTTTCCATCGCATCTCTCCCCTGATAGACCAGCGCGGTTACGCGCTCAGGCCGAACTGCTGATTTCGCCGCGCTCGAGCATGGCTTGCATCATGCCCACTTCGTCGCGCTTCTCGGCTTTCTGTTTGATGAGCTGGTTGTAGTCGGCCTGTTCCTCGAAGAACAGCACCGGCAGGCGGTTGTACTGCTTGCCGTTGTTCAACATCTCGGGGCGCGTCGAGCAGGCTTTCACGCACACCGGCTCGCCGCCGCACAAATCACACTTGAGCAATTCGCCGCTAGGCGCGACGAACACCACGTCGAAGGGACAGCCCGGCACGCATTCCATGCACTGGATGCAGTTGTCCTGTTCGATCACTGCGGCGCGGGTCGCGGGATCGTAATAGAACGCATCGGTCGGACAGACATCCGCACAGGGTGGCGGGTTGCCGCAGTGATGGCAGATCTCGGCAACGAAGCCCAGGCCATCGGGATTGACGCGCGAGGGTTTTTCCGGCGCATGATCGATGCGCAAACGCGCGTACTGCGGGTTGATTATGCCGTCGGGCGAATGGGCGAGCGCGCAGGCCACTTCGCAGACATTGCATTCGGTGCATTGATTACGCAGTGCGAACAGCTTGCGCGCGACGTTCGGCACTTCTTCACCAGGCGCATAGCGCAGCGCGCCGGTGACCATTTCTATCTGCGCGTTGATGGTCATGGTGAAGTGTTCTCGGCCAGGGACTTGTGATCTAAGCGGCGATACCCGCCAATGTCAACCGAGCGCGCGCGCACTACCCAACCGTGGCTACGGCAACTAACCCTGTCTCGTCCCGTGACAATTGCGCACAATAGCAGTGACTCACCCGCAGCCGAGCACGATGACCCAGCCTGCCTTTGAAACCCTGCTGCATCCTGAACACGGCGAGCTGGCCGCGCGACGTCTGCTCGATTGCGTGTTCGCGCTCAGTCCGACCGGCCGCATCCTGCACTTTCACATCGAACAGATGGACGTCGAAGCGGGCGACGACAGCGTGCACTACCGCCTAACCGCGCGCGCCGCGCTGCCGGAGCGGGCACGCTGCCAGATCATTCCGCCCTTCGTGCCGGCGTTCAAACGCAGAACGTGAGCGTCACCTTATGAATCTCGCCATCGTCACCCCGCTCGAAGTCTCGCTGCGCATCAGCCCCGATGGACCGGCCACCTATGTGGATGTGCGCAGCGTCGCCGAATTCGTCAAAGGCCATCCGCGCGGACGGGTGGTGAACGTGCCCATCGAGTTCTATCACCCCACAAGCCACGCGACCCATGCCAATGCCAGCTTTCAGTTGGTGATGGAACACACGCTCCCCCATGACACCCCCCTGATCGTGGGGGGTGATGAGGGGCCGCGCGCTGCTACGGCGGCTGCAGCGCTGATGGCAGCGGGTTATACGGATGTGTGCGTGATGAGCGTCGGCTTACCAGGCTGGCGTGAGAACGGCCTGCCGGTCACCGGCAACAATGCCGATGGCGTGAGTTATGTGTCTTTGTTGACGCCGGCCAAGCGCAAGAATGCGCCAGCGACGGCGGGGCATCATTGAGGGCTGTGGCGCCCTCGTTCCAATCCAAGCCATTTCAATCCCTTGTGGGTCAGACTTCAGTCTGACCCACAATAAAGAGGAAGCCCTGCCTCCTCTGTCTCATCGCCCCTGCTAGAAATTCTTGCTCCGCATCGGCGACACCGTCGCGCCGTGCTTGAGATTAGTCGAGGCCTTGGCGTCAGCCTTGAGCTGCTTGCCGACCGTCCAGGGCGCATTGCCGGCATTGCCTGAGCCTATCAGCTTTGCGACCGGCGTCTCGGCGGGCACGTCGCCGAGCGGGCGCTTCATGTGTTCGCACAGCTGTCCCCAGGTGGTGAACTTGTCAGCCATGCGGTGCACGACTTCAACGATTTCGCCGTTGGCTTCGCAGCGGTATTCATACAGGGGCATGGCGGGCTTCCTCGTGATTCTTGATGGAGCGGGCTGGCGATTATAGCTGAGGGTGGTGCGTAGTCAGTGCCTCGCAAGCCAGCCTCGGTTCAGACCACCCTCCCCGTTCGCGCGCTTCCCTTGAACGTGCCCGCCCTCCTAGACTGGCAGCCTGGGCAAATCGCAAGGGGAGAGGCGATGGATATCGGGGTCTTCAGTTTCAATACGTCTTACACCATCCGGCCCGACGAGCTGGCGCGCAATCTCGAACAGCGCGGCTATGAATCGGTGTGGTTCGGCGAACACAGCCATATCCCGGTCGAACGTCGCTCGCCCTATCCGGCCGGCGGCGAACTGCCGGAATACTACTGGCACATGCTCGATCCCTTCATCTCGCTGACCGCCGCCGCCCAGGTCACGACGAAGCTCAAACTCGCGACCGGCGTGTGCCTCATCATCGAGCGCGACCCGATCGTGACGGCCAAGGAAGTGGCGACCCTCGATTTCCTGTCGGGCGGACGCGTGTTGTTCGGCATCGGCGCGGGGTGGAACGCCGAGGAAATGGCCAACCACGGCACCGACTTCAAGACCCGCCTCAAGCTGATGCGCGAACGGGTCAAGGCGATGAAGACCATCTGGACGGAGGAGCAACCGTCCTTCCACAGCGAATTCGTCAACTTCGATCCGATCTGGTCCTACCCCAAGCCGGTGCGCAAACCGCACCCGCCGGTGATCCTCGGCAGTGCCACCGAACAGAGTCGCCAACGGGTGGTCGATTACTGCGAGGGCTGGGCGCCGCTCGACATGCTAGTTGGCGACATTCCGGGGGCGATTGCCGACATCCACCGCCGCTGCGAAATCGCCAAGCGCGACCCGACCTCCATCGAGCTGTCGATGTTCGCCTGGGAGGCGCCCAGTCTCGAACGGCTGGACCAATTCCGCTCCTGGGGTATCACCCGCACGGTGCTATTCGCGCCGGTCAAGCCGCGTGACGAAGTGCTGCGCTTCCTCGATACCCAGGCGGCTCTGGTCAAGCACGGCCAGCAGCGCTGAGCCGGCACACGCCGCGCCCTGAGGAAGACCGTCCATGCGTATCGCTCCCGACGCGGCGCTAGCCGCTAGCGCCCCACGCGGCTGGCCGCGCCGTTACACCGTCATCGCGCTGTGCGTGGCGGCGTCCTTCGTCTGCTACATCGACCGCGTCAACATCTCGGTCGCCGCCATCACTATGCAGGAGCAGTTCGGCTGGAGCGAGCAGACCAAGGGCCTGGTGCTGTCGTCCTTCTTCTTCGGTTACATGCTGTTGCAGGTGCCGAGCGGCTGGCTGGCGAATCGCATTGGCGGCAAGTTCGTGCTGGGTTTCGCGGTGGTGTGGTGGTCGCTCTTCACCATGCTGACACCGATAGCGGCGGCGATATCGCTGCCCGCCCTGCTTGCGACCCGCGTTGCCATGGGTTTAGGCGAGGCTGCGATGTATCCCTCGGCCTACAACCTCTTTGCCCGCTGGGTGCCGACACGAGAACGCTCACGGGCCTTGGCCCTGCTGGTCAGCGGCATCCCGCTCGGCACACTGATCGGCCTCATGAGCACCGGCTGGATCATCAAACGATGGGGCTGGCAATCGGTGTTCTTCATCTTCGGTGGGATCGGCGTGGTGTGGTGCGTGGCGTGGTTCCTGCGCGCCCACAACCGCCCGGATCAGGACCCGCATATGGGCGCCGCCGAACTGGCCATGCTCACCGCCCATGCTACCGAGGCCGATGTGCCGCGCGAGCGGGTCGACGTGCCGTGGAAGTTCCTGCTCAGCCATCCGGCGGTGTGGGCGCTGATCACCAATCATTTCTGTAGCAACTGGGTGCTGTACATGTTGCTCGCCTGGCTGCCGAGCTATTTCCACGGCGCGCTGCACTTCGATCTGGTCAAAGCCGGTGTGCTGTCGGCCGCACCGTGGCTGTCGATGTTCGTGTTCGGCAACTTAGGCGGCCTGGTCGCCGACAAGATGATCACCGGCGGCATGGATCTCACCTTGATCCGCAAGATCATGCAGCTCACCGGCCTGCTCGGCGCAGCAGCCTGCATGTTGTCGGTACAGAACATCTCGACGCCGATGCCGGCGGTCGCTCTCATGTGCGGGGCGCTCGGCTTCATTGCCCTGACCTGGTCGGGCTTCATGCCCAATCATCTGGAAATCGCGCCGCGTTATGCCGATGTACTGATGGGCATCACCAACACCGCCGGCACCATTCCCGGCATCGTCGGCGTCTATGTCACCGGCTGGCTAGTCACTCACACCGGCGGCTACAGCTCGGCCTTCATGTTGTGCGCTGCGGTCGAGGTGCTGGGTGCGGTGGTATGGCTGATGTGGGGCACGGCCAAACGCATCGTGGATTGATGAAGGGCGACACCATCGCACGCCGTAGATGCGAAATCATTCGCACATTCAAAGGCGAGGCTCGGCGCCAAGCAGCGACGATGAATGTGCGAATGATTTCGCATCTACAAGGGACATGCGCGCGCGTGCTACATTCCAGCGCCAGATTTACCCCGCGCCTTCGTCCCGAAAGCGCATCGCTCGAAAAAAAACTTGAAGGAGAGTCCCCATGGCTGAGGCCTATATCATCGACGCCGTACGCACCCCCACCGGCAAGCGCAAAGGCAGCCTGCAGGACATGCATCCGGCCGATCTTGGCGCGCATGTGATCCGTGCCATCGTCGAACGCAATGCGATTCCCGATGAAGATTACGACGACGTGATCTTCGGCTGCCTCGATGCCATTGGTCCCCTGGCCGGCGACATCGCGCGCACCTGCTGGTTGACCGCTGGTTACAGCGAAGCGGTGCCGGGTGTGACTATCGACCGTCAGTGCGGCTCCTCGCAACAGTCGGTACATTTCGCCGCGCAGGCGGTGATGTCCGGCGTCAATGATGTGGTGCTCGCCGGTGGCGTGCAGATCATGACCAAGATCCCTATCGGCTCCTCGGCCCAGGTTGGCGGTGCCTTTGGCTTCAAGGATCCGATAGCCGGCTCGCCGGGCTGGACCAAGCGCTACGGCAGCACGCCGCCCAGCCAGTTCGCCGGCGCGCAGATGATGGTCGACAAGTGGGGCTTCAGCCGCGAAGACCTCGAAGTCTATTCACTGGAATCCCATCGCCGCGCCGCCCAGGCCATCCGTGAGGGCCGCTTCGATCGCGAAATCGCGCCGGTAGGCGACTTCAAGATGGACGAGACCGTGCGCGAAACGACGCTTGAACAGATGGCGACCCTCGACACCATCTTCGGTCTGAAATCGATCACCGCAGCCGTCGCGAGCCAGACCTGCGATGCGTCGTCGGCGATGCTGATCGCCTCCGAAGCGGCGGTGAAGCGTTACAACTTGAAGCCGCGTGCGCGCATTCATCACATGAGCGTGCGTGCCGAGGATCCGATCATGATGTTATCGGCGCCCATCCTTACTACCCGCTATGCGATGCAGAAAGCAGGCATGAAGATGGAAGACATCGACGTGGTCGAAATCAATGAAGCGTTCGCGCCAGTACCGCTGGCCTGGCTGAAGGAAATCGGCTATCCGCACGAGAAAACCAACGTCAACGGCGGTGCCATTGCGCTCGGTCATCCGCTCGGTGCGACTGGCACCAAGCTCATGACCACGCTGTTGCACGAGCTCGAACGTAGCGGCGGTCGCTATGGTCTTCAGACCATGTGCGAAGGTGGCGGTCAGGCCAACGTCACGATTATCGAGCGTCTATAAGACCTACGCGTTGGCGCGGTGGCCTCACTGCGTGGATGCGCGTTCCCAGGGACCGGGTGAGTCAGTGCCATGTGCATTGCATGAGCCCGGTTTTTTTTATTTTGGGGAGAACACGACATGGCTCAACTGAACGGCGTCCACCACCTCGCGCTCATGACCGCCGACGTCAAATCGCAGATCGAATTCTTCTCCGACGTACTCGGCATGAAATTGAAAGCCTTGTACTGGATGCATGGCGTGGAAGGTTATTTCCATGCCTTCATGGAATTGAACCCGCATTGTTGCGTGGCGTTTGTCGCCACACCCGCAGTGAAAGACATCCCGACCCAGTTCGGTGTGTCCCACGCCGGCAACCCCGGCAAGCCCTGCGCCGCCGGCACCATGCAGCATGTCGCTTTCAACGTCGACGATGACGAGCAACTTTTGGCGCTGCGCGATCGCATCCGCTCGCGCGGCGTGCGCGTGCTGGGGCCACTCGATCATGGCTTCTGCAAATCCATCTATTTCAGTGGCCCCGAGAATCTTGTACTCGAAGTATCGACCTCGCGCGCAGCGATCAATGCCGAGGCCTGGATCGATCCCGAAGTAGTCGCGCTGAATGGCATCAGTGCGGAGGAACTTGCACGCTATAAGCACCCCACCGCCTTCAAGGACAGCGGCGGCACGCTCGCACAACCGCCGGCCGGCAGCGGCAAACCGGAGTATTCGCAGATGGATGTGGGCTTCGCGCACGCCTTCGATCTGCCCGATGACGTGGTGACGCGTGAGTTGAGCGAGACCACGCCGCCAGTCAAGGTGGCGTCAGCAGGCTAGCGGGATGTAGTGGAATGTGCGAATGCATTCGCACATTCCCTCCACGATCTTTACCCCCGTCGCCAAACAGCACAGCGCAAACGGAGATCCTGCTCCCATGAAAATCGCCTGTTTTCACCTCATGCCCTACCGCGATCTCGCGGACGACTTCGAGAAGAAGCACAAGTCCGCATGGTTCTCCTTGCCGTTCAACGCCGTCGCCGATACGGGCAAGGTCGCGCAGTATTACAACCACACGCTCGACGAGCTAACCCATGCTGCGCAGATGGGCTTCGACGGCGTGTGCACCAACGAACATCACCAGAACGCCTACGGCTTCATGGTCAATCCGAACATGATGGGTTCGGTGTTGGCGCGCGCCACGCGTGGCACCGATACCGCCATCATTCAGATGGGCGAAACGGCGGTGTTCCTGAATCCGCCGATACGCGTCGCCGAGGAATACGCGATGCTGGACTGCATCGCCGAAGGCCGTTTGATCGCGGGCTTCCCGGTCGGTCTCGGTGGTGATTACTCCTACAGCTACGGCATGGCGCCGATAGAACAGCGGGCGCGCTATTACGAAGCGCATGATCTGATCAAGAAGGCCTGGACCTCGGACGAGGTGTTTGCTTTCAACGGCAAGTTCTATCAACTGCCGATGGTCAACATCTGGCCCAAGCCCATGCAGCGCCCCCATCCGCCGATCTGGGTGCCGGGCAATGCCAGCCCCAGCACCTGGGACTTCGTCATCAAGAATGACTACGCCTACTGCTTCCTGACCTACTTCGGTGCCAAGGGCGCGGAACATATGGTCAAGGGCTTCTGGGATCGCGCGGAAGAACTGGGCCGCGATCGCAATCCCTATCGCATGGGCTTCCTGGTGCCGGTGGGTGTGTCGGAAACCGATGAACAGGCCGAAGCCGAATACGGTCACGCCGCCGAATACTTCTATCACAAAGGCCTGCATCTGCCCGAGCAACTGCTCGCACCGCCGGGACACATGACGCACAGCAGTCTCACTCATCTCATCACCAAGCGTCCCTTCCCGCCCTTTGAAGAACTGAAGACCCTGCACTTTCCGCAGTTCAACGATCGCGAC
Source organism: Pseudomonadota bacterium (assembly GCA_043782755.1). Taxonomy (GTDB): domain Bacteria; phylum Pseudomonadota; class Gammaproteobacteria; genus JADJYF01. The sequence goes on along the minus strand of JAYWAC010000268.1, from coordinate 6,867 downwards.
TTCGTCGTATGTGGCAGTGCCAAGACCGTCACCGAGAGACTGCTCCACATCATCAAGACGCTGCGCGTCGGGCATCTCATGATCCTGCCGCAGTTCGGCTCGCTGTCCCATGAGAAGACCATGCAGAACATCGAGCGCATCGCCAAGAGCGTCTTACCTCATCTGCGCGGTGTGTGGGACAACGAAGGCTGGGAAGACCACTGGTGGCCCAAGGCCTGCAAGCCGGCGGCGCGCGCTGCGGCTTGAGTGCGAGGAGTTGAACAAGACATGAAAAGACTCATCAAGAAAGTCGTGCCGGTGCTGAACGGCCGACTCGACATCACCGTCAACATTGCCGGAAAGGGCAAGCCGCTGCTGTATCTGCATTCGGCCGGCGGCTTTTACTGGGATGATTTCCTCGACGAACTGGCTGATCACTACAAAGTCTACGTGCCACATTTCCCCGGCACTGCACCGGGCCGCCCCAATGACATCGACATGATCGATAACCTGTGGGACGCGGTGTTGGCTTATGACGATCTGCTGGATGGCTTGAAGCTCAAGAAAGTGCGCCTCATGGGCCATTCCTTCGGCGGCCTGCTCGCGGCTGAGCTCGCCGCGCAACGGCGTCAGTCGATCGAGAAGCTGGTCTTGATTGCGCCTATCGGTCTATGGCGCGAAGACGCGCCCTATACCTGCGCGAGCTGGTGCGCGCTGTCGCCGGCCGAGACCATGGAAGTGTTGTTTCACGATCCGAATCATCCGCGCGTAGTGCAACGCATGACACCGCCGCCCGGACAAGAAGCGAGCGATCTGTGGCAGGTGCATTTCATCTGGACCTTGGGCTGCACGGCAAAGATCATCTGGCCGATACCTGACAAGGGATTGTGGAAACGCATCCATCGCGTCACCGCGCCAAGCCTCGTGGTATGGGGTGAAAACGACAGACTCATTCCGCCGGTCTACGCCCAGGAGTTCGGCAAGGCCTTGCCACACAGCGAAGTGTTCATGCTGCCGAGTTGCGGTCATGAGCCGCCGCTTGAGCAGATGGAATTGCTGCGCGACAAAGTCACGGGGTTTCTGGCCGCGTGAGTCGAGCGTCCTTGTGGGTCAGACTTCAGTCTGACATTCAAATTCAGAACCGATCCCCTAGGACCTTCATGAATGTCAGACTGAAGTCTGACCCACAAATAAGCTCTCTCTTCCACAACGGCGGGAAACAGTCATGGCCCAGCACACAGCCTCCATCCACTGGCAATTCGCAGGCGGCGACTTCCGCAAGGGTCGCTATTCCCGCGCCCACACCTGGCGCTTCGACGGCGGGCTGGAAGTGGCGGCCTCGCCCTCGCCCCATGTCGTGCCGGCACCATGGTCACAGGCCAGCGCGATCGACCCGGAAGAGGCCTACGTCGCTTCGCTCGCCAGTTGTCACATGATGACCTTCCTGTTTCTGGCCGCGCGGGCCGGCTTAGAAGTGCTGAGTTACGACGACGACGCGATCGGCACCATGGTCAAGAACGAGCAGGGGCGCTGGTGGGTGAATGAGGTGGTGTTGACGCCGCGTATCGTCTATGGCGGCGATAAGGGCGCGCCTGCTGCGGACGAAATCGAACGCCTGCACCACGCGGCCCACGAGGAATGCTTCATCGCCAATTCGGTGAAGACCCACATCACGGTCGCGGCGCTCGATTGAGCAAGGCAAGTATTAAATCCACTAATGGACTAAATAATAATTTAAGTACTAATATGAACTAAGACTTCTCTGTTCGGACCATTCGCCATGGCCACACGCCTTCCCGCCGCGAAGCCCACCGCTCCCGCCATCGCGCCGGGCGCCGCCCTGCGAACCTATTTCAATATCGCCAAGGCCTGGGCCTTGAATGAACAGCAGACCATGACCTTGCTCGGCTTCGACGCCAGCACCCGCAGCACCTATTTCAAGTGGAAGAAAGACCCGGACAGCGCGCGCCTTGGCCGCGACAAGCTCGAGCGGCTGTCCTATGTGTTCGGCATCTACAAGGCTTTGCAACTGCTGCTGCCCGATCCGGCCGCCGCTGACGGCTGGCTGCAAAGGCCCAACAAGGCCGCACCCTTTGGCGGTCGCTCCGCCCTTGAACGGCTGTTGTCGGGCCATGTCGCCGACCTCTATGTGGTGCGTGAATACCTGGATACGGCGCGCGGATGGTCGTGAATCCGCCGACCACGGCGCTGGCCTGGACGCCGGCCTGGCGTCTGGTGGCGAGCCGCTTTCCGCCGGTCGGGCTGTTCGATCGAGTGGCGCAGCCGGCCGACCTCGACACCGTATTCGCCATCGAAAGTCTGACCAATGCGCGCTTGCGTCAGGAGGTTGGCGAACTCGCGCTGGTGCCCGAGGAAGATCGCGTCAGCGGCCCCGGCACCACACCCATCATGGCGGCCTTCACCCATCTCAACGGTCAGGGCAGTCGCTTCACCGATGGCAGCTACGGCGTCTACTACGCCGCCCACGGCATCGACACCGCGATCGTCGAGACTGCTTTCCATCGCGCACGTTTCCTGGCCGCGACCGCCGAGGCGCCCATGCAGTTCGACATGCGCAGCTACGCGGCCGACATCGTCGCGCCATTCCATGACATCCGCAGCGCAGGCGAGAGCTACGCCGCGCTCTATAACCGCGATCCCGGCGCCTATGGCCCAGCCCAGGATTTCGCTCGCCGCCTGCGCGCCGAAGGCTCGAACGGCATCGCCTATGACAGCGTGCGCGACCTCGGTGGTGAATGCGTGGCAGTGTTCAAGCCGCGCGTGATCGCGCCGACGTTACAGGGCCCGCATTATTGCTATGTGTGGGACGGCGAAAAGATCGCGCAGATCTATATCAAGAGCGCCTACCAGCGGGGCCAGTTGTAGGTGCGAATGAATTCCCACCTATAGGGACGGACACACCATCTCAATCCGCTCCGTCAACACCACCTCGCGCGTCGTCACCTTGGCGCGATAGGCCAACACTTCCACGCCCGCTGCCAGCGCTTCGCGCAGCGTGCGCCCATAGAGCGGGTCGATGGCGTCGGCCGGCCGCACTGCTTCGACGTCGCCGCGTTGCACGCAATACACCAGCACTGCACGCAGACCCTCAGCCTTGAGGCGCATGAGTTCGCGCAGATGTTTGGCGCCGCGCGCGCTGACCGCATCGGGAAACAGGGCCACGCCCTTCTCGACGGCGGCCGACACGTTCTTCACCTCGACATAGCAATCTGCGCGCCGCGCACTCTGCAACAGCAAGTCGATGCGGCTGCGTTCGACACCGCAAGGTACTTCACCGCGCAGGCTGTCATAGCCGCCGAGTTCCACCAACACACCGCGCTCTATCGCTTCGCGCACCAGCTTGTTGGGCAGACCGGTATTGATGCCGACCTTGACCTTGCCGACTTCCACCAGCTCCCAGGTATGGCGATATTTGCGCGTCGGCGCATCGCTTTGCGACAACCACACACGATTGCCGGGTGTGCAGCAACCGAGCATTGAGCCGGTATTGGGGCAGGCGGCGGTGAGACGCGTGCCGTTGTCGAGTTCAACGTCGGTGAGGAAACGTTGATAGCGGCGCAGCAGCGTGCCGGCGATGAGCGGTCGTAAAAATTTCACGCTGTCCTCTGTGGGTCCGACTTCAGTCGGACATTCCTTCCAGAGCGTTCAACACGGGCACCGCTTGAATGTCCGACTGAAGTCGAACCCACAATGGAAAGGCTCGATAGCAATGGGTGTATAAAATTGTCGCAGCTACACACTGATCTCGATGTACACGCGCTGCGCAAAGCGCCCACTCAACTTCGCCATTACATCGGTCACCCACATCTGAAAGCCATACTTGGCGCGCAGCTGACGCAAGGCCTCGGCAACCGTCGCCGGGTCATCGACCAGTCGCGCGCGGGCCTCGACCCACGGCCCATTCACCGCGCCACGATAGGTACAGGCCGCGAGACCGGCGCGGCCATTGGCGCGGATACGCTTGACCTTGCCCATGCCCGGCGCGGTGAACACATAAAACACGCCGTGCTCGCCCGCGATCCACACCGGCGTGCGCACTTCGCGCCCATCGCGCCGGTAGGTTGCGAGACTCACATAGCGCTCGCGGGCGGGGTCGAGGGCGGTGGTATGCATCGATAGACTCCGGTAAATGAAAGCAGCCGCACTATAGCGCGACTCGTCGCGCGAGCTGGGCCTCCTGCGAATTCATTCGCACATTCCAGTCGAGAACGCCGAAACGAATGTGCGAATGAATTCGAGCCTACAACCCACGTACAATGCCGCTCGCATTTCGCGTGAGCAGACCCTGGGAGACAAGCATGGAATTCGGCGTTGCATTTACTTCGCGTATCGGCGATTACGATCTGGTGGCCATGGCCGAATCCTTAGGCTTCGATCAGGCCTGGTTCTTTGATTCCCAGATGATCTACTCCGACGTCTACGCGACCATGGCGGTCGCAGCGCGTGAGACGCGACGCATCCGTCTCGCCACTGGTGTGGCGGTGCCGACCACGCGCATGGCGCCGGTTATCGCCCATGCCATCGCCAGCATCGCGGAACTCGCGCCGGGACGCGTCGAGCTCGGTGTCGGCAATGGCAACACCGCGCGCCTGACCATGGGCCTGCAGCCGGTGCCGCTGGGTCGCATGAAGCGCGAGATCCGCACCATCCAGGCACTGCTGCGCGGCGACGCCACGCCCCACGAAGCCGAAGGTCAAAGCCATCTCGTTCAACTGCTGCATCGTCACGACGGCTTCATCAATCTCGATCACCACATTCCTGTCACGCTATCGGCTTTCGGCGATAAGACGCTGGCCTACTGCGGCGCCGAATGCGACGCGCATCTGACCTGGCATCCCAATGCCGAAAGCCTGACCGCCAACCGCAAGATCATCGATGACGCGGCACGCAAAGCCGGCCGCAATCCGGCCTTACTGCCGAGCAAGGCCATCGCACCGGTGGAAATCCTGCGGCCGGGCGAGAGCGCTGGCAGCGCGCGCGTGCTGCACAGTGTCGGACCCTTCATCACCAATCTATTGCACGTGATGGTCGAATGGGACGGCGGCCTGTTGCGTTCCAGTCCGAAGATTGCTGATCTGGTGGAACGCTATCGTGCCTACGTCGAGAGCCTGCCGAAGGATAGGCGCCATCTGATCCTGCACGAAGGGCATCTGGTCTATACCCGTCCAGAAGAGCGGGACTATCTGACTGCGGACATCGCCAACACCGCCGCCGTGATCGGCGACCCGGATCAAGTCATCGCCCACATCAAATCGCTGGAAGCAGCCGGCCTCACCCATTTCGCCTTCCAGCTCACGGGCGATCCGGTCGGCCAGATGCGCGCCTTCGCCGAGACCGTCATGCGGCGCTACGCCTGACGGCAAGAACAGCGCAAAGTCGTTCTTTTTGTGGGTCCGACTTCAGTCGGACATTACATTCCAGGGCTGACTTTTCGATCGGACCTTGAATGTCCGACTGAAGTCGGACCCACAAAAGAAAAGGAGAGAAGATTAAGTGTGAGCACCGTCACGCCACGCCGACCGCCGCTCCGATGGTCGCGCCGATCTCCTCATGCACGACGAGATCCGCGCTGCCATCCTGATCCGTCGCTTCGCGATTGATGATCACCAGTCGCGCGCCACGACGCTTGGCAAGCGCGGGGAAACCGGCGGCGGGATATACCACCAGCGATGAACCCAGCACGATGAACAAATCGCAAGCCACGCTCTCGGCCTGGGCGCGGGCCATGGCAGCTTGCGGCATGGCCTGACCGAAAGAGATCGTAGCGGACTTGATGATGCCGCCGCAGACATCACATTCGGGCAGCGTCTCGTCGCGGGCAAAGGCCGCCATGATCGGTGCGAGTTCATAGCGCAAACCGCAATCGAGACAGGTCGCGTAGGTGCCGTTGCCGTGGAGTTCGATGACCGTGTCAGCCGGCACGCCCGAGGCCTGGTGCAGGCCGTCGATGTTCTGCGTGATGATGGCGCTCATCACGCCGCGCTCGACCAGTGCCGCCAGCGCGCGATGTCCACGATTGGGCGTCGCCTCGTGAAAATCCCTGTCGATCACCGCTTTGCGTCGCCACGCTTCGCGACGCATGTCGACCGAATTGATGAAATCGCGAAAGTCTATCGGCTGCATACGCGACCAGATGCCGCCCGGACTGCGGAAATCAGGAATACCCGATTCGGTGCTGATGCCGGCGCCAGTGAAAGCGACGATGCGTTCGCTCCGTGCGATGAGTGCGGCGAGGCGTGTGCTCGCATGCTGTGTGCTTGAGACCATCGTGTCCTCGTTGCTGCCCGCTGTGCTAATGACAGCCTACGCGTCGCGCGCGATTTCTGCGCGACGGTGATTTGGAGTATAACGACGGACATTCCGACCTGGACGTCCCCATGAGCGATCAGACTGAGCCCAGCATTCCGTCCAAGCAGCGTCCGCGACCCGACGACGTCGCCTACGATCTGGATCGCGCACTGAACGCGGTGGTGTCGCTGCGCACACGCATTCCCGAAGACGCCTTCACCGCCAACATTCTCGGCACCGAGCGCGCCGGTCATGGCGTTCTGATCAGCGAGCGCGGTCTGGTGCTGACCATCGGTTATCTGATCACCGAGGCCAACGAAGTGTGGCTGGTCGGTAACAACGGTCGCGCGGTGCGCGGCGATGTGGTCGGCTATGACTACGAGAGCGGCCTCGGTCTGGTGCAGGCCTTGGGCACGCTCGACCTGCCGGCACTCATGCTCGGCAGCGCCAAGGATCTGCGCATTCAGCAGGAAGTGATCCTAGCCGGTTGTGGTGGTCGCGCGCACGCCTTGAAGGCGCGCGTCGCGGCCAAGCGCGAATTCGCCGGCTACTGGGAATATGTGTTGGACGAAGCGATCT
>JAYWAC010000267.1:0-25931 GCA_043782755.1 Pseudomonadota bacterium | reverse complement strand
GCCGAGCTTCAACATGCCGTCCATGGTGCGATAGATGTCGCGGGTCACCACGCAGATCTGCATGGTCTCGGTCAGGAAGCTGTTACTGAGTGTGGTGGCGCTGGTGGTGGTCGGCTGTGAGGCCATGGACTGTCTCCTCTGTCTAGTGTTGTGTCTGCTCTGGAATCGGCGACAATACGGCAGCGTATAGCATTAGCCGCCGTCGGCCCGGATTAGAAGCCTTGAGGATACCTAATTGAATCTCTTGCATAACAGCTTTAAGGACATGATGAACGATGTGGTTGACTACGGCAGTTGCTGCGAATGCGGCAGTTGCGTGGTGGTCTGCCCGCACAACGTCATTGAATACGTCGACGGCAAACCCAAGCAGACCGCCAAGGAATCGGCGGCGTTTGATTTCTGTGGTGTCAGCGAAGGCGCGGGTTGCGATGTGTGTGCCACGGTCTGTCCGCGCCTGTGGCCGCGCGAGTCCCATTTGAAGGACGCAGTGTTTGGCGAGGAGCGTGGCATCGAAGACATCTTCGGTGTGTTCAAACATATCTTCGTGGCGCGCACCAAGCGCCCGGATCTGGCCGAGGCCGGCCAGGACGGTGGCATCGTCACGGCGCTGCTGGCCTGGGCGCGCGAAGCCGGCCGCATCGACGGCGCGGTGGTCTCGGCGGTCGGTGCCGAAGACAAACCTTGTTTTCCGACCCCGAAAGTCGTCACGACCTATGACGAGATCAAGGCCAGCGCCGGTAGCTGGTATACCTACTGCGCCAACAATCTGGCCTTGAACGAAGTCGAAGAACGCGACTTGAAGCAGGTCGCCTTCGTCGGTGTACCTTGCCAGATCACGCCGCTGCGCAAGATGGAGCACATGGACCCGAGCTTCCTCGTCGGCGACAAGAAGAAGCCGAAGATCATCGGCCGTCAGCGTAACTTCCTGCGTGGTTACAGCGATCGCGTGGCGTTCAGCGTCGGCCTGTTCTGCACCGAAGTGTTCATGCCGGAATTGATGACCGAGCGTATCGAAAAGCAGATGGGCATTCCGCTCACCGAGGTCAAACAGTTCAACGTCAAGGGCGAAGTGCTGATCTATCAGAAGAACGGCGACATCGGTCGCATTCCGCTGGAAGAAGCGATGCACGAGTACCAGCGCCCGGAATGTCGCCATTGTGGCGACTTTTCGGCCGAGATGGCCGACATCGCCTGCGGCGGTGTGGGCACCGATCGCGCCACCATCGTCGTGCTGCGTACGCAGAAGGCGGTCGATATCTGGCGTGAATTCCAGGCCACGGGTCAGGTGGAAGTCGAGCCGATCAAGGACAACAAGCGCGCCTGGAACATCTTGCTGCGTCTGGCCCGTCGCCAGCGCGATCGCATACCCGCCGGCCCGACCCGCGGCGGTTCAGCGGCGGGCATGTCGCAGTACAAGGCCGCCGCAGGCGTGGCCATCGCACTCGGCAAGCTGACCCCCGGCATGCTATCGGAAGACGATGTGAAGGCCAGTCTGGCGGCGGCCTATGGCGATGAAGCGCGTCCGACCGAGACGGTGGCCTATATCGCCGGTAATCCGATACCGGGCGACCCGGGTGATGGCGGTGGTGAGAAGCGCAAGCTGCCACCACCCTTGTCGCCGGAAGCCGGCGGCGCGCCGCCCGATTGGGTGGCGCCGACGCCGCATATTTGAACCGTCTTACGGTAGGTGCGAATTCATTGGGTGTAGGTCTGAAACTGATCACCTGATAAAGGCCGGGGGATTTGGATTCTCTGTGAGCTATCTATCTGCTCATTACTGAGCCTGTAGCACGCCACCTCTCTAGTCCTTTGCGGGTCAGACTTTAGTCTGACACTCGCGCAGACTCGATAGCCTCGGCAGTTCATGAATGTCAGACTGAAGTCTGACCCACAAGGGCATGCTCGGGGAGCGAGGCTGCACGAAGATGCCAAGTTGTTGAGTGAGTATCTCAACATAGAGCCAAGCGCTTGATTGGATAGTTCAGTTTCAGATCTACACCCAATGAATTCGCACCTATCAATCAAATTTTCTCGTCGCGTGCTGAGTGCGTTGACGCTGGTGTGGGTTGCGCAGACGGCCTCGGCGGCGGACTACGTGGTCGAGAATTCCGGCATCGCCCAGCCCTTGACCGCGCAAGCCGGCGACCCGGCACGCGGTGCCAAGGTGATGGTCGATCGCGATCTCGGCAATTGTCTCGCCTGTCACGCGGCGGCGGTCGACGCGGAGTTCTTCGGTACCACCGGACCGTCGCTGGTCGGTGTCGGCGCGCGTCTCACGCCGGCACAACTGCGTCTACGCGTGGTCGACCCGAAACGCATCAATCCGGCGACCATGATGCCGGCCTATTTCCGTACCGAGAGCTTGCATCGCGTGCTACCGGAATTCGTCGGCAAGACCATTCTGAGTGCACAACAGGTTGAAGATGTGGTGGCCTTTCTGGCGACCCAGAAGCAGACGCCGTGAGGCGCGAGGACGGCGCATGAAAGCAGATTTTGATCATCAACCTGCTGACCCGTCGCGTCGCGTGCTGCTCGAGCGTGCTTTGCTCGCGGCGGGTTTGCTCGTGCCGGTGTGGGCGCTGGCGGGCGAGGGCGACAACGGCACGGCGGCGGCTGTCGCGAAGGTTTTGCATGGTCGCGCGCCGCTCGCCAGTGGTTTGAAGTTCACCACCCCTGCGATCGCCGAGAACGGCAATACCGTGCCGGTCGGTATCGAGGTAGAAGGCATCTTCAGTGCCGCTAGCTACGTGAAGGCGATTCACGTTTTCGCCGAAGCCAATCCAGCGCCAGAAGTCATCTCGTTTCAGTTCACGCCGGCCAGTGGCCGTGCCAAGGTCGCGACGCGTATTCGGCTTGCCAAGACGCAGCGTGTGGTGGCCTTGGCCGAGTGGTCCGATGGTCGCCTATTGCAGGCTATCAACGAAGTCAAAGTGACTATCGGCGGTTGCGGTGGCTGAGCAGAGCATGGACAAGCCACGGGTCAAGGTGCCGCTCAACGTGCGCAAAGGCGAGCCCTTTGAAGTCAAGGCGCTGGTCTCGCACAAGATGGAATCGGGACAGCGCAAGGACGACAAGACCGGTGCAAGGATTCCGCGCAAGATACTTAATCGTTTCCTATGCACGCTGGACGGCGTCGAGATCCTGCGCGTGACTCTGCACCCGGCGGTCTCGGCCAATCCTTATCTGTCCTTCTACGCGACGGCCGGGAAGAGCGGCGAGATGAAGTTCGTGTGGACCGACGATGACGGCAGCACGCTTGAAGCCAGCGCGCACATCGAGGTCAAGGCTTGAACTTCGCGCGCGTGGCCTGTCTGCTGCTGCTGGCTGCGTGCGGCGCGCTGTCGTCAGTCGCCGCCGAAGGCGAGTGGGGTAAGCACGCAGTCGATGGTCGGCGTAGCGGTTATACCTATGCGGCGCCCGAGACGCGCGCCATGCAAGACGACGAATTCGAGAATCCCGGTTCCATCTGGCTCGCTAAGGGCGAAGAATTGTGGCGCACGGTAGACGGCAGCCAGGGTAAGTCCTGTGCGAGTTGCCACGACGATGCGGCGCACAGTATGCGTGGCGTGGCGGCGCGTTATCCGGTGGTCGATGAGACACGCGGCGAGTTAGTGAATGTCGAACGGCGCATCAATCGATGTCGGGTCGGTGCGATGGGCGCCAAGCCGTGGGCGCAAGAATCAGAAGCGCTGCTCGCCCTCACCACGTTCGTTAAGCATCAATCCCTCGACATGCCCATCAACCCGGTGATCGACGGCACGGCTGCGCCGTTCTTCGCCAAGGGCCGGGCAATTTATACCACCCGTCGCGGCCAGCTCGATCTGGCCTGCGTGCATTGTCATGAGATGAATCATGGCAACATGTTGCGCGCGCAGCGCTTGAGCGAAGGCATGGCCAACGGCTTTCCGACCTATCGACTCAAGTGGCAGAGCTTGGGCTCCTTGCAACGACGCATGAGTGGTTGCATGCGCGACGTGCGTGCTGAGCCCTATCCGGACGACGCCGAGGAATATGTCGACCTTGAACTCTATCTCGCCTGGCGCGCGCGTGGCCTGCCGGTAGAGACGCCGGCGGTGCGCAACTGAGCGATGCGGTGAACGATAGACGCGCCTTTCTGCAAATCGCCCTGGCGCTGGGCGGTGCGGGGCTCGGCTATGGCAACTTGGCACGCGCGCTCGCGACGCAGCGTCTGAGCCAGCAGGATCTGCTCAGCTTTGAGCCGCTGGGGCAAGTCACGCTGCTGCATCTGACCGATATTCATGCGCAACTCCTGCCGGTCTATTACCGCGAGCCCGCCATCAACGTTGGCGCGGGCGAAGCCTATGCACAGCCACCCCATCTGACCGGCCGCGCCTTTCTCGAACGCTTTGGTTTGAAACCCGGCGAAGCGTTGGCCTATGTACTGGCGAGCGAGGATTTCACGGCACTGGCGGCGGCCTATGGGCGTGTCGGTGGACTCGACCGCATCGCGACCCTGGTCGAGGCGATACGCGCCGAGCGACCGCATAACACCTTGCTGCTGGATGGCGGGGACACCTGGGCCGGTTCTTATACGGCGCTGCAAAGTCGCGGCGCGGACATGGTCGAGGCCATGAATGCGCTGGGGGTCGATGCCATGACCGCCCATTGGGAATTCACCTACGGCGCCGCGCGCGTGCAGGAGCTGGCTAAGTCCCTCAAGTTTCCACTGCTCGCCGCCAATGTGTTCGACAAGGAATGGGACGAGCCAGTTTTCCCGGCACTGGCGCGCTTCGAACGCGGCGGCGTAGCGATAGCGGTCATCGGCCAGGCCTTTCCCTATACGCCCATCGCTCATCCTAGCCATCTGATCGGCGACTGGTCTTTTGGCATCCACGAGGAACGATTGCAGGCTAAGGTTGACGCGGTGCGTGCCGACGGCGCACGGCTGGTGGTGCTGTTGAGTCACAACGGTTTCGATGTCGATCACAAGCTTGCACGTCGCGTGCGTGGTATCGATGTCATCCTCGGCGGCCACACCCATGATGCGCTTCCGCAGGTAATCGAAGTCGGCGCGACCTTGCTGGTCGCCTCGGGGTCCCATGGCAAATTTCTCTCGCGGCTCGATCTCGATGTCGGATCTGAAGGTGTGCGTGCCTATCGTTACAAATTGATCCCGGTGCTGGCCGACGCCATCGCGTCGCAGCCCAGCATGCAGGCCTTGATCGAGCGTCTACGTGCACCTCATGAGCAAGCTCTAAGCGAAGCGCTGGCGCACAGTGAATCGCTGCTCTATCGACGCGGCAATCTGAACGGCACGTTTGACGATTTGATCTGCCAGGCCTTGAGGCAGTCGCAAGATGCCGAAATTGCCTTGTCGCCCGGCTTTCGCTGGGGCAGCTGTGTCTTGCCGGGGCAAGCCATCACCCGCGAAGACGTCTATAACCAGACCGCCATCACCTATCCGGCAGTGACGCGCAACACGCTGAGCGGCGCGCAGTTGAAAGACATCCTCGAAGACGTCGCTGATAACCTGTTCAATCCCGATCCTTATTACCAGCAAGGTGGTGACATGGTGCGGGTCGCGGGCCTAGGTTTTGAGTTGCGCTCGCAAGCGGCCATGGGATCACGGGTCGCCAAGCTCACGCGACTGCCGGGCGGCGAGCCTATCGAAGCCGGCAAACGCTACACGGTGGCTGGCTGGGCCTCGGTCAAGGAAAACGTACAGGGGCCAGCTGTCTACGACGTGGTGGAAAAATATCTGCGCACGCAGAGCAATATCAGCATCACGCCGAATGAGGCCCTGCGTATCGTGTGAGGTTCAACGTCGGCTTTTACGCAGCGCTGCTGAAACCCGTGAAAGCCGCAGGCAGGCGCTGGATCGCGGCGATGACGTCGGCCGGCATGTCCGACGGTTGTTCGGAACTCGCACTGGCGTGCACGGTGTCGACGAGGCCGCCGAAACGCGCAGCGATCGCCGCAGCGATCTGATCGTGACGACCGATGGCGGTACAGGCTTCCAGCAGACTATCGGGGATTTCCCGCGCCAGCGCATCCCAACGACCCTGTTTGGTCAGGTCGTTTAAACGCGGGCCGAGATCCTTCAATCCTTCCGCTTCCAACACCGGCCAATAGGCGGGCGTTGAGCCGTAAAAGGCGATGCGATAGCGCACCCACTCCACCATCTTCGTGACGGTCTCGTCGTCCGGACCGGTGGCGACGAAGCCGCCGCCATTGATTTCAAAGTGGGCGCGCGCACGGCCAACTTTGGCCAGCCCACGTTCGATGGTGGGCGCGACGGTCCTTTCGAAATACCGGCGCGTGCAGAACGGATGCAGTCTCACACCGTCGGCCACTTCAGCGGCAAGCTTCAGCATGGCGGGTCCGACCGCCGCCAGCGTGATGGGCGGCATGGGCAGGTCGCTGCCTTCCGGCACGAAGTTGGGCGGCATGAGGGTGAAGCGATAATGCTCACCTTCGTGACGCAAGGGTGTGCCGTCCCGCCATGCAGTCCAGATCGCGCGTAAGGCCGTGACCAGTTCGCGCATGCGTGGCACCGGCGCGGTCCACGGCACGCTGTAGCGTTTCTCATTGTGTGCTTTGATTTGCGGACCCAAGCCCAGCACGAAACGGCCCTGCGAGGATTCCTTCAAATCCCAGGCGACATGCGCGAGCGCCATGGGCGAACGGACGAAGGCCAGTGCAATACCCGTCGCGAGTTCGACCTTGTGGGTTGCAAGCGCGGCGACACCGAGCGGCATGAAGGGCTCGTGACGATTTTCAAGGGCGCACAGACCATCGAAGCCGCGTGCCTCGATGTCGGCCGCCGCAAGACTCGCCTCGCGCAGGGAATGTTGGGGAACGGTGGTGACGACGCGCATGGCGCTTGGCTCCGGGCTGAAGGGTATCGGCATCGAAGCCGCGATTTTGCACCATTCGATGCGCAGCACATACTAGTGTGCCGACCACGAAGCCACGCGCTTGAGGTGCCATGTCCACCGTCATCCATTACTTCGACTACAAGAGTCCTTACGCTTATCTCGCCCAGCAACCGACCTTCGATCTCGCGCGGGAAACCGGCGCGACCATCGTATGGCGCCCCTATACGCTCAAGATCGAGAAATACCTGGGCGAGGCCGAACTCGATGAACAGGGCCATGACAAGTGCGGTACGCGCAACGATCACCAATGGCGGCGCGTGCGCTATTCCTATCTAGACTGTCGGCGCGAGGCTAATCGTCGCGGCCTTACTATTCGCGGGCCGCGCAAGATTTTCGATAGTTCGCTGGCCCACATCGCGTTTCTCTATGTCAGCGAGCGCGGCGATTTCAGGCCCTTTCACCACGCTGTCTATGCACGCTTCTGGCGGCGCGAGCTCGATATCGAGAATGTCGCGGTGTTGCATGCACTGCTGGAGGAATTCGGTTTCGATGGCGCGGGCTTCAGCGCCTATCTGCAAGGCGAGGGGCGCGTCCGTCACGATGCGATGCAGCTGGAAACGGAAGAGGCTGGTGTGTTTGGTGTGCCGAGTTATCGGCTCAAGGATGAGTTGTTCTGGGGACTCGAGCGACTTGAGCGCGTTAGAGAAATACTTGCGCCCTGATCAGCATCATTTGTGAAGAATACGCGCGACGCTGGAGAGCGGATGCGATGTCCGAGCGTTGCCGAGCAAGGCGACCAGCCACTACACTCGCGCGCATGAATACCGTCATGAAAACCGATAGCGCCGCCGGTCTTGCGCCGACGTCTATGGTTGACAGCGATGCGCCCACCGTCCGCGCCTATGCGCTAGCACACAGCGCGGGTCACGCTACTGACCGGGCACGTGCCGTGGCGCTCTACTACGCGGTGCGCGATGGCATTCGTTACGACCCTTATGGTCTGGATTTGAGTGAGAACGGCTTGCGCGCTAGTACCACACTCGCCGCCGGCCGTGGCTGGTGTGTGCCAAAGGCGGTGTTGCTGGCGGCGGCCTGTCGTGCGATCGGCATTCCGGCTGCGCTGGGTTACGCCGACGTGCGCAATCACCTGTCCACGGCACGCATGCGTCAGCAGATGCAGACCGACGTGTTCTATTGGCATGGCTACACCGCCATTCTGCTCGACGGTCGTTGGCTGAAAGCCACGCCTGCGTTCAACGTCGAGCTGTGTGACAAGTTTCGTATCCGCGCGCTGGAATTCGACGGTCGTAAAGACTCCATCTACCACCCGCTCGATCTCGATGGGCGTCAGCACATGGAGTACCTCGCCTATCGCGGCGAGTTCGCCGATGTGCCGCTGGACGACATGGTGGCGGACTTCCGCAAGTATTATCCCGCTGTGAGCGAGGATCTTGCGCAGGGTGATTTCGATCGCGACGTCAACGTCGAGACCGCCACACCGGTCTGAGTTCGCCGGACTGTGTGGCGCTGATCCACGAAGTTTTTCGCAGGCGCGCAGATTTGCTTGGCGGCATGTATCCACGCGCCTAAGCTCGTTTATCTACTCCGCGAGGACTTGCGTCTGTCGGCCTCTCACCTGCGCCTTGCCGTGTTCGCGATGGTGGCCACTTACACCGGCGGCTTCCTATTATGGTATTCGGCGACCACACTGGGCCTTGCGCCCGTGCTCGATGGCCGTGAACAACTCGAACTCGCCCAACACATCGCCTACGGCACGCTGCCCTACGAACCCTATTACCGCGCCGCGTTGTATCCGGCACTGGTCGGGTGGCTGATCAAGGCCGGTGTCGGTGCTGCTCAGTTGCCGTTTGCAGCGCGTCTGCTGAATGGCGTCCTGCATCTGCTGAGCACTGCGTTGGTGTGGATGATTACGATGCGGGTGTGGCAATCGCGTTGGTCGGCGGCCTTGGCGGCGCTGCTATTCGGCATGAATCCAGTGGTGCTGCATTTCGCCGCCGATCCGCTCGATCTGACTTTCGCTATGACGCTTATGCTTGGCGGTGTGCTAGCCACCCTGCGGGCTCTTTGGATCGTGCCAGCGTCACGCGGCGCGCTGACCGCTGCGGCGCTGCTGTTGTCCTGCGCGTCGCTTGCTCGGCCGCAGATGGTGACACTGTTGCCGATGTTATTGGTGTGCGTCGCACTGCGCGGTGAGACTCGTCATGTGATGCGTTGGGTGCTGCTACCCATGGCCATCGTGATGGTGCTGATGGGCGCCGCGAATCTCAAAGTCGGCGGCGCATTTCGCGTGCTGCCATGGCAGGGTGCCTATAACTTGTGGGCGGCCAATGGACCTTTCGCCAACGGTCGCTACTTCGTACAGCGCGAACGGCAAGCGGTCTATGCCGAAGGGGGCAATCCCGCGCGGATCGAATCAGAGCGCCTTTATCGCCGCGAGCAACCCGCCGCGCCCGACGACTACGCGAGCATGTCGCGCTACTGGCAAGCCCGCACTTTCGACTATGTGCGGGCGGAGCCCGAACGCTGGCTGCGCCTGGTCGCGAGCAAGGGCTGGTATCTGCTGAACGACTTCGAGCAGTACGACATCAAGACCTATCACTTCCACAAGGCGCGCTCGCCGTGGTTGCGGTGGAACCCGTTGGGCTGGTCATATCTGTTGGCGGCGGCGGTCGCGGCGCTCGTCATGCACAGCCGCAATCGTGCGGCATGGACGGTGGTCGGCTATGGCGCGTGCTACGCGGGTGGGCTGCTGTTGAGTTATGTCAGCGCGCGCTTTCGACTCCCGCTGGTGCCATTGCTCGCGGTGCTGGGCGGTGGCGTGGTCTGTGCGGTGACGCGGCAGGTGGCAGCACGCGGGGTCTTGATGGCGGCGCTGGTGCTGGTCTTGGCGCGACAACCGATGCCAGCGGGTGAGGCCGATCGCACCCTGGTCCAGGACTATCTGCTGACCGCCCGTGCCGCGTCGGTATTGGGCTTCGATGAAGAAGCGATGAGCAATGCGCGCGAGGCGCTGGCGCGTGCGCCGAATGACGAGGCGGCGCTCGAATTGGCTTGCGTCACTTCGTTCAACGCCTGGCTACGGCAGCAACATTATGAAGATCCAACACCGTTGACCGCCTGCGAAGCTGCCGCATCTACCTCGCCAGTCGCACAACGCGCCGTGGGCGTACTGTATTGGCGTCAGGGGCGGATTGGCGAGGCACAGGCGCTGTGGCGGGCGCTGGTCGCCGCGCACGGTGAGGAGCATGACGCCGCACTGGCGGCGCTGATCATGAGTGGTGACGGGGAGCAGGCCGAGGCCGCGCTGGATTGGAAGCAAAGCAGCGCGTGGTCCGACGAACTGCTGTTCGCTCTGGCGCTACGCGGTCAGGGCAGTGCGCAGGCGATCCTTGCACGGCGTCTGCCGGCCGAGCAGCGCGCGCGACAGAGGGCGGCGCTAGAAAGACTCTTCGCGCCGCCATCCGCCGATTGACAAGCCTGTCAGCTCGTGCTGACCCGCTGTAGCTGTTCGACGTAAAGGGAGGGATGACCGATCACCTGCTCGAGTGCCATCACCGTACCGGCGATGAACAGAACGAAGACGGCGACCGCGAGGATGTCGGATAAATGCTTCATGGCAGTGCTCCAGAGTGGAGGCCGCGATGGGGGGACATGCGCGGCCGGGGTGAACGCTCAACTCACAGGCGAAGAGCCAGGTAGCGAGTCGAGCTTGAAGTGTTGAGCCCAAGCTTGGGTATCGTCGTTGACGGCGTGCCCGCCAAGGGTCGCGTGGAACTGTGCCCAGGCCAGCAGCAGCGCGACCGCAATCAGGAATACCCGCAACGCCAGTGCTAGCGACAAAGTCGCGGGCACCGAAAGCCGCGTGCGACGGATGAGCGATGGGGGACACATGGCCGTCATCTCCAGAACGTCTGCCTGCCTCAACCGCCGGGCCACGGCACAGGCGTAAGGACGGGCGTATTCAGAAACCGACTGGTTGGTTTGTCTGCGGGCATAGCACAGAGCGGCAAGTCGCGCGCATTCAGTGCGCCGATGTCGTCCCGCGTCACCTCGGCGCCATTGACGACGAACCAGGTCAAGGCGAAGACCACGAGGGTGGCGATGAGTCCGCCGTGGAAGCCGTGCCGAGTGGATGATGTGTTTTTGTCGTGCATGTCGACTCTCCCATGAGGTCTGGTCTAATTGACCGAGCAGATGGTCGGTCAGGGGCGAACTTTTTACGCTGAGGTCTTCTTCAGATTCCGAAGATAGCTGCTCAAACCTTTGATAGATGAACGGAAGATTTGACAGTTTTGCGCGTTCTTGGCGAGTCCAACCGCGCCTTGTATCGACGCGATGATGAAATAAGCGACCTCACCGGCATCGAAATCGTCGCGCAACTGTCCGCGTTGTTGCGCGCCCGCCAGGGCGTTCTGAATCCGGCGCTGCCAGACCCGGTAAATCTTCTCTATGCGCTGGCGGAAGCCTTCATCCACTGGCGACATTTCCTGCGCCAAGTTGTTGATAGGACAGCCACAATGCAGCCGCATCCCAGACATTACTTCGGCTTCGCCCTCAAGCATTGCACACAGGCCTTCTATCGGATCTTCCTGGCTCAAGGCTGCGTCCCAGGCCGCGCCTATCCTGCCCAGCAAGACGTCGTCCAGCACCGCGTAACCCAATGCGAGCTTGCTCGGGAAATGGTGATAGAGGGCGCCTTTGGAGATGCCCAGCTTGGTCAGGATGTCGCACAGCGAGGCGGCCTGAAAACCGACTCGGTAGATTTCATCAGCCGCCGCCTCGAGAATTTTGTCGCGGGTGATTTCGGCTTTGAGTTCGCGTTGTGTGACCATGAGGGTGAGTATACCGACCAGTCGGTCTGTATTCAAGGTCGAGAGGAAAAATTTTGACGGCGCTCAGGGCGCGGCGGATGCCGGCACGAGTTCCGCGTTCGGATGAAACAAGGTTTGGCCGTGAGGCTTGAAGGCGGCAATCGCGCTTTGCCCGGTGGGACCGCGCAGCCAGTCGACCAGGCGCTGTGCTTCGCGAACCTTGGTCGCGGGATGTTTGTGCGGATTGACAACGATGAGGCTGTATTGATTCAAGAGGGCGCCGTCGCCCTCGAGCACCACGCGATGGTGGCCATGATCCGGCGCGGTGGCCCAGGTCGCGCGGTCGATGAGGGTGTAGCCGCCGAGCTGCAGGGCGACATTGAGCGTCGGCAACATGGCGCTACCGGTGTCCTTGTACCAGCGGTCGCGCGCCGGGTCGGGCTTGTAACCTGCGGCGGCCCACAGCTCGCGCTCGCGCGCATGGGTGCCGCTCTCGTCGCCACGCGAAGCGAATACCGCCTGGCGTTTGGCAATGCGTGCGAAGGCGTCGGCCGCGCGGCTGGTGTCGACGACCTGCGCGGGATCGGCATCCGGACCGACGACTACGAATTCGTTGTACATCAAAGGCAGACGCGCGAGACCATCGCCGTCGGCAATGAATTGCTCTTCTAGCGCGGCGGCGTGGACCAGTGCCACGTCGCCATTGCCTGCGCGGCAATTGGCAAGCGCCTGGCCGGTGCCGACCGCCACGACGTGGACTTCGATGCCCGACGCTGCGGTGAAACGCGGCAGGATGTCGTCGAACAAGCCCGAACTCTGGGTCGAGGTGGTGGATTGCAAAACGATATAGGGCGACGTATCAGCGTGAGCAGAAACCACGCCCGGCCACAGCAGGGTGCCAAGCAGAAAGCTGGTGCAGGAGAGGGCGACGCAGCGGTCGTGCCGTCGCCGCACAGGCTTAGCGCGAACTATCGCGCTTCGAACCGGCGCCATACATCAGGGTGCCAATCACGGCGCCGACGGCGCCGAAGCAAAAGTGCGTAATGAGCGGAAAGACCGCGCCAAAGCGTAGCGTACCGAGCTGCACGTTGAGCCCGTTGGCGAGCGCGTAGACCGCTATCGGTTTGAGCATGAAGGCTATACCGCCGAGCAGCCCGACCAACGCCAGCTGACGCATACGTGCCGCGCCTAGCAGCCAGGCGGCATCGATCGCCAGCGTACTCAAGGCATAGAACGGTGTCTGCATGAGACTGGCATGGGCACCGTGGGTGAGCAGCGCCGTGCCACCGATATAACCCAGCACGGTGCCGGTCGCGGCCCAGCGTGCCGCTGACCAGTGGCGGGTCAGCATCACGCCGGCCATCCACACCAGGCCGTAGTGGCCAGGTAGCTGGAGACGGAAATCCCAGCCCTGATGAATGAGCGCCAGCAGCGCGCCGATGCCGAACAGCGCCGCGTAATGCGCGAGCCCGAGACTAGGGGCGAAAGGCTTTGATGCGGTGCTTGTCAGCGACGACATAATCGACCGAGCCATGGTGATGCTTCTCCACGAATAAAACTGAACGCCCGGCAACGCGCACTGGGCGAGCCCAACCACCGAGGTCGATGACCGCCTCGCGCGGTGCGGCGATGCCTTCGCGCTCACCGTCAAATTCCAACACGTCTTGTAGACCGGTCTCGCCGCACAGCGCGGCGACCGTCAAGATATCCTCGGCCAGCTCGCGGATGCGCGGCAGCCAGATGTAACGACCGTCGTCACCCTGCACGTAGAGCCCGACGCCGGCCATCGAGCCGATGATACCGCCATGGGTGCCGGTCAGTCCTTCTAACAGGATGTCGGCTTCGTCAGCGGTGGCGCGCGCGATGTCTTGGTTCAAAACTTCGAGCTTGGCGCGCAAGCCGTAATCGACTATGCGGCTTGCAGCCGCGACGCTCGCCAGGCACAGGCCGACATCCGAACCGACCGCCGCCACCTCCAACAGGAACTGCCGGCAATAGGCGTGAATCTGCTCGCGCGTGCCGCGTGCCGTGGTCTGCAGACAGGCGGAGCTGTTGTGCGAGGTATAGGGAATGCGCGGGTCGACCAGCAGTTGATGACGGGTGATGCCATGCACTTCGGCCAGCCCTGCGTCGACCAGACCCTGCGCAAGGGTGCGTGCCCGATAGCCCGTGCCGCGGGTGTCGAGATTGTCGGTGTCATCGATGCCGATCAAGAGGTCGATGCGCGGGTCGACGGGCGGATGGGCGGTGGTGGACAGCATGGATGACCGGTCTGACTTTGTCGCATTGTCGCCCATAGTTGCGAGCTGAGGAATCGGTGTCGTGCGATTTACAGCAATTTGATGTCGAAGCCGCCGTAAATGAAGCGCCCGGCCTGCGGCAGACCATAGGCCTCCTGGTAGTCCGCGTCGAACAGATTGTCGGCGCCGACGAAGACCTTGATGCGCTGCCCGAGCAGCGGTCGCGAGAGGCGCAGGTTGAAGAGGGCATAAGGATCGAGCATACGAGTCTGCGCTGCGCCCTGGCGCGAGAAATAAAATTCGCCACCGACAACCTGCATGGTGGCGCTGGCTTCGATGCCGTTATCGAAGCGCTGGCTGGCGAGCAGCGCAACTTTGTGGCGTGGTCGATACTGCAATTCATGGCGCAAGCTGCTCGCTGAGCGATCGCTGGCATCGAGATAGGAATAGGAACCGTTGAGCGTGGTGTGCGCACCGAGATTGGCTTGAACGCTGAGTTCGGTGCCTTGAAAGCGGTATTTCTGATTGTTGGAGAAATCCTCGGTGAGCGGATCGCGATCAATGAAGTTCTCGACATCGCTGCGAAACACCACCAAGTCCACGGCCGCCCAACGCCAGCCCGAGTAATTGGCGCCGACTTCATAAGTCATGGCGCGCTCGACGGCGAGATTCGGATCGCCCGCCAAGGTGTCGTAGAGCTGTTGTACGGAGGGCATGCGGATCTTGCGCCCGGCGGCGGCGCGCAGCCGCAGTGTCGGCGTCAGTGCGCGGCTCACGCCGGCCGAAAAGCTGCCGTCGAAGCCGCTTGAGCCATCGTCGCGCTGCAACCAATGTTCGGCGTAACCGAGGACGACGTCGAACCATCCCCACGGTTTGAAGCTTGCTTCCAGCGCACCGCTGGCGATGGTGAGGACGCGGTCCTCGCTGAACGGGCGCAGGCCGAAAGTGACGGTGTCGTAGCGCGTCGGGGTGCCACCACCCGAACCGTCGCCGCCGCTTCCGCAGGTGGTGCCCGCAGGCGGCACGTTGACCACCGGTTTCGGATCGGGTGGCTTGGGACCAGTCAAGGCAGTCGCGTTGGTCGGTGCGACCAGAAAAACGGCGAGTCCTCCCGGGCCGCCTGTCGGTGGTTCGGAGGGACCCCAGAAGCCATGCGCGTCGACCTGGCGTAATTCAAGCGCGGCAAAGGCGGCAGGGCGCCCACCGCTGCTGGTCGCGGAGAATTTAAGCAGATCACTCAGCGAGGCGTGGTCGTAACTCCACAGCGCGGTCTCACCGTCGAACAAGGGATCGGCCACCCCACCCGCCCCACCAGGGCGCTGCCAACCGACGCGCGTGCGGAAGTGATAATTGTTGATGACGTCGCCCGCGCCTGGCACAGCAAAATTATTGGCGTTGCCGCTTGAGGCCTGACTGGCGGGATTGATGACGAAACGCCAGTCACTGATATCGAGATTCTGATCAGGCAGCAAATAAAGCCGCGAAACATAGGCGGCTGGCACCGGTGGGCCTGAACCACCGGCGGCGAAGAAGTTGCCGGCATGCAAGCTCTTCAAACTGAAATCCACACCGCCCTTGCCATTGTTGGTCATGGTCAGACGCGCTATCGGCTCGTTATCGCCAGCCGTGTTGGTGGCGCCGTAGTTATTGGTCGCCAGATAGTTGAAGTCCAGCGCTGCGCTGGTGGCGTTGGTGAGCGGCGTGGTGATGGGTGCTGGCGGTGGCGGTGGAGGCAGATGCGCGATGTCGCGCGTCATGCAATTCTGCGTGGTGTGTTCCTGGCGCGCTTCGAACATGAGGGTGATGGCGCCGCCGTAGTCGTGCGCGAAACTCAGTTCGTTATGTACACCCACCACGCGCGAATCGGTGTCCTGACTGAAGGTGCCGCGCACGTGGACATCGTCCAGTGTGGGTGTGAAAGGATCGCTGTAGCGATTGGTGTTCTCGTTCAGCGTATTGATGTAAGCCCAGACGCGATCCGAGAGCCGCCCGCCCGGCGTCCACGCTAGGCTGATCTGGGCCGACAGCGTTTCCTGATCGTCGACGCGCTGCCAGCGTGGGCGATTGGCGAAGGCGTCGGCGGGATCATCGACTACTGTGCCCGGTGCGCCATAGCCGCCGCGCGCGAAGGTCAAGGTGCTGCCGAGTTCAAGACTGGGCGTGAGCTGGTGATAGAAATTCAGATAGGCGTTGTTGCGTTCGCGATCGCTGTTCGCGCGCAGACCGCCGTGCTCCAGCGAGGTCTTGTCAAAGTCGGCGGCGAGCGGAAAACCGTCGCGTGAAGTGCGACCGCCAGAGGCGAATACGCCGCTCAGTCCGTTACCCCAGCTATAACTGCCATGCACGTGGTAATAGTCGCCGCTACCGTATTCGGCGCGCGTGGTGGCCGCCTGACCTTGCTCGGCCTGGCGTGTGATGACGTTGATCACCGCACCGATACCGCCATCGCCATAGAGCGTTGAACTGACGCCAGTGGTGAGCTTGATGCGTGCGATGTTCTCGGCCGGAATCAGGGTCGGGTCGAATTGACCATCAAAGGTGTTGCCGAAGGGGACGCCGTTCAACAGTAGTTTGACGTGACGGGTGCGATAGCCGCGCACGTCGATGCGCGGGCTGCCATTGCCGCCGGTGCGCACGTTGAGGCCAGGCAGCAGTTCCAATGCATCGTCGAGACTGCGCGCGCCGCGCATCTCGATGTCAGCCGCATCGAGTTGATAGACGGTGCTGACTTGCTCGATGGTCGGCTTGTTACCGCTCACCACCACTTCATTCAAAGCCTGGGAATCGGCGCCGTAAGCATCGAACAGCGCCGCCGCCAGCAGCGCGCACAGCGCCGCATGGCCTGCGCGGCGGGCAGCAGCTAATGGTCGATGTCTACACATGGAGAGCAGCGCATGAGTTGTTCTAGGCTGGGCGTATCTTTTTATTTCAATGCTCTTTTCTTGGAAAGCGGTTTCGATAGAATAAGCAATGAAAAACATATTAAACGGCCCTGAAGCGGCCCGCTCGATGCCAAGGCCGCTTGCCGCGACGAGCACTGTACAGACTGCTCACTACGATCTGGTTGCGACCCTGGTCGGCACTGCACGGGTCGTCAGCCTGGTCGGCGCCGGCGGTAAGAAAACCACGCTGTATGCCCTGGCCCGCGCATTGTCGGGACGGGTCGCATTGTCGTCGTCGTCCCACATGGCGGCCTACGACGCGGGTGTGGTGGATGAGGTTGTAACGCTGACCGCCGGCGGCCCCTCGCTGCCACTGCCATCGAGTGGCCGCATCGTGGCTTTTGGCGGCGAGGCCGAATCGGCTGAGCGCATCCATGGCTTAACTCTCGCGCAGATAGAACAACTGGTCGGCGACCGATCCTTCGATCACGTGCTGCTTAAAGCCGACGGTGCGCGGGCGCGCTGGATCAAGGCGCCGGCCGATTATGAACCCATCGTCTCGCCTTGCACCGATCGCGTGTTGTACTTGATCTCGGCGCAGGTGTTGGGCGCGCCGCTCGACGAGCGCATCGCCCATCGCGTCGAGCGCATCACCGCAGTGTGCGGCGCACAGCCCGGCGCGCCCTTGACTACCGACCATCTCGCGGCGCTGTTGTCGAGCGAAGCCGGTGCTCTGCAGGGTATCGGCCAGACTGAATTGCTGCCGGTCATCAACATGGTGGACAACAAGACACTCGAGCGGCAGGCGCGTGCCGTGGCGCGTATCGCACTGGCGATGACCACGCGTTTCGATCTTGTGGTGTTGGCCACTATGAAAACGGCGCGGGTCATCGATGTCGTGACTCGCGCGGATTGCGGGGAAGGCATGAAATGACCATGAAAATTGGCCTCGAACTGGCCTGGCGTATCGAACTTGCCGGCCAGCGTTATGTGATCGAAGGCCTGCTGTTCGATCTGCTGGAGGCGGTCGAGCAGGGCGGTCATCTCAATTATGCGGCGGGCGCTACTGGTGTCTCCTATCGCCATGCCTGGGGTCTCATGCGGACCTGGGAGCAACGCCTCAAGTTGCCGTTGCTGGACTTGCAGCGCGGGCGCGGCGCGACGCTGACCGCCAGCGGTCGCGCGCTGCTCACCGCACGCGCCCAGGCCGAGGTGCAAGTACAGATCGCCCTTGAGCAGGCCGCTGCCGGTGCCACGGCCTTGCTGGCGCCGACCTTGGACGACAGCCGCGCCACGGTGCGCATCGCCTCCAGCCACAGCGAATTGATCAGCGGCTTCGTCGACAGTCTGCGCGCAGGGCAGTGGCCGGTGGTGTTGGACATGCTCGGTAGCGAGGCGGCCTTGCGTCGTTATCAGCGCGGTGAAATCGACGTTGCAGGCTTTCATCTGCCGCTGGGTGAACTCGGGCGCACCGTCGGCATGGCCTTGACTGCGATGTTGGACGACACGCGCGACCAGATCTTTCTGCTCGAACTGCGTTCGCTCGGACTCATGTCGCGTCGCGATCGCGAACTGCGCGAACTGGATGAACTCACGCGCGATGGGGTGCGCTTCATCAACCGTCAGCCTGGTTCGGGCACGCGTCTGGTGTTCGATGGCCTGCTCGGCCTGCGCGGCATCGCGCCCGGCACCATCGTCGGTTATCGCAACGAGGAATACACCCACTCAGCAGTCGCGGCGATGGTGGCAAGCGGCGGTGTGGATGCGGGCTTTGGCACTGCCAGCGCGGCGGCCAAATTCAATCTGGCCTTCAGGGCCTTCGTGCAGGAGCGTTTCTATCTGTGTCTGCGACGCGATGTGCGCCGTGAATTGAATGAAGCCGTGGCGACCTACGTAAAAGCGGCGCTAGCGAGCAGTCAACGCTCACCGGCGGCCAGTGAGATACAACCCAGTGTCGGCTTGCTGCGGCGCCTGCACAATCCCATCTAGAACTGCTTGGCGCCTTCGTCGACAGTCTTACTTCAGGACCTTGCTACAGGACTCAAGGAAGTAATCGAGGTTGGCATCGTTGATACCGGCCACGTTGATGCGGCTCGAACCGACCATGTAGATGCCGCATTCCTTCTGCAGGCGAGTGACCTGCTCGGGCGAAATGCCTAAGAAGGAAAACATGCCGCGCTGATGGCGGATGAAGCTGAAATCTTGGCCGCTAGCCGCAGTGAGGCGCTCGGCCAGCACGTTGCGCAGGCCGTTGATGCGGTCACGCATATCGTCCAGTTCCTTGACCCACGCGACGTTCAGCGCTTCGTCGCCGAGAATGATCTCGACGATGGCGGCGCCATGGGCCGGCGGCATGGAATAGCTGGTGCGTACCACCGAGTCGAGCTGGCTCTGCACCACGCTGACTGCGGCGCTGTTCTTGGTCACTACTTGCAGCGCTCCAACACGTTCACGATAGAGGCCGAAGTTCTTTGAGTAGGAGCTCGCAAGGATTACTTCCGGACAGGCATCGGACATGATGCGCACGCCGGCGGCGTCGTCATCGAGGCTGTCGCCCAGACCCTGATAGGCCAGATCGATGAAAGGCAGCAGACCGCGCTCGTTACAGAGCTTGGCCACCGCTTGCCACTCAGCCAGCTTCAGATCGACCCCTGACGGGTTGTGGCAGCAGCCGTGCAGTAGCACGAGATCGCCAGACGGAATCTTAGCGAGCGCCGTCAACATGGCGTCGGCGTTCAGCGCATGGGTGTGTCTGTCGTAGTAGGGATAAGTCTCGATCTTGATGCCGGCGCTGCCGAGCAGCGGCACGTGATTGGCCCAGGTCGGATCGCTGACCCAGATGGTCGCATCGGGACGCGCGCGCTTAACCAGTTCGGCACCAACGCGCAGCGCGCCGCAGCCGCCGGGGGTCTGTATGCCCGCCACACGCTTGTCTTTCACCACCGTGTGGTTGCCACCGAACATGAGCTTGCGCACCAGCTCATTGAAGCCGGGGGTGCCGGGCGGGCCGATGTAGGTCTTGGTGGTTTCCGTAGCGAAGCGACGGCGCTCGGCTTCGGTCACGCATTTCAGTATCGGTGTGTTGCCCTGCTCATCGCGGTAGACGCCAACACCCAGATCGATCTTCTGCGCGCGCGGGTCGTCGCGGAACATGGCCATCAGGCCGAGAATGGCATCGGGACTCAAGGCTTCCAGGGTTTCGAACATGGCTTGATGAGACTCCAGGCTCATGGGCTGCGGTGCGGTAATGAGGCGCGCGAATATACCACGGCGTATTACGCCGGCGCGCCTCAAGCGGCAGGGCGCAGGAGTCAGTGTTCGAAGCAGCGTTGCGCGGCCGAGGCGGCGCGCAACGCATCGATATCAGCCTGCACTTGCGGACGGCGTTGTTGGTCTTGAAAGCGTTGCAGTGTGCGGAATGGCAGGTAATAGAAGGCCGGCGTCCAGACCGCGCCCAGGAAGGTGCCGGCACCGATGCGCGGGTCATCGAAATAATCGGTCGGGCCGGCGTCGACTTGGCCGCGCATGAGCGCAACGCGACGGTTATAGAGCGTGGTGCAATCGAGATCGGTCGGCATGACCATCTGCGGCGCGGGCTGGCCGAGGGCCAGATCACGAGCGTCATGAGCACGGGCCTGCACGAATTGCTTGACCTGCACCGGCTCGATTGCCCGCAGCATAGGCAAGTTGTCGTCGGCTGCGGCGACGAAGGCGGCCGGCAGCAGCAGACTCATCCCGAGAATGATCGATAGAACGCGCGTGCACATGATCGGACCCCTCCGTTGACCCTGTGCGTGTCGGCAGCGGGCACCATTTCTTGAGGCACCCCTTGCGAGTTAAGGGGAAGGCGCGGGTTCGATATAAAGAAAGGACAGACCACCCGAGGCACCCAGCCCGCAGCTTGATTCGAGCGCGACCGGCTGCAGACCGATGTTCTTGGCACCGCCACCGAACAAAGCCTTGGCGCCCAGCCCGAGACCGGCGGCCACCGACAATTCGCCGCCCACATACTTACCGTAACGGCAAAGGCGATCATCAAATCTGGTTTAGTCCGCTCACCGGTCGACGTTTTACCGTTAATTCAAAAATTAAGTCGCGCCACACGGCAAACGCCGTCCTAAAGCAAGCCGGCCTGCAGAAGCAGTTTTAAGCCGCCAATCGCTTCTTACAGGGGCCACGAACCTTTGGCGCCTCATCTTTAACTAGCCCTGCGATCTCTTCCAAGCTCCAAACGTGGTCGGCGCTCTCTGTTGCCATAGCCGGCGTCATCTTGAGCGGCTTATGAACGCGTCCGAAGTTGTAGAACATGAAGTGCAGCGCGATGGCGTGAGCGTGGTTCTCTACCTTCTTGTTGTGGGCATTGGGGCCCGCGCGAATCGCTTGATGCTCATGCGTATGGTTTTATATACAGTATTAGCCATAAGCCATTGCTGCCCAATCCCATGTCCATCGCGCTACTGCCCGCTTATGCGGAACTCCACGCCTTAAGCAACTTCACCTTCCTGCGCGGCGCCTCCCATCCGGAGGAACTGGTGCGTGAGGCGCATCGACTCGGCTATCGCGCGCTGGCGCTGACCGATGAATGTTCGCTGGCGGGCGTGGTGCGCGCCCATGTCGCGGCCCGCGAACTCGACTTCAAACTCATCGTCGGCACCGAAGTGCATTTGAGCGATGGCCTGCATTTGATCCTGTTGGCCGACACACTCGGCGCCTATCAGCGCATCTCGACCCTGGTCACACGCGGTCGACGGCGCCAGCGCAAGGGCGCCTATGAACTTCATCGCGACGATCTGACGTTGCTGAACGATGCGGGTCTCATCATCTTCCTGCCGCATCTTAACGACAGCGACGACGAAGCAGCGTCGTGGCTAGCGGCGAGCTTCAACGGTCGAGTGTGGCTGGGTGTGGGCCTGTTCTACAGCGGTTACGACCATGTGCTGCTGGCCCATGGCGAAACCTTGCGCGCGCGTCACGGTTTGCCGCTGGTCGCGGCCGGCAATGTGCACATGCATGTCTACGCGCGTAAACCCTTGCAGGACACTCTCACCGCCATCCGCCACGGCACCACCGTGATGACGGCGGGTATGCTGCTGTTTGCGAATGGCGAACGTTATCTGCGGCCACGCGAACGCCTGGCGCGCATCTATCCGCCGGCCTTGCTGGCCGAGAGCGTCGCCCTGGCCGCGCGTTGCGATTTCAATCTGACCGAACTGCGTTATCGCTATCCGGCTGAGTTGGTGCCGGCCGGCGCAACGGCGAGTGCTCATCTGCGTACGCTGGCCATGGCGGGCAGCGCCCAGCGTTGGCCTGCGGGCGTGGCGCCCAAGATCCAGACTCAGATCGAACACGAACTCACGCTGATTGCCGAACTCAGCTACGAAGCTTTCTTTCTCACCGTGCATGACATCGTCATGTTCGCGCGCGGTCGCGGCATTCTCTGCCAGGGTCGTGGCTCGGCGGCCAACTCGGCGGTGTGTTTCTGTCTCGGTATCACCGAGGTCGATCCGGCGCGTATGGAAATGCTGTTCGAGCGCTTTCTTTCCAAGGAACGCAATGAACCGCCCGACATCGACGTCGATTTCGAACACGAGCGGCGCGAGGAAGTCATTCAATACATCTATGCCAAGTATGGCCGCGAGCGCGCGGCGCTGGCGGCGACCGTCATCACCTATCGACTGCGCAGTGCGGTGCGCGATGTCGGCAAGGCGCTCGGCATGAGCGTTGAACAGGTCGAGCGTCTGTCGGGCAATCTCTATTGGTGGGACAAAGGCAGCGACATGTCCGAGCGCCTGCGCGAGGTGGGCTTCGAGCCGAATAACCCGGTGATTCGACGGGTGGTGGTGCTGGTCGGCGAGATTCTCGGTTTCCCGCGCCATCTGTCCCAGCACGTCGGCGGTTTCGTGATCTCCGATCAGCCTTTGTCGGAACTCGTGCCTATCGAGAACGCCGCGATGGCGGAGCGCACCGTCATCCAATGGGACAAGGACGATCTCGACGCGCTCGGCCTGCTCAAGGTCGACTGCCTGTGTCTCGGCATGTTGAGCGCGATCCGGCGCTGCTTCGATCTGATTCAGGATTTCGATGGCCGGCGCCTGAGCATGGCCAGCATTCCACCCGAGGACGCCAAGACTTATGCAATGATTCAACACGCCGACACGGTCGGTGTGTTCCAGATCGAATCGCGCGCGCAGATGGCGATGCTGCCACGCTTGAAACCTGTGTGTTATTACGACCTGGTGATTCAGATCGCCATCGTTCGTCCCGGGCCGATTCAGGGTGAGATGGTGCATCCCTATCTGCGCCGACGGAATGGTCAGGAAGAGATCGACTATCCGAGCGAGGAAGTGCGCGGTGTGCTGAAGCGCACGCTTGGTGTGCCCTTGTTCCAGGAACAGGTCATCAAACTCGCGATGGTGGCGGCCGGCTTTACGCCGGGTGAGGCCGATCATCTGCGCCGTTCCATGGCCGCCTGGAAGCGTAGCGGCGGGCTCGAACATTTCCGTCAGCGTCTGCTCGACGGCATGCGCGCGCGCGGCTACCAGGAAGCCTTTGCCGAACGCATCTTTCATCAGATCGAAGGCTTCGGCGAATACGGTTTCCCCGAGTCCCATTCGGCGAGCTTCGCGCTCTTGGCCTATGTCTCGGCTTGGCTCAAGTGCCATCAGCCGGCGGCCTTTGTCGCGGCCTTGTTGAACAGTCAGCCGATGGGCTTCTATGCGCCCGCGCAGTTGATTCAGGACGCCGTGCGCCATGGCGTTGAGGTGCGCGCCGCCGACGTGCAGGTCAGTGGATGGGATTCGACGCTTGAAGAGAGTGAGCCCGGCGCGCGGCAGGCGGTGGTGCGGCTCGGCCTCGGGCGCGTGAAGGGCCTTAAAGAGGAGGCCGCGCAACGCATCGTCGCGGCGCGCGGTGACAGTCCTTTTGTCGACGTCACCGATCTGGCGGGCCGTGCCGGGCTCGATCGCGGCCTGCTGCGGGTTCTGTCGCGGGCCGGCGCGCTGGCCAGTCTGGCCGGTAACCGTCATCACGCTGCGTGGGCCGCGCTCGGTATCGAGACGCCGCTCGCGGTGTTACCCGAGGCGCGCATCCACGAGGCGGCGCCCCTGCTGCGGACACCAAGCGAAGGCGAGGACATCGTCGCCGACTACGCTCACCTCGGCTTTACCCTGGGACGCCATCCACTGGCTTTGTTGCGCGCGCAATTGAGTCGTCGGCGGTGTGTAACCGCAGCTCAGATCGCCGCCGCCGAGCCCGGTGAGCGGGTGCGCACTGCAGGCCTCGTCATCAGCCGTCAGCGACCCGGCACCGCAACAGGTGTGGTGTTCGTGACCCTCGAAGACGAGACCGGCATTATCAATGTCATCGTCTGGTCCAGCCTGGTCGAGGCCCAACGTCGCGAGCTGTTGCATGCGCGCTTGCTGGGTGTGGTCGGTGAAGTCCAAAGAGACGGTGAAGTCGTACATCTGATTGCGCAGCGCCTTTCGGACCATTCGCCCCTGCTCGGGCGTTTGATGGCAGCGTCGCGGGATTTCCATTGAAAGCTTGCGCCCGCGCCCTACGGGTCACCCGCCTTACATCCTGATCGGATTCCAGTACAATCGCGGCCCCTTATTGCGCTGCCGCAAATGCATGAGAAGAGAGATGCAGAAACCAGCAATCAAACCCGCCAATCCCTGTTTTTCTTCCGGACCCTGCCCCAAGCGGCCGGGTTGGGAACCCGCCGTCCTGGCCAAGGCCCTGGTCGGTCGCTCCCATCGATCGAAGCCCGGCGCCGCGCGCCTCAAGGCCGCCATCGATGAGACCCGCACTGTGCTCGGCGTACCGGCCGACTACCGCATCGGCATCGTTGCCGGCTCCGACACCGGTGCCGTCGAGATGGCGCTGTGGAGCCTGCTTGGCGCTCGAGGTGTCGACATCCTGGCCTGGGAGAGCTTCGGCTCGGAATGGGTGACCGACGTCATCGACATTCTTAAAGTCGCCAACGCCCGCAAGATGGTCAGCGCCTATGGCGAACTGCCCGATCTTAGCCAAGTCGATTTCAACAATGACGTTGTGTTCGTATGGAACGGCACGACCTCGGGCGTCAAGCTGCCGAATGGTGACTGGATCCCCGACGACCGCGCGGGTTTAACCATCTGCGACGCCACTTCGGCCGCGTTTGCCATGCAACTGCCGTGGCCCAAGCTCGACGTGGTCACTTTCTCCTGGCAGAAAGTGCTGGGTGGTGAAGGTGCCCATGGTGTGATCATCCTGTCGCCGCGCGCCGCCGAACGTCTCATCACCTATACGCCGCCGTGGCCGTTGCCGAAGCTGTTCCGCCTGGCCAAGAAGGGCAAGCTCGACGAAGCGGTGTTCGAAGGCGCGACGATCAATACCCCTTCCATGCTCTGTGTCGAAGACTATCTCGATGCCTTGCGCTGGGCGGCCGGTCTCGGTGGCCTCGACGCGCTATGCAAACGTTCGCAGGCCAACCTCGCGGTGCTCGACGCCTGGGTCACCAAGACCCCGTGGGTCGAGTTCCTCGCGGCCAAGCCGGCCGAGCGTTCCAATACTTCCATCTGCCTCAAGATCGTCGCCGATTGGTTCTCGAAACTGTCGGACGACCAGCAGGCCGATTTCACCAAGAAGCTCTCGGCCCTGCTTGAGCAGGAAGGCGTGGCCTTCGACATCAACGGCTATCGCAACGCACCGCCCGGGCTTCGCATCTGGGGTGGCGCGACCGTTGAGTCCAGCGATCTGACGGCCCTCACGCCGTGGCTCGACTGGGCCTATGCCGAACTGGTCGCCAAGCACACCAGCGCCTGAGCGCGCCCGACGGAGTAGATCGCATGTATAAAGTTTTTGTCGCAGACCAGCTGTCGGCCGAAGGCATCGCCGCGCTCAAGCAGTATCCCGAAATCGACATCGATTTCGCCGCCGGCTTGTCAGTGGCCGACGCCATTCCTCACGCCGCTGCCGCCGATGCCATCATCGTGCGCAGCGCGACCAAGATTAAAGGCGAGCTGCTGGCTGCCGCGACCAAGGTCAAGGTTATCGGTCGTGCTGGTATCGGTGTCGATAACGTCGATCTCGATGCCTGCACCGAGCGTGGCATCGTGGTGTTGAACACCCCCGACGCCAATGCCACCACCACCGCCG
>JAYWAC010000266.1:0-9808 GCA_043782755.1 Pseudomonadota bacterium | reverse complement strand
TCGCGACGATTCCCTAAGTCCGACAGGCTGCTGGGACGGCCCGCGATTTTCGGGTTTAATGCCGCAGAAGGGAAGAGCACCCGGTCTCGGCGCCAGTGACGACAAGCTGGCTGTCGGTGCTCCCCACCGCCTAATGTCGCGAGGGTCCACAACGAT
The DNA here is from genome assembly GCA_043782755.1 of Pseudomonadota bacterium. Classification (GTDB taxonomy): domain Bacteria; phylum Pseudomonadota; class Gammaproteobacteria; genus JADJYF01. The sequence goes on along the minus strand of JAYWAC010000266.1, from coordinate 9,652 downwards.
GAAATTCGGCTTGATTTACGAACTGTCCACACCACGGCCGTTCACCGCCGCCACCCAGCGCGAGGTGTTCGAGAACGCCCTCGAACAGATACGCGTGGTCGACGCGCTCGGCTTCGGCACGGTGTGGTGCGTCGAGCATCATTTTCTGGAGGAATACAGCCATTCCAGCTGCCCGGACATGTTCCTGACCGCCGCCGCGCGTGAGACCAAGAACATTCGCTTGGGCTTTGGCATCGGCACCTGCGTGCCGTCCATGCATTCGCCGATACGCTGGGCTGAGAAGGCCGCGTTCCTCGATCATCTGTCCAATGGCCGCGTCGAATTCGGCACCGGCCGTTCCTCGACCTGGAACGAACTCGGTGGCTTCAATTCGATCATCGACGACACCAAGCGCACCTGGGAAGAGTTCTGCCGCGTCATCCCCAAGATGTGGACCGAGGAGCGTTTCTCCTACAACGGCACTTACTTCAGCATGCCGGAGCGCTGCGTACTGCCCAAGCCGGTGCAAGACCCGCATCCGCCGATGTGGGTGGCCGTCACCGCGCCGGGCACCGAGTTCGATGCCGCCGATCGCGGCATGGGCGCGCTGATCCTGTCGATATCCGATGTCGAGCGCAATATTCCGCGCATCAAGGAATATCGCGAGCGCATCAAGCGCTGCCAACCGGTCGGTTCGTTCGTCAACGATCAAGTCGCGATCGCCAACTGGTTGTACTGTCACCCGGATGACGCCACCGCCAAACGTCGTGGCGATGAATTGATCACGACCTTCGGCTACATGGCCGGCCAGACCATCGAAGTGTCGGAAGCCTATCCGGCCAACAACTACACCGCCATCGGCCTGCTCGGCTCGCTGCGTCCCGATCCGAATGCGCCGGGTGATCAGAAGAAGCCACCGGCCAGCGGCTTGTGTTTCGGCGATCCAAAATCCTTGATCGAAACCATCAAACGCTGGGAAGCGGCCGGTGCCGATCACCTGGTGTTCATGATCCAGGCGCGCGAGCATCTGCCGCAGAAGGACGTGCTGGATTCGCTGCGTTTGTTTGCCAAAGAAGTCATGCCGCACTTCAGCAGCGAGCGCTTGAGCGCGGCGGTGAACGCATGAACGCGCCGGTGCTGTTATACGGCAGCCGTGCGCCCAACACGGTGATGTCGACGCACACTGCGCTCGATATCTCGCCGCAGGAAACCCTGGTGTTGCCCGATGTCGAGATACTCTATGTGTTGCACGAGATGCCGATGCAGAGCGCGATTGCGCGTCTGCCGATCGCCCTGCATCCGAGCATCCCAGCGGTGCTCGGCATGACGGTCATGCATGCCAAGGAAAGTCCTTTCGGGCAATTCACGCTCGCCTATCTCGGTATCGCTTGCCGCACTGGCATCAAGCCGCGCCATTTCATCACCGGCGCGTTCTGCAACAACCCGGCGGCGGCGGCCTACTTCGGCAACCGCTATGGTTTCGACTGCAAGCCGGCCACGGTCAGCTATCGCGAAACCTACGACCGTGTCCGTGGTGAAGTGGTGGTCGATGGCCGCACCATCCTTGATGTGGCGATCGCGGAGTGCACGCCGCTGGTCGGCGCGGGTGGCATCATCAAGTATTCCCCGCCCCTGTCCGTGACGCAGGTGCACGGCGCACCGGCGCTGGTGCAATTCGAAGCTGCCTATGACTTCAAGCGCTCGGTGCGCGGTCGCTCGCAGCTGGCGAGCTTCGACGCCGCCGCGCTTGGTGACGCCGTCGTGACGCCCACCATGGGTATCGCCGGCTCCCACGCGGTGGTCGACCTGCATCTCATGCCAGTGCGCTTTCAGTGCGATCTGGCCATACCTGCGGAACAGGGCGGCGCGAAGAAGATCGCGCGCTGAGACGAACGCATGGGACCTGACGGCGGCAGGCACCTGCTCGCCACGACGCGCGTTCGCAGCAGCTCATTTGTAAAGAATCATTTCCACCTCTTGTGGCGCCAGACTCACTTTCGTTAGTCTGGCGCTAGGGAAGGCCGTGCGAATCCGCGTGCGCCGCATGCGAGGGTCGCAAGCCATGGAACAACTCGCCTTTACGGTTGAGGTTGCCGACAGGCGATTCACCGTCGTGGCATGGACATGCCTTGCCTTTGTCGCCACACGCCGATGTGTCAACGGGTGTCTTCTGCCCGCCGCCAGGCCACCGCAAAACATTTCGCTCACTGATGTCGTCCCGCGTCGCCGGCGCGGAAACGTGCAACTGCCACAGATTGCCAGTGCGTCGCGCCACATCCCCCCGCACGGCGCGCGGCCACCATGCCTGACACAGCTGACGCCGCGCGTCATCGCAGGGCTCGGCGATCAATCCATTTAATCCACGCCCGCTCGGAAGCGCCTCCGCCCAGGCATTGATGCAAGGAAAATTTCATGGCCAGAAAGCAGGGTACGAATGGCAGGGACATCCTGAACGGCGGCGACGGCAACGATGTACTGCTGGGGCTGGGTGGCAAGGACGTCTTGACGGGCAATGCCGGCAACGACCATCTCGATGGCGGCGCAGGCAACGATGTGCTGATTGGCGGCGATGGCAACGACACGCTGATTGGCGGTGACGGTATCGACAATCTCGCCGGCGGCGCCGGCAATGATCTTTACGTCATCGACAACGCCAAGGAGATCAATCGCAACTTAGCCGACGACGGCGTCGACACCGTGCAATCGAGCGTTACCTACCAGCTCGGACCCAACCAGGAAAACCTCACACTGACCGGCAAGGCTGCGCTGAACGCGAGCGGCAATGATGGCGCGAATGTACTGACCGGCAACGCCGGCGCCAATCGTCTCGACGGCGGTGGAGGCATCGACCGGCTGAACGGCGGCGCCGGAAACGACATCCTGGTTTACGACGGTCGCGATGCGCTGGTCGATGGCGGCAGTGGCACCGACACCTTGCTGGTAAAAGGCGCGGGCATCGCGCTCGGCAAATCGTATTTGAGCTTGACCCATCACATCGAAATGATCGATCTGCGCGGCAGTGGCGCCAATCACATCGCGCTCGACACCACGAGTGTCGCCAACGTGACCGGCGGCAATGCCAAGGGCCCCTTGCTGATCCGCAGCGGTGCCGATGACAGCATCTTCCTCAACGGCAGCTGGCATGCACTCGCGGACATCAAGCTGGCCGGCGTCAATTATCACCACTACACGAGCGGCAAACTCGATATCGCGCTCGAGCGCGGCGGTGAGCAACTGATCAACGGCGTCATCGATCTCGCCCATCTGCATGCCAACACCGGCGTCGGACTGGTCGGGCCCGCCGATGGCGCCTTGAATGGCTATGCGCTGGCCGCCGCAGGCGATCTGAATCACGATGGCTTTGGCGATTTTTTGATCGGCGCGCCGGACTCGGCGCCGGGTCTGCCGTCCAACAATCCAACACCCGGTGCGACCTACGTGGTGTTCGGCAGTCCCAGCGGTGTCACTGACGCACAGCTGTTGAATCATCTCAGCGGCGCGTCCGGCGCGCGCTTTCTCGGCCAGACGAACAACGATCAGAACGGTTTGAGCGTCAGCGGGCTGGGCGACATCAACGGCGACGGATTCGACGACTTCGTGAGCGGCGTCAGCAACACACAGCCCAACGGCAGCGCCCATATCGTGTTCGGCCAGGCCGGCCCGTTCTCCGCTGTCGAAGCACCGCAGAATATCGCCGCCAGCAGCTTCAATCTGACCGGCAGCGCCGACCAATACGCGGGGTTTGTCGTGCAAGGCGGCGGCGATATCAACGGTGATGGCTTTGACGACGTCCTAGTGGAAGCCGTTTACGCCAGCTACAACCACAATCACGCAGGCTCGGTCTATGTGGTGTTCGGCCAGCAGGCCGCACGCAGCGACGCGAGCTTGGCGAGCCTCGCGGACGGCACCCACGGCTTTCGCATCGATGGCGACCAGACCGACGCGTCACTCGGCGTACATCTCGCGAACCTCGGCGATATCAATGGCGATGGCTACGCCGATATCGCCATGACCACGCTGCAGAGCGGCGTGCATGTCTTGTTCGGGCACGACGGCCCCTTCAATGCGACGACGGGCATTGCGGATCTCGGCGGCGGCAAGGGTTTCAATGTCGTCGGTGCGCAGAACGTTGCCGCCGCCGGCGACTTCGACGGCGACGGCATCGTGGATCTGTTGGTGTCCTCCCCCACCGCGAGCCTCTCCGCAACGAACTCCGGCTCGGTCTACCTGATCTTTGGTCAGAACGGCAGCTTGCGCGGCGACCTCAATCTGGCCAATCCGTCTAGCGGTTCGGTGTTGCGTTTCGACGGTTCAGCGGCCGGCGAGCAGGCGGGCTTCACACTGGCGGCGGCCGGCGACGTCAACGGCGATGGCTACGACGATATTCTCATCGGCGCGCCGGGCGCGCACGGATTCGCCGGCAGCAGCTATCTGGTGTTTGGCCATGCGCGCGACGCTGTCAGCAGTGTCAATCTCGGCACCCTCAACGGCAGCACGGGGATGCGTATCAATGGTCCCGCTGGGGGATATAGCGGCCTCGCCGTCAGCGCCGCCGGCGATATCAACGGTGACGGCTACGACGACGTCTTGGTCGGCGCACCTGAAACTGGCAGCGGCCACCTTGGCACCAGCTTTCTCATCAACGGCCGCGATTTCAACGGTGGCGTGACCTTGCAGGGAACGACGGGCAACGACAGCTTGAGCGGCAACGCCGCAGACCAGGCGCTGGTCGGAGGCCGCGGTGACGATGTGCTGGATGGCGGTGCGGGTAACGATGCGCTGCAGGGTGGCGCAGGCAACGATGTCCTCATCGCCGACAGCGCCGACCACCGTATTGACGGCGGCAGTGGCAGCGATACGCTCGTGTTTGCGCAAGGCGATCTCGCCTTGCTCGGCGGCTCTCGCATCACCGATATCGAATTCATCGACATGACGGGCGGCACCGGCGGCACCATCGTGCTGACGCCGCAAGGTGTGGCCGCTGCCACCTCGTCGCCGCATCTTCTGCAGATCCACGGCGATGCTGGCGACAGTGCGATTCTGAACGGCGCCTGGCTTAACGGCGGTCGCATCACGGACGACCCTAACAACGTGCTCGCGAGCTACTTTACGGGGGCAGACGAGGTCCGACTCAGCAGCACGATGTCGATACAAGTCGGTGGTGTGGTGAACCTGGGTGCCCTCGATGGCAGTCACGGCTTCAAGGTATTCGGCGCGGCCGCCGGCGATCATCTGGGCACCAGCGTCAGTGCCTTGATCGATGTCAACACCGATGGCTTCAACGATCTGCTGATCGGCGCGCCCGGTGCCGATCCCAATGCCGTCACCGACGCCGGTTCGAGTTATTTCATCGCCGGCGGCGCCGGCCCCTATGCCGCCACCTTCGACCTCGGCAATCTGGATGGCGTGCACGCCGCGCGTATCGATGGCACGACAGCGCACGGCGGCAGTGGCACGGTGGTCAGCGAGACGTTGTTTGGTACCGCACTGATCGGCAGTCCCCTGGCCGGTAGCAGCGGCACATTTGACGATGTGACGGTCACTACAGGTAGCTTGCCGTCGGCGAATGCCATCGCTGACGGTCACCTCATCGGTCTCGGTGCGGGCTCAGGTTTCGGCGCAGCGCTCGCGACCGGTGACATCAACGGTGATGGTCGTGACGATTTCATCATCGGCGCGCCGGGCTTTGCTGCCGTCCACGGCGCCGACACCGGCGCGACCTATGTCATCTACGGCGATCTGGCGAGCGGCGTTCCCGCAGTCACTGATCTGACCGACCTCAATGGCAGCAACGGCTTCCGTATTGATGGTCGTGCTGCGGGATTCCTGACCGGCAACGCCGTCGCCAGCGGTGGCGACTTCAACGGCGACGGCCACGACGACATCATCATTGGCGCACCGCACGCCAACCTCAACGACGGCGCCGTGGTGGCCGGTGCGGCCCACGTCGTGTTCGGCCACGACAGCTTTGCCGCGACCCTCGATCTCAATACTGTCACTGGTGCCAGCGGCTTCTTCATCGCCGGGGTCACAGCGAACGATTTCGTCGGTGGCTCGGTGGCCTTCGCCGGCGACTTCAATGGTGATGGTTTTGACGACGTGCTGGTTGGTGCATCCGGCGCCGCCGGCGGCGCCGGGCAAAGCTATCTCGTGTTCGGCAACGCCGCGAACAGTATCACCGGGTTGCAGGTGTCCGATCTCGACGGCAGCAATGGCTTTCGCATGACCGGCAGCAGTGGTCAGCTCAACAGCGCGGCCGGCGCCAGTGTTGCCGGCGTCGGTGACGTCAATGGCGATGGCTATGACGACATCGTGATCGGCGCCCCGGGTGACGTCGCCGCCAATGGTGCTTATCTGGTGTTCGGCAGCGCCGCGCCGATGGCCGCCGATCTCGACCTGACGAAACTCGATGGCAATCGTGGCTTGATACTTTTCGGTGCTGCTGGTGGCGATCACACCGGCGCAAGCGTCAGCGCGGCTGGCGATTTGAATGGCGATGGTTACGCCGATTTCATCGTCGGCGCACCGAACGCTGACGGCGGTGGCGCCGACGCCGGCGCCGCCTATGTCGTGTTCGGTCGCGACTTCACCGGGCAGGTCACGCAGCAGGGCGGCGACGGCAACGATCATCTGCTCGGCACGGCCGGCGCGGATGTGATGAACGGCGGGCGCGGCAACGATGTGCTCGACGGCGGCGCAGGCAGCGATGTGCTGCTCGGTGGTGGTGGCGACGACATATTTGTCTACGACCCGCTCGACCGCCATGTTGACGGCGGCGGCCAGTCGTCATTCGTGGTGGTCGGTGACAATGTGCAGATCGGCATGGATACACTACGTATCGATGGCAGTGGACGCAGCATTGATCTGACCAGCATCGGCCATCATCAATTCACTGGTATTGAAGCCATCGATCTGACTGGCAGCGGCAACAATGCGCTGACCCTCAATGTGCGGGATGTGCTGGAACTGAACACATCCTCGGTGCTCTACGTCAACGGCAACGCGGGAGACAGCGTCACCGCCAGTAGCCAAGGTTGGGTCGATCAAGGCCTGCTGCCGACGGTGACTAACGGCAACAGCTACCACTTGTATACCCATGGCGGGGCCGCTTTGTTGATCGATACCGATCTGACGCAGACCGTCAGCTGAGGTGGCGCTCGTTGCCCGCGCTTCGCGTCGGTGTGGCGCGAGGTGTGCGGCCGCTTTACCCGCGCTGCCCGCGCCCGGCTAGAATGCCCCTCCCGGTTTTGAGGAGCCTGCCATGGCCCAGCCGTATACCGTCGCTCACATGCTTGTTGATGAACTGCGCGCGCGTAACGTCGGCCATGTCTTCGGCATTCCCGGCGATTACTCACTAGGCCTGTTCAAGGTCATCGAGCAATCACCACTGGCCTTAATCGGTACCTGCGATGAACAGGGCGCCGGCTTCGCCGCCGACGCCTATGCGCGCATTCGTGGCTTGGGTGCGGTGGCGGTGACCTATGGCGTCGGCGGCTTGAAGCTCGTCAACTCCACCGCCCAGGCCTATGCCGAGCGTTCGCCGGTGGTGGTGATCAGCGGCGCGCCCGGCGTTGGCGAAGCGACCAACGATGCACTGCTCCATCATCGCGTACGCGACTTCGGCACGCAGATGCGTGTGTTCCGCGAAGTGACGGTGGCGCAATGCGTATTGGATGACCCCGCGACCGCGCAGCGCGAAGTGCGGCGTGTGCTGGCGGCGGCGGCACGCCACAAGCGGCCGGTCTACATCGAAATGCCGCGCGATTGCGCGCTAGCGGCGGTGGTCGATGACGGCCCCGAAACCTTGAGCACATCGGCGCCTACCTATGATGTGGCGACGCTCGCCGAGGCCATCCATGAAGCGGTCGACATGCTCAATCGTGCCAAGTCGCCGATCATTCTCGCCGGCGTCGAACTGCATCGTTTCGGCCTGCAGGACAAACTCATTCAACTGGTCGGCAAGTCGGGTATACGTTTCGCCACCACCATCATGGGCAAGTCGGTGGTCAACGAGGAATTGCCGGGCTTCGTCGGCGTGTATGCCGGCAGCATGTCAAACGAGATGGCGCGCGCGGCGGTCGAGTCCAGCGATTGTGTGTTGAATCTCGGCGCGATGCTGACCGACCTCGACACCGGCATCTTCACCGCCAATCTCGACCCGGCCAGGATGATCGCGGCCGGCGCAGAATCGCTCAGTATTCGCCGACATCACTTCCAGGGTATCGGTCTCTCCATCTTTCTCGACGCGCTATGTAAGACCAGTCTCGTGTCGCGCGGCGCGCTGCCGCCTAGCTGTCATGCCGGCGCGGGCAGCTTCGAACCTGTCAGCCACGGGCCAGTCTCGATCGCGCGTTTATTCGAATGCCTGGACGCGGAGTTGACGGAGAACATCGCAGTGATTGCCGACCCCGGCGACGCCTTGTTCGGCGCCATCGATCTCACCATTCATTCTCGTAGCGAATTCATCGCTTGCGCGTACTACGCTTCGCTCGGCTTCGCGGTACCGGCCAGCGTCGCGTTGCAACTGGCCGAGCCGCAGTGGCGGCCGCTGGTGCTGGTCGGTGACGGCGCTTTTCAAATGACCGGCATGGAGATCAGCACCGCCGCGCGCTATGGCTTGACGCCCATCGTGGTGGTGCTGGACAACAACGGCTATGGCACGGAACGCCCGATGATGGACGGCTGCTTCAATGACGTGCACCCCTGGGCGGTGAGCAAGATACCCAACATCATCAACTGCGGACGCGGTTACGAAGTGCATACCGAAGCGGAGTTCGTCGAGGCCCTGAAGTCCGCGCTGGTCGATACCAAGAATCTCGCCCTCATCCATGTGCACATCGCGCAGGGCGATATCTCACCGGCACTCGAGCGTTTGACCAGGGAGTTGGGACGACGGGTGTAAGGCTGAGGGTTTCCCCTTGTAAAGCGCTGAGGGCCTTCACTTGTGGGTCAGACTTCAGTCTGACATTCAATGAAAAGGACACTATTCCGAATTCCGTCGGACTCCTCAATGCGCCCCGCCGCCATCCGCCCCCGCAGCGCTGGCACCCGCTTTCGGCGGACGCGCATGCCACACGATCAACATCAAGCCCATGAACAACATCGCGCTGCCACGGAAGATATCTGCAGCGGCGAGCATGAAAGCCTGATTGTCGATGGCGCGATTGATGAGCGCGAGGCCAGCGGCGTGTCCGGCCATGGCGTGGGTGAGGCTGCCCATGGTGTGCCAGGCGGCGGGATTGGTGACGTCAATATGCTCAGCGAGGTAGGCGTGATGCATCGACGCGCGATCGTCCCACAGCGTGGTCGCGACCGAAGCGCCAAAGGCACCGGCGGTGATGCGCATGAAGTTCAACATACCCGAGGCCGAAGCAGTCTTCTCGACCGGAATGCCGGACAAAGCGAGATTGAACAGTGGAATGAAGAAGAAGCCGATCGCCATGCCTTGGATCACGGTCGGTACCAGGATGGTGTCGAAATCTGCCTCGGTGTTGAACAGCGAACGCTGCCATAACACCAGCGCGAAAATGGAAAAGCCGAGCGTGGCAAAGATGCGCGGGTCGACGCGATTGATGTTCTTGCCCACCCAGGGCGTGATCACTAGCGCCAATATACCGACCGGCGCCATCGCCAGTCCCGCCAGCGTTGGCGTATAACCCATGTGCTGTTGCAG
>JAYWAC010000265.1:0-9841 GCA_043782755.1 Pseudomonadota bacterium | reverse complement strand
TCGCTGTCTTGGCTGACGATGATGTGGCCTTTCTCGAGACGCAGCAGACGTTGTGCTTCAATGCCTACCGGTGCCACACCGAACTTGTCACCGCGCGCCATCAACAGCCGCCACAGCGCATCGCCGTGATGGGCCGGCACGTGCACTTCCCAGCCCAGCTCGCCGACAAAACCAACACGCATGAAACGCGCCGGCACGCCACCGATGTGACCTTCGCGACATGCCGAGAAGCCGAAAGCCGCGCTCGATAGATCGACATCGTCGATCAGTGGCGTCAGCAGTTCGCGGCACGCCGGCCCGGCGACATTGATGCCGGCCCACGCGCTGGTGACATGGATGATGTCGACGTCGAGTTGCCATTGCGCCTGCCAGCGCAGCATCTGGCGATAGACCCCATCGACACCGGTAGTGGTGGCGGTGACGTAGAAGAAATCATCGGTGAAGCGCGCCGCGATGCCGTCGTCGGCGATGACGCCGGCTTCATCAAGCATCAACACATAGCGCAGACGACCGAGTGGCTGTTGCTTGTAACGGAAGGTGTAGATGCGCTCGAGAAATTCGGCGGCATCAGCGCCACGTATTTCGATTTTGCCGAGGGTCGAGACATCGATGAGGCCGACACGCAGGTGCACCGCCGCCGCCTCGCGCGCCGCTGCCGCCGCGACACTGCTCGCCTCGCCGTAGTAGGCGGGGCGATGCCAAAGCCCGGCCGGCATCATGCGTGCGCCATGGGCGAGATGCCAGCCGTGCATGGGTGTACGACGCAGCGGCTGACGATCGCGGCCGGCGAGATGGGCTATCGGTTCGGGCAGGATGGGCGGGCGTTGGGTGGTGAGACGCGCACCGCTGAGCGCCGCGCCCTGTTCACTCAAGGCGATGCGCAAGGTATTGGCCGCAGAGTAACGGCCCTGGGACGGACCCATCACGGCGGTTGAATAACGCTTCACCAGATTGATGTCGGTATAGCCGGCGGCAACCGCATCCTCGATGTCCTTGACCTGTAGATCTTCGTCGACGTCGACGAAGTCGCGGCCGCGTTCGTCGTGGACGATAGGCCAGGCATGGCCTTCTTGCGGTTCGAGCGCGGGTGGTTCGGGTGACGAGCCCTGCGCAAGACCGAGCGCTTGTGCCGCCTGCCAACCCGCATGACGTCCATCGGCCAGCGCTGCTTGTAGGGACGTGCGTCCATGCAAGGCGCCGGCTAGCAGCGCACGCGGATTGTCAGCCGGCGCGCGCGCAAGGAAATACGCACCGTCGGCCTCGGCGGTCATGTCGCCGCCGGCCTGACTCACGAGTTGCGCGGCCGGCATCCAACCGGCGCTCACACACAAGAGATCGCAGGGCAGGGTGCGCGGCTGGCCACTGCCATCGACTGCACGCACCACGGCGCCGGCGAGTTCGTGGCCGTGCTTGCGCGTCAACGCTTCGCTGACCATGGTGCCATGCATAATCTCGACGCCGGCCGCAGCGAGGGTCTGTTGCAGAGCGTCGCCCTCGTGGGCGTCACGCATGTCGACCACCGCTGCCACTTCGACGCCGGCGTCGAGCAGATCGAGTGCCGCGCCGTAACCGGCGGTGGTGGCCGTCAAGATCACGGCGCGCGTGCCTGGCTTCACGCCATAAAGATGCATGAGTCTTTGCGCGGCGCTGGCTAGCATCACGCCCGGCGTGTCGTTATTGCGAAACACAGCCGGTTGTTCGATGACACCCGTCGCAGCGACCACCGCGCCGGCGCGTATCTTGTAATAGTGCGTGGCACTCATCGCCGCCAGCCAGTGGTCGGCGAACCAGCCGGTGCAGGTCGCGCCGTTCAGCACACTGATGAGAGGCTCGTTGGCGATCGCGCTGCGCAACTCGTGCGCACTCTGGCGCGCAGGGGCCTGGTCGAGTTCGTAGCGGCCATAGCTGAGCGCGCCGCCGAGTTCGGCGCCGTCGTCCAGCACGATGACCCGTGCGCCATTCGCGGCGGCGGCGAGTGCCGCGCTCATGCCCGCCACGCCGCCACCGATCACGGCCACATCGGCAAAGCGATGAATGTGATCGACGGTCTTGTGTTCCGCGCTGCGTTCGACGCGGCCGAGGCCCGCCATGCGCCGAATGATCGGTTCCCAGAAACGCCAGGCGCGACCCGGTTTGTAGAAAGCGTGGTAATAGAAGCCGACCGGCAGGAAGCGGCTTAAGCTTTCGACCGCGCGGCCCCAGTCGTGCTTAAGACTGCCGGCGACATTCTGCGCGCCGACCACGAGACCCGCTTCGATGAGCCGCGCATCGGCGCGCACATTGGGCTCGGGGCCGATCTGCACCAAGCAGTTGGCGTCGTTACCGGCCAGCGCATAGATGCCGCGCGGACGGTGATACTTGAACGAACGCGACAACATGCGCACGCCATTGGCGGCCAGCGCGCTGGCGATACTGTCGCCGGCAAAACCGTTGTAACACTCGCCATCGAAACGGAAACGGATCGCTTGTTCGCGATCGATGAGTGTGCCATAGGGTGCGGGCAGACGCAGGTCGGTGCGTCCGCTCATGATGTCGCGCCAGTCGTCCGCGCGCCGAACACTTCCGATGCGGCATAGGTTTTCAAGATGGTATCGGTGGCGGTGTCGCGCTCGGCGATAAACCAGTAGGCGCTCGGCGCGTGATACCACCACTCGCGCACCACGCCGCAGGTGTTGTTCTCGATGAACAGGTATTCCGCCCAACGTCTGTCATCGACCGTCGCCGGGTCGGGCATGGTGCTGAGCGTACCGCCGTAGATAAACTCGGAGATATTGCGCGGACCATTCAAAGGGCAGTGCATGATTTTCATGATCAATGTCCGACCGAGGCGGCGCCCTTTTCGCCGACCTGCGCGTAATCGTAGAAACGTTCCAGCGCGAAGGGCGCACACAGATGATGGGGTTTGCCAGTCGCGATGGTCTCGGCCATGCAGGTGCCGGACACCGGTGTAGCCTTGAAGCCCCAGGTGCCCCAGCCGGCGTCGATGTAATAGTTTTCGACGGGAGTGAGGCCCATCACCGGGCTGAAGTCCGGTGTCATGTCGGCCATGCCGGCCCATTGACGCAGCACGCGCAAGGAACCGATGAAGGGAAACAGTTCCAGCATGTGCATCATCAAATCTTCCTTGAACTCGAGCGTCGAGCGCGTCGAGTAGAGCGGATAGGGATCGGTGGAACCGCCCATCACCAGTTCGCCGCGTGCCGACTGCGAGACATAGATGTGCAGCGAGCCCGAGACGATGATGGGGTCGAGAAAGGGCTTCACCGGCTCCGACACACAGGCCTGCAAGGGAATGGTTCTGATCGGCAGACGAAATCCCGCCATGCGCGCGATTTCAGAACTCATGCCAGCCACTGCCTGCATGGCCTTGCCGCAGGCGATATCGCCGCGATTGGTTTGCACGCCAACTACGCGGTTGTCTTCGATCTTCAGACCGGTGACTTCAGTGTGGGTGTGAATCTCGACACCGAGTTCGGCGGCGCGCTGCGCATAGCCCCAGGCCACCGCGTCATGGCGGGCGATGGCGCCGGGTGGATGATAGAGCGCGCCTAGAATGGGATAGCGTACGTCGTCGCGCAGATTCAATTGCGGACACAGGCGCGCGATGTCATCGGCATAGACCAGACTGGAATCGACACCGAGATGTTGATTGACCTCGGCGCGCCAGCGCGCGGTACGCAGCGCGGCATCGGTGTGGGCGAGGGTCAGATGACCGCGCTCGCCATACATGATATTGAAATCGAGTTCGTGACTTAAGTTGCCGAACAAGCGCAGCGACTCGTCGTAGAAGCGCACACCGTCTGGTGTCAGGTAATTGGAGCGCACGATGGTGGTGTTGCGCGCGGTATTGCCGGAGGCCAGATAGCTCTTCTCCAACACCGCGACCTTGGTGATGCCCCAGGTGCGCGCCAGGTAGTAGGCGCAGGCCAGACCATGACCACCACCACCGATGATGACCACGTCGTAAGACGGCTTTAGCGCTGGCGTGGCCGGTAGCTGGCGCGGCGGACGGCCACTGCGCAGGCCGAGTTTCAGGAGATCGAACATGGATGGCGCTTATCTGATTCGGATGCTGTTTTGTGGGTCCGACTTCAGTCGGACATTAGTCGGTGCGACAAAATCTCACACTACCAGGATTGTGCACAGCATAGGCTCTGGAACAAATGTCAGACTGAAGTCTGACCCACAAGGAAGAAGTAAGAAGAAGATTTCATCCTGCTCTCAGCAGTCCAGCGTATTCTTCCGTTCCCATTCGCTCAAATGCGCGGTGTAATCGCGCCACTCGCCCATCTTGAGCTTGATGTAGGACGCCACGAATTCTTCACCCAGCACCGCCGCGATCTCCTTGTTCTTCTCGAACAGGCGTAGCGCGTCGAGCAGGGTGGCTGGCAGCTTCTTCGCCGACTTCACGGTGTGGCCTTCCTCATACATGTTGATGTGCAAGGGCGCGCCCGGGTCGCGTTTGTGCGCAATGCCGTCGAGACCTGCGGCCAGGATGCCGGCCTGGGCGAGATAGGGATTGGTCGCGCCATCGAGCAGGCGCAATTCAAAACGACCGGCGTCTGGCACGCGGATCATGTGGGTGCGGTTATTGCCGGCATAGGTCACGGCATTGGGCGACCAGGTCGCGCCGGAACTGGTGACCGGTGCATTGATGCGCTTGTAGCTGTTGACCGTCGGGTTGAACAAGGCACACAGCGAAGTTGCGTGCTGCATGATGCCCCCCAGGAAGTAGTAGGCGAGCTGTGACAGGCCGAGCACATCGCGCCTGTTCAGGAACAGATTCTTAGCGCCGGTCTTGTCCCATACCGAGACATGGGAGTGACAGCCGTTACCGGTCAGATGCGTAAACGGCTTAGGCATGAAGGTCGCGCGATAGCCGTGGTTCTCGGCGATGGTCTTGACCATGTATTTGAAGAACACGTGGCGATCGGCGGTGATCAGCGCGTCGTCGTAGTCCCAGTTCATTTCAAACTGGCCGTTGGCGTCCTCGTGATCGTTCTGATACGGCCCCCAGCCGAGTTCCAGCATGGCATCGCAGATTTCACGGATGACCGGGAAGCGACGCATCAAGGCCTGCTGGTCGTAGCACGGCTTGCCTTGTGAGTCCGCTGGGTCGGAGACATTGCAGCCATCGGGCGTGGTCAGAAAATATTCGCACTCGACACCACTCTTCATGCGGTAGCCGAGCTTGGCGGCACTTTCGATCTGGCGCTTCAAGACCACGCGTGGCGAGGCTTCCACTTCAGCGCCATTCATCCACAAATCGGCGGCCAGCCAACCCACTTCGCGATTCCAGGGCAGTTGAATCAGGCTGTCGGGATCGGGGCGACCGAACATATCGGGATGGGCAGGTGTCATGTCTAGCCACACCGCGAAGCCGGCGAATCCAGCGCCGTCACGTTGCATCTGTTTTATCGCGCTGGCCGGCACCAGCTTGGCGCGCAAGGTGCCGAACAGATCGACGAAACTAATAAGGAAATACTTGATGCCCTTGGACTTCGCGACTTGCGCCAGATCGGTTGTCATGGAGTGCCTCCCTCGGGGGCTTAATTTCGCATGCGGTGTAGTCGAAGGCGCGAAATCAGTGGCCTGAACTCGCGCGCGGCATGGATTCAGAACTTGCCATGGCCAGGTATCCAGTCGGTGCCGGCCAGCGGCACCTTGGCCATCGCCGCCGCTTCGATGGTGAGCGCGACCAGATCTTCGGGTTCAAGGTTATGCACATGGCTCTTGCCGTTGGCGCGCGCCAGGGTCTGGGTCTCAAGCGTCAACACGCGTAGGTAATTGGCGAGGCGGCGTCCGCCCAACTCCGGATCAAAACGCTTGGAGAGTTCGTCGTCCTGGGTCGAGATGCCGGCAGGATCACGACCTTCGTGCCAGTCATCGTAGTAACCCGCCGAACTGCCGAGGCGCTTGTACTCGTCTTCGAGATCAGGACTGTTGTCGCCGAGTGCGATCAAGGCGGCAACGCCGATAGAGACCGCGTCGGCACCCATCGCCAGGGCCTTGGCCACATCGGCACCGCTGCGTATGCCGCCTGAGACGATGAGCTGCACCTTGCGATGCATGTCGAGTTCCTGCAGCGCTTCGACGGCCTGACGCAAGGCCGGCAAGGTCGGAATGCCGACGTGTTCGATGAACACATCCTGGGTTGCGGCGGTGCCGCCTTGCATACCGTCGAGCACGATCACATCGGCGCCGGCCTTCACCGCCAGCGCGGTGTCGTAGCAAGTGCGGGCCGCGCCAATCTTGATGTAGATCGGCTTTTCCCATTCTGTGATTTCGCGCAGCTCCTGAATCTTGATCTTGAGATCGTCCGGTCCCGTCCAATCGGGATGACGGCAAGCGCTGCGCTGATCGATGCCGGCGGGCAAATCGCGCATGCCTGCCACGCGATCCGAAATTTTGTGACCGAGCAGCATGCCGCCGCCACCCGGTTTAGCGCCCTGGCCGACCACCACTTCGATGGCGTCGGCGCGCCGCAGATCGTCAGGGTTCATGCCGTAACGCGAGGGCAGCAATTGATACACGAGGATCTTCGAATGCTCGCGCTCCTCCGCTGTCATACCGCCATCACCGGTGGTGGTGCTGGTGCCGGCGATGGTCGCGCCGCGCCCCAATGCTTCCTTGGCCGGTGCCGAGAGGGCACCGAAGCTCATGCCAGCGATCGTGATCGGAATCTTGAGTTCGATAGGCTTGGTCGCAAAGCGCGTGCCGAGCGTGACGCTGGTGTCGCAGCGTTCGCGATAACCTTCCAGCGGATAGCGCGACATGCTCGCGCCCAGAAACAAGAGATCGTCAAAAGTCGGAATGCTGCGCTTCGCGCCGCCGCCACGAATGTCGTAGATGCCAGTGCGCGCGGCGCGCTGAATCTCGGCGATGACCGAGCGCGGAAAAGTCGCCGATTCGCGCAATCGCGAATGCAATTCGGCGGCGTCGACGTGTTTGCCTTTACGGTGGCGCTTAGTAGGCATCGGCATTGTCCACGTTGAAGTTATAGAGTTTGCGGGCGGAACCGAAACGGCGGAATTCTGCAGCGTCGACGCCGGTCACGCCGGCCTCGTGCAGCAGGCCGTCGAGTTCGAATTTATGTTTGTCCTTCATGACTTTCTCGATGCAATCGGCGCCGAGACCGGCGACGTTGCCGCGTACGTAGAGCCGCGCTTCATACAGCGAATCGCCGAGCGCATCGCCGGCATCGCCGCACACCACCAGTCGTCCGCTTTGCGCCATGAAGGCGCTCATGTGACCGACCGAGCCGTGCACCACGATATCGACACCCTTCATGGAAATGCCGCAGCGTGAGCTGGCATCGCCTTCGATGATGAGCAGGCCACCGTGGGCGGTCGCGCCGGCGTACTGCGAGGCACTGCCGGTCACGCGCACCATGCCGGACATCATGTTTTCCGCAACACCAGGCCCGGCATTGCCGTGCACCGTGACGCGCGCGTATTTGTTCATGCCCGCACAGTAGTAACCGACGTGGCCTTCGATATCGACGACTAGCGGGGCGTCGATGCCGACTGCGAGATTGTGCAGGCCGTTGGCGTTCATGATTTGCCAGGCAGCGGCGTCATCCGTGCCGCTGAACTCGTGCAGCGCGTGGTTCAGCGCGCGGATCGTGCCGTGGGCGAGGTCGAATTGATGGACCATGTCAGTGGCTCCAGCTGTAGATGCGGCCCGGGGCCGGTTCCCAGGACTCGGCCTGATCGGCGCCCGGCAAGACCGCCAGGGCGCGATATTCAGACGCCATCGCCACCCATTGATCGGTCTCGGCGATCACTGCCGGTTTGCAAGCGATGGGGTCGCGCAGCACCGCAAAGCCGTCGCGAGTGCCAATGGCGAAGGTATAGAAGCCGTCCAATTCGACGATCGCGCGATCGAGTGCCGCTTCGAGACTGTCGCCCTCCATCAGGCGCCAAGTCAGAAAGCCGGCCGCCACTTCACTGTCGTTGTCGGTGGTGAAGTGGATGCCGCGCTTCTGTAATTGTCGGCGCAGGCGATTGTGGTTGGACAGCGAACCGTTGTGCACCAGGCACAGATCTTCACCGGTCGAAAAAGGATGCGAGTGTTCGGTGGTGACCGCGCTCTCGGTCGCCATGCGGGTATGGGCCAGGGCATGGCGGCCGACGAACTGCGAGACACCGAAGTTGTGCGCGACCTCGGCCGGCAGGCCCTTCTGCTTGTAGATCTCGATGGTGGTGCCAGAACTGTTGACGCGCACGGCGGGGAAGTTGTTGCGGATCCAGGCGGCCAGATCGGCGCTGTAGGCAAAGGCTGTGAGTATGGCGTGATTACCCATCAGCCACAGGCCGGTCACACCAGGAAAGGCGCCACGCAGGGCGTATTCGAAATCACCCCAGGGGAACCACGGAATATTGGCGAGCAGGGTGAGCTTGACCTGGCCGTCCGGCACCGGGTTGCGATAGATAGCGACGCCGGCGCTATCCGGGCCCCTATCGGTCATCTCCAGCAGCATGGGCGTTAGGTAGTGCCCGAGCTGGGATTCGAATTCAGGGGTCTTGGCGAAGAGCCCGACGATGCCACACATATGTCTGCTTCCTATCGGTCGTGCCGATCCACTGTGCTTGAGCCTAAATCCCTGAACTCAAAGCGATACGACAGACGAGGAAGGACCTATAGCGTCTCTCCTCGAGCGATGGAGCTCAAGCTCGGAATTGCATGATGGGAACAAAATTATCCCAATATGAAAATCCCGGCAAGCATTAATCGCTGTCTCGGGCGCGGCTCAATACCGCAATCATTTTGACCGGCAGGCTGAGCAATTCCTCGGGGCCATGAGCGGCCTCGGAATCGAAAAACAACGAGTCGCCGGCCTTGAGGTGATAAGTCTTGCGGCCGTGCCGATATAGCACTTCGCCGGCCAGGATATAGAGGAACTCGACCCCCGGATGCTGGAAGAGAGGAAAGACCTCGGACTCGTCGGTGAGGGTGATGAGATAAGGTTCGACCGTCAGATGGCTGCGGATGCTGTGGCCGAGTAGGCGGTATTCATGGCCGGCGCGGGTGCCGGCACGCTCGATGACCAGGCCTTCGCCGGCGCGTACATAGGCGCAGTCCCGCTGTTCTTCGTATTTGCGGAAGAAGGACGTGACCGGCACGTTGAGGGCGGCGGCAACGGCGGTCAGGGTGCTGAGCGAAGGCGAACTCACGCCCCGTTCGATCTTGGACAGCATGCCGACCGACAGTCCGGCGAGACTCGCGACCTCGGCCATGGTGACATCGAGTTGCTTGCGGAATTGACGTATCTGCGCGCCGATGGCCTCGGCCAATCGCCGTTCGTCGGCCTTCATGGTGGAGGGCGCATCGAGCGAATGGTCGGTGTCGGTCATGGCGCGCCTTGGTCGAGAGTCTTGCGGTTCTTATAGTCGAGCGCGGCAAGCGGGGCAACGTACGGCTTTCTCGCGATCGCCATCGTAGGTGCGAATGCATTCGCACATTCATTCCAGAGCATACGCAGTGCCGGCCGATTTTAATGTGCGAATGAATTCGCACCTATGAGGAGTGCGGTTCCATATCGATCAGAGCACTCTCGAGCACACGCTGCAAAGCGCGATTGACTACATAGACAACAATGTGTGGCAAGCAACGACAAGACGTGATCCTCGCGGCCTGCGGCCCGAGCCATTGGGCAGGAGCGAAATGAAATGACAGGACTGGCATTCGTAAGTGGCATCGTGGTGCTGTTCGTCGGCCTGCTGGCCTATGAGACAGAAGATGGCAGTGCGCGACTGCGCGACTCGCAGCGCGGCCTGTGGGCGTGGCTGAGTTCCGACAACTGGCCGGCCAAGGTCGGCGCGGTGTTGATGGTGATAGG
>JAYWAC010000264.1:0-3731 GCA_043782755.1 Pseudomonadota bacterium | reverse complement strand
CGGTGCTGTGCGCCTTGTTATGCGGATTCAGGACCGGTGGTGTATCGCAGGTGTGGCTGCCGCCGGAAAAGCACAGGCTCTCGCACACCGATTTGCCGGCGATTTCGCCACCGGCATCGAGAATGCGCGTCACCAAAGTGGCGTCGATGTCGGGCACATAACCTTCCAGCACGGCGGTGCCATTCATCATCGGCACGCCGGCCACGCAGATGTTGTCCTTGATGGCGACGGTCTTGCCTTTCAGCTTGCCGGTCTTCGCGCCCTTGATGGAGCAGCGGTAATACCAGGCATTGAGCGGGTTGTCGGCGGGCTCGGGCCGCCAGGCGCCGGCGCGCGGATAGACCACGGGCGGTTTCGGTTCGACGATGTCGTCGATGCGTGCGTAAGAGGCGAGGGGGCCAGCCATCAAGCCCTGAAAGGAGACGCAGTCTTCGGCCGACAGCGTCAGCCCGAATTGCTGGGCGATGAGTGCGATGTCTTCGAGTGTCGGAGTTTTTATTTTCATGGTCCGCGAGAGTCCCCTTGAGCGCGCCGTGGCTGGCGTCAATGTACACTTTTAACATTGATCGTCAAACCGAGGGAATCACTGATTTAGGCAGCGGTTTCGCGGTCTGCGCAGGTCGCTTGCAAGGGCCGTCGCGAGGACGTGCAGCGGCCCACTTCCCCAGCGCCGTATTCGCTATATGATGGGGTCACATGCGCCTTTCGGCGTGTGCTCATTTTCGATAGCGTGGAGCCGGTGCACAGCCCGGCGGAGGATGTTATTTCATGTGGCGTGTCGGCATCGACGTAGGCGGAACTTTCACTGATCTTTTCGCCTGGGAGGACGGCGGTTCGCGCCAGTTGACCTCCAAGGTTCTCACCACCAAACACGACCGCGCGGTCGGTGTGCTGAATGCGATCCGCGAGGCCGGTATCGCGCCCGGCGAGATCTCCCATCTCATGCACGGCACTACCACCGCGACCAATGCGCTTATCACGCGCGACTATCCCGAAGCGGCGATGATCACCACCGATGGTTTCCGCGACACCATCGAGATCGGGCGTCAGCATCGCGAGGCGCTCTACGATCCCTATCAACAAAAACCCAAGCCCATCATCAAGCGTCGCTTCCGTTACACCATAGACGAGCGCATGGACGTCAAGGGGCTGCCGGTGCGGCCATTGGATCGCGCCAAGGCGCTCGCCATCGCCGAGAAGATCAAGGCTGCTGAGATCAAATCGGTGGCGATTGCGTTCATCAATTCCTATGTCAATGCCGCGCACGAGAACGCTATGCGCGACATCGTGCTGGAAGTGAACCCCGGCATTTACTGCGTGACTTCGGCCGATACGCGGCCGGTGTTTCGTGAGCATGGCCGCTTCGCCACCACCGCCATCCGTGCCGCGACGATGCCGGTCATGGAGCGCTACTTCAACCGGCTCGAAACGAGTTTGAAGGAAGCCGGCTTCAGCGGTCGTTTGATGATCTTGAAGAGCAGCGGCGGCATCACCGGTGTCGACTACGCCAAGCAGCATCCGGAAGAACTGATCGAATCGGGCCCGGCCGGCGGCGTGGCCTATGCGGCCTATCTGTCAGAACTGAAGGGCGATTGCCCGAACATCATTCACACCGATGTCGGTGGCACTAGCTTCGATGTCTCCATCGTCGAGAACGGCAAGGGACTCGTCACTCGCGATCATGAGATCGAATGGGAGATCCCGGTCATCGTGCCGATGCTCGATATTCATAGCGTCGGCGCCGGTGGTGGTTCTATCGGCTGGGTGGATGAGGGCGGTTCGCTGCGCGTCGGTCCGCACAGTGCAGGTTCCGAACCGGGCCCGGTCTGTTATGGCCGTGGCGGCACGCTGCCGACCATCACCGATGCCAATCTGCTGCTCGGCCGCATTGAGCCGACGTTGGGCGGCAAGATGCAACTCGACCGCGCCGGCGCCGAAGCGGCGATGGAAAGGCTGGCCGAGGAATTCGGCTTGTCGGCCGTCGAGACTGCCGACGGCATGATACGCATCGGTTGCGAGAACATGGCGCAGGCGGTGAAGAAGGTCATCGTCGCCCGTGGCCGCGACCCGCGCGACTTCATTCTCGCCAGCTTCGGTGGCGCGGGCGCCATGCATGCCTGCTTCGTTGCCGACTCCATGAACATCCCGCGCATCATCGTGCCGAGCGAGGCGGGTGTCGCTTCGGCCTTTGGCGCGACCGCCATGGACCTGCGCCACGATCTCGAGGCTTTCTATTTTTCGCCGGTGGCGGACGCCGATGTCGTCACCATCAACCGCATGTACGAGCAGTTGGAGAAGGACGCTATCGCGCTGCTTGAGGCTGACGGTCTGCAAGCCGCCGACGTGCGCTTAAGCCGCTCGGCGCAGATGCGCTATGTCGGTCAGAGCTATGAAGTAGAGACGCCCATCCCGTCGGGCAAGCTTAACGCAGCCGATCTGCCGGCCATCGCGACTAACTTCCATAAGTGCCACGAGATGGAGTTCGGCGTGAGTTCGGATGACTTCGCACCGGCCATCGTCGCGCTGGGTGTGACCGTGGTCGGCAAGACCGCGCGACCGCCGGTGCGCAAGGTGGATGCGGCCGGGCGCGAGCCCATCAAGGGCCAGCGTCAGGTTTATTTTGAGCGGGCCTGGCACGAGAGTAACATCTACGATGGTCACGCCTTGGGCGAGGGGGCGAAGGTCCAAGGGCCCTGCATCGTCGAGTATGAACACGCCTGCGCCGTGCTGCCACCCAATGCTTCCGGCACCGTCGACGCCTACGGCAACATGATGATCTCCCTTTCCTGAGCAGTCGTCAGACGACTGAAGGAGTCTCCGATGGATAAGAAAGTAAAAGTCGATACCGCCGTCATCGATCAGACTAAAGTTGATCCGGTCACCTTCGAGGTCCTGCGCAGCGTCTTCGAGTACGCGAGCGAACGCATGTCGACGGTGCTGAAGCGCGCCTCGTTCTCGCCCATCCTGGCGGATATGGTCGATTTCTCGAATGCGATTTACGACTATGAGTGCAAGCTGCTCTCGCAGGCCGCCAACTGCCCGATACACCTCGCCGCCATGAAGTTCAGTGCCGAGGCCATCATCGAGCAGTACCCGGTCTCGACCATGCAGCCTGGCGATGTCTATGTGTTGAACGACCCTTACAAGGGCGGCACCCACATCAATGACATGACCTTCCTCTCGCCGATCTTCTTCGACGGCGAGATCATCGCCTTCGGTGTGAGTCGCGGTCACTGGATGGATCTCGGCGGCGGTGCGGCCGGTGGTCAGGCTTTTGCTGGCACGCATATCGCCGGCGAAGGTCTGCGTCTGCCACCGCTGAAACTCTATGAGGCGGGCAAGGTGCGCGAGGATCTGCTCGCCATCATACTCAACAACACCCGCACGCCGTTCTACGTGAAGGGTGATACCCAGGCCCACGTCGGCGCGCTCAAGGCGGCGACGCAGGAAATGGAACGTGCGGCTGAGAAGTACGGCATGGCGACCTTGAAAGCTGCCATGCAGCAGCTGCAGGAGTACACCGAGAGGATCGTGCGCAAGTCTATCGCCGACATGCCGGACGGTGAGTACGAAGCCGAGGAATACGCCGATACCGACGGTCATTCCGACAAGCCGATTCCGATCAAGGTCAAGCTCATCATCAAGGGCACGGACATCATCGTCGACTTCACCGGCACGCCGGGTATGGTCAAGGGCGCGATCAATTCACCCTATGCGAACACCGCGTCGGC
>JAYWAC010000263.1:0-3751 GCA_043782755.1 Pseudomonadota bacterium | reverse complement strand
ACGCCGACGGCTATTACGGCTGGGAAGAGTTCGCGCCTTTCGACAAGATCATCGTGACCTGCGGTATCGATCACGTACCGCCGCCGCTCTTGAAGCAGTTGCAGCCGAATGGCGTGATGCTGGTGCCCATCGGTCCGCCCGGCGCGCAACGCGTGCTGAAGATCATCAAGGATGTGGAAGCCGACGGCAGCACCCATATCGCCCGCACCGACATCTATAACGGTCGCATCGTGCCCTTCGTACCGTTCAAGAAGCTGGACGGCGACAAGATCTCGGGTACCCACAACACCTGAGCACGTTCACCGCAGCGGCCGCCGGTTAAGCTGGCGGCCTGCGCGCCGGGTCTGCGCTGGCTACAACGGATAAGTTATGCAAGATGCTCGCGAGTTAGAGTGCAGAGCACGGCTGTACATTGCGGTCGGCCTGTTGGCCGGCGCCGTCATCGCCCTGCAGATCGCGGTCATGCGACTCTTCGCAGCCGGCAACTGGGCTCATTTCGGATCCTTCATCGTCAGCATCGCGATGCTGGGCGTCGGCATCTCGAGCACCGTGATGTGTGTGCGTCAGCGATGGTTCGAGCGACATTGGCAAACGGTCGCGAGCGGCGCACTGCTGGCTTTCGGCCCGGTCGCGGTCGGGGCCAACCTGCTCGCCCAGCAACTGCCCTTCAACGCCATCTTCCTCGTCGCCGACAGCACACAGAAATGGCGGCTGGCCGGTAACTTCGTTCTCTACTTGCTGCCCTTTTTCACCGGCAGCCTGTTTCTCGGCACGGTATTCCTCAAGACCCGCCAGCAATTCGCGCGCATCTATTTCGCCGATCTCGCTGGCTGTGGTCTGTGTGGACTCGCGACGCTGGGTGGCATGTGGCTCTATCCACCTGATCAACTCATTCTCATCCCGCTCATGCTGTGGCTGGCGGCGGGCATCGCCTGGGCGTCGGCCTTGTCCAGTCGGCGTGTGTTGGCAGGCTTGGCGATCGCGGGCGCCATCGCCTGGTCGGGCCAGACCTTTGTGGCGGATCATTTCGGGCTCACGCGTTTAGCGGTATCGGAATACAAGGGCGTGTCCTATGCCCAACGTTTTCCCGATGCCAAACGCGTCTACGAACGCGCCACGCCCTTTGGTCATCTCGAGATCTATGCGAGTTCCTATCTGCACTTCGCGCCCGGCCTGTCGGACAACGCCGCGCTTGATCTGGCACAGATGCCGGAAAACGCCTACCTCGGTCTGTACATCGATGGCGACGGCCCGATAGGCATCATTCGCGATCTGCCGGCCAGCCAGACCGCCTACTTCGATTACTTGCCGACGGCGCTACCCTTCGCGCTGAAGAAGGATGCCGATGTGTTCGTCGTGCAATTCGGTGGTGGGCTCTCAACCGCCAGTGCCTTGAACAAGGGTGCGCGCTCAGTGACTGTCGCCGACAGTAATCCGGCGGTATTGAACGCCTTTCGTAGCGACCCTGGCCTGCGCGAATTCACCGGCGACATCCTCGCCAAGCCGCGTGTGAAAGTCGTCAACCAGGACGGTCGCATCTTTCTTTCGAATACCGAGCTGCGTTACGACGTCGTCGATTTGAGCCTCGCCGATTCCGCCGGCCTGTCCAATCCCGGCGGCTTCGCCATCGCCGAGAAATACAACTACACCGGTGAGGCGATGCAGACTTATATGCGCGCCTTGAAGGAGGATGGCGTCCTCGCTGTCACCTTGTGGAACAAGGAGGAACCGCCGAAGTCGGTGCTACGTCTCTACGCGACCATGGTCGCGGCGGCGCGCGAGATGGGCGAACCCGATATCGAGCGTTGCTTCTACGTGGTGTCGAACTATCTCTCCACCGCCACCGTGCTCTATCGCCGCGGCGGTTTCAACGCAACGGAAGTCACCACACTCAAGGCCCGCAGCCGCGCGCTGTCCTTTGATGAAATCCAGTCGCCCGGCAGCCACGCCGATGCCCACGCGGCTGACAGCGTGATGGCCGCCTACCGTGCCCAGATCTTCGGTCGCTTGCCAGCCTCCGGCGATGCCAGCCTGCCCACTGAAGGCGCGGCATCTGGTGACGCCAGCCAGCCTGGCGGTGATGACGAGATGGGCGCCGAGACCGGCGACGCGCCGGCGATCATGCCGTCGATCGCGCTGGCACGCGCGGCCTGGGCGGCCTTGCTCGGCGGTGACTGGCAACAGTTCGCCAATACCTACGTCTACGATCTGCATGCATTGACCAATCAACGGCCCTACTTCGCCGCCTATCTGCGTCCGACCGATCTGCCAAGGGTGTTAGACAGACTCGATCTGCTACAAGACGAATGGGGCTATCTCTTGGTGTGGGCGACGCTCATCATCGCCTGCTGCGCGGGTGCTGTCCTGATCGCGCTACCCGCACTGTTCGGTTGGCGCGGTCTGCTCGCGCGTTGTCCAGGCAAGGCCGGCACGCTGCTCTACTTCGCCTGTCTCGGTGCCGGCTACATCATGGTCGAGGTGGTGTTGATCAGCCATTTCATTCTGGCCTTGAGCAACGCGACCGTGTCGGCCACGGTCTTGATCACCGGCATGCTGGTGTGTTCGGGACTCGGCAGTCTGTGTGCCGAGCGTTTTCTCGATTCCGCGCGACGGCTGATGCCTTTCATCTTCATCGCCATTGCGGCTCTCCTGATCGGCTACGGACTCACCATCGATCGCGCCCTCGATTTCGTCGGCGGCCTGCCCTATGCCTGGCGCCTGCCCTGTTGCTTCCTGTTGATCCTGCCACCGGCTTTTCTCATGGGTATGCCCATGCCTACCGGCATGACTTGGCTCGCGCGCCTCGGCAAGGAACAGATGTTCCTGTGGGCGTGGGGCGTGAACGGCTGCATGTCGGTGATAGGCGCCGCGCTAGTGCCGATACTCGCGACTTCTCTCGGCTTGAGTTCGGCTTTGATTCTGGCCGGGCTGCTCTACCTGCTGGCGCTACCGGCCTTCCGTGCCCTGCTGCGGCCGATGATCCCGGCAGCGACCGTCTGAGTCTTATGACTCACCGCGATCGTCCAGCGATCGAACGGCGCAGTCCGCCATGAACCGGCCGCGCGAGCTGCTCGCACTGGAAAACTTCGCGGCCAGTCCCTATCCGCTGCGTCAGGGACGGGGCGCGGGGGGTCGGCCGTTTTTCGATCAGCGTGACGGCGCGCGCCGTGGCCGCACCACCCGTCACGGCGAAGTGTTCTGGGAAGACGAAACCTATTCGGACTCGCGCGTACTGCTGACCGTCCCCGCCAATTTCGACGCCGCGCGCCCCGCAACCTTGGTGGTGTTCCTGCACGGCAATCGCGCACGGCTCGAACGCGACGTGATCAAACGTCAGCAACTACCACGCCAGATACGCGAGGCTGATATCAATGCCGTGCTAGTCGCGCCGCAGTTCGCGCTTGATGCACCCGATTCCAGCGCCGGCCGCTTTGCGCTGCGCGGTGTGTTCCGTGCCTTTCTCGACGAAGCGGCAGACAAACTCGCCGAGCTTTATCGTCAACATGAGGACGCCCCGTTCACACAAAACGTCTTTCAGCACGCCAGCGTGATCGTCATCGCCTACAGCGGCGGCTATTGCCCGGCGGCGGCGGCGCTAAGCGTCGGACAGGCGAGTGCACGGGTGCGCGGCGTGGTATTACTCGATGCGCTCTATGATCACGAAACACTGTTCGCCGACTGGCTGTTGCAACACCGTCATGATGCCTTTCTCGTCAGCGCCTATACCCATAGCACGCGCAGTCGCAACGTG
>JAYWAC010000262.1:0-3763 GCA_043782755.1 Pseudomonadota bacterium | reverse complement strand
CACATCGAGCATGTAGCCCGTGAGCCGGTCGACGAATACCGGGTCGTTGTTGAGGCCGCGTGCCTGGGCCAGCACTTCGAGGCGATTCAAGGCGTACTGACAGGTCTTGGGACTGCCGACGAAAATACGTTCGAAACTGAGCAGGGCTTTCGCGATCGTCCAGCCGTCGTTCTCGCGTCCGACCAGGGCGCTGACCGGTATGCGCACGCCGTCAAGGAACACTTCACAGAACTCGGCGTCGCCGGCGATGGTTTTGATCGGACGTATGGTGATGCCGGGCACCGCGAGCGAGATCAGCACGAAGCTGATGCCGGCCTGCGGCTTGGCCTCGGCGTCAGTGCGCACCAGGCAGAACATGTGGGTGGCGTCCTGCGCGAGCGTGGTCCAGATCTTCTGGCCGGTGATGACGTAGTCATCGCCGTCGCGAATTGCGCGCGTACGCAGCGAGGCCAGATCGGAACCCGCATCGGGTTCCGAATAACCCTGACACCAGATCTGTTCGCCCGATAAAGCGCGCGGCAGATAATAGGCCTGCTGTTCAGGCGTGCCGTAACGCATCAAGACCGGACCTATCATGATGATGCCCTGATCGGGCGTGCGCGCCACGCCCCAGCGTTCCTTCTCTTCGGTGAAGATCATGAGCTTGTCGGCATTGAGTCCCATGCCGCCATGGGCTACCGGCCAGGCCGGTGCGGCCCAGCCGCGAGCGTGAAGCCTGGCATACCAATCGCGACACTCGGACCAGCGCAGGCGCGCAGGCGGATTGCGTAGTTGCGCGGGGTAATTCGCTGCCAGCCAACCGCGCACGGTAGCGCGAAAAGCGTCATCGCTGAGCCCGTTCCAATCGCCGTCAGGCGCAGGCGCGTCGATATCGACGGCCACGCTGTTGCCAGCGTCTGCCGCTGCCGCGAATTGCGCACGCAGGGCGACCACGCGCGCGCGATGCTCAGCGGCATTGCCATAACGTGCCGCCACCACCAGCGCGCGATTCAGATAGAGGCCGACGTCGCAGTCGTCGGTATAGCCGATGGCGCCATGCAATTGCACCGCTTCACGGGCGACCAGCAGGCTCGCGTGACAGGCACGATAACGCGCACGGCTCGCGGCGCGGGCAGCCACCACACCGCCTTGCTCGATCAGCCCCGCACTCTCCGCCACCACCGCGTCGGCCAGACGCAGTTGCAGATACAGATCGACCATGCGGTGTTGAATGACTTGAAAACTGCCGATGGCCTGGCCGAACTGCTTGCGCGTACTGAGGTAGTCGCTGGTCAGCGTAAACAAGGCATGGCCGATGCCAAGCAGATAGGCGCTGGAAGCAAGCTCGACCATGAGGCGTGCGTAAACGGCGCCATCGCGCGCCACTTCATCGCTGCCCAACAGGCGTGCCGCACAATCGTTCAACAACAGGCGCCCGTCGCGACTGCCATCGGCGAGTGGTAGCTCTTCAACGGTGAGACCGGCCGCGCCGCGCGCGACATGGAACCAGGCCGGCTTGTCACCGAGCATGGCCGGCAGCAGCCAGCCATCGGCATCGGCACCGAGAGGCAGGTTGCTCAGCATGCCGCTGATGGTGTGAGCCTGGGTGCCGGCGCGCACGTGCAGACGAGTGAAGAGTTGCTCCGAGGGTTCGGCGAGCGCCGCGACCAGCACCTGCGTGCCGGATAACAGCGCCGGCAGCAACACATCATCAGGCGCGATATCGCTCAACAGCGCAGCCGCCGCGACGGCGGTTTCGAGCAGTGGCTCCGGTGCCGCCACACTGCCGAGCTGCCGAGCCACCGCCATCAGTGCCGCGCTCGGCGCGCCGAGACCACCGCAATAATCAGGTACCACCAGACCGCTCCAACCGAGTTCGGCCATCTGCTTCCACAGCACGCGATCAAAGGCCGGGCTTGCGCCGCGCAGTGCGCGCAGACGCGTACGCGGCAGAGCGCGTGCGCAGAAGTCGGCGGCGCTGTCGGCCATCAGACCGACCACATCGTCGTCAGATTCAGGATTGGAGGGAGCGGCTTGGTTCATTGCGGGAAACTCCATGACATGCGGGGTCGTAATCAAATCTTGGCCCGGCGTTCAAAACAGATACGAACTAGCGATGCCGGCCGCCGCACAGGCAGCCAGCACACGCACGATACCGATGCGATAACGGAACAGTGCGGTAAAGGCGACCAGCGCCAGGACTATCGACGGCCAGTCCGGTGGCTGATCCAGGCCCGCCGGCCAGAACGTGTGATGGGCGAAGAATACCGCGAGACTGAATACCACGCCGACCACGGCGGCGGTGATGGCGGTCAGCGGCGCAGTGAAGTGCAGTGCGTCACGCGTCGATTCCACCAGCGGCGCGCCGGCCAGGATGAACAGGAAGGACGGCAGAAAGGTAAACCAGGTCACCAGCATCGTGGCCAGGATCGCATTGGCCAGGGGCGAGGTGCCTGGCGGCAGCGTTGCGCCATGTCCGCCAACGAAGGCGACAAAGGCCACCACCATGATCAGCGGCCCGGGCGTGGTCTCACCCAGCGCCAGGCCGTCGATCATCTGCGCCGGTGTCAGCCAGCCGTAATGCACCACCGCGCCTTGATAGACGTAGGGCAAGACCGCGTAGGCGCCACCGAAGGTCAAGAGCGCAGCCTTGGTGAAGAACCAGCCCATGTGGGTCAGGCTGTCGCCGGCCCCGCGCCATGCGCTAAGACCAGCGATGGGCGCGGCCCATAGCACGGCACCGATCAGCACCACCGTCAGCAGACGCGACCAGCGGAAGTGCGCATGAGCGGGACGCGGCGTGTGGTCGTCAATCAAGGCCGGGCCATAACTCGCCTGACGTGCGGCATGGGCGGCACGACTGGCGAATAAGCTTGGTGCCCAGCGTCCGCCGATGGCGCCACTCGCTGCCGCCGCCAGCACGATGTAAGGAAAGGGCACATGCAAGACCGCGATGGCGATAAAGGACGCCGCCGCCAATCCCCACAACCAGCGATTGGCCAGCGCACGGGTGCCGATGCGATGGGCGGCCTGCACCACGACAGCAGTGACCGCCGGTTTCAAGCCGTAGAACACCGCCGCCACCAGCGGCAGCGTGCCGAAGCTCACGTACAACCAGGACAATGCGATCAGCAGCAGCAAGGACGGCAGCACAAACAGCGTGCCGGCCGCGATGCCACCTCGTGTGCGATGCAGCAGCCAGCCGATGTAGGTGGCAAGCTGCTGGGCCTCGGGGCCGGGCAGCAACATGCAGTAGTTGAGTGCGTGCAGAAAACGGCCCTCGGAGATCCAGCGCCGCCGTTCCACCAGTTCCTGATGCATGATGGCTATCTGCCCGGCAGGGCCACCGAAACTGATGCAGCCGAGGTGCAGCCAATAGCGCAAGGCCGCGCCAAAGCTCGGCGCGTCCGGCGCGCAGTCAGCAGCAGGCGCAAGACTCACGCGGTGATGCTCGCGGGACGCGGGGCGAAACGTGGCGGGAAGCTTGTGCTCACTTGATATTCCATGGCTGGGCGCGGCGCGCGGCGGGGCTGGGACGTGCCACGGCTGAGGCATCCTATCGAAGTTCGCGCGGGCCGGGTATCGCGCTTGAATCGCGACGCCAGGACTCCATCTAGAGCCCATGAAAGACGCTGTCATCGTCATCTGCGCGCCGTGCGCAGATGCGTGAAGGGGCCAACGGATATCTCACCCGCTGTCTTTGTGGGTCAGACTTCAGTCTGGCATTCTTTTCCACCGTCTATCTCAGAGAAGATCCATCGAATGTCAGACTGAAGTCTGACCC
>JAYWAC010000261.1:0-26427 GCA_043782755.1 Pseudomonadota bacterium | reverse complement strand
GTTCAAGGTATTGCGGGAAGGCCTGCTGCACGACATAAGTCGTATAGGCGCCGAGCATCATCATTTCGCCATGGGCCATGTTGATGACGCCCATCACGCCAAAGGTGATGGCGAGACCGGTGGCGGCTAGCACCAGCACGAAGCCCAGGCTTAAGCCGAAGAAGAT
Organism: Pseudomonadota bacterium; assembly: GCA_043782755.1. Classification (GTDB taxonomy): domain Bacteria; phylum Pseudomonadota; class Gammaproteobacteria; genus JADJYF01. The sequence goes on along the minus strand of JAYWAC010000261.1, from coordinate 26,261 downwards.
CGTCTGGATCAATTCAAAGTGAGCACGACGTTCATCGATCTCGCGTATCGCGCTTGAGGCCGCCACGCGCACCTCCATCGAAGGTTCGAGTGGCTTGCCTGTGGCGTCCTTCGCGACCAGGGTAGCGAGACGATTGCGCACTTCGCCGAGCATGCTACCGCTGACGGTCTTGACCGCCGCCAGACGTTTTTCCACATCGGCATCGGCGATATTGGCGAGCGCGATGACCACTGCCATGGCGCGTCGCACGCTGTCGTCCTGTTCCTTGGGCAGCGCTTCGTTCAACGCTGTCAACGTGCCGGGCGAGTCGTCACTGGCCAGGGATTCGACTGCGGCGAGACGCGCGGCACGATCGGGAAGCTTAAGGCCGAGTCGCGCCAAGGCGCCACGCAACACCAGACGCAGCTGGTTATTGATCAACACTTTCTTGAGATTGATGAGTTCTTCGCTGCCGAGGTCGGTGCCATCCAGCGCGTCACTGATAGCGGTCTTGGCATCGGTGTTGGCGGTGATGACCATGCGGCTGTCGGATTTGCGCGCGAGCAGGCGGCCATCGAGCAGCGCATTCAGGATGATGGCCGCACGCGGCGAGCCACTCTCGGCAATGGTGGTGATGGCGGCGGTTTTGGCCGTGAAATCGAAACCCTGCAAGGCTGCCAGCGGTAGCGGGGCTTGGTCGGCACGGGCGTGGATCGCGATGAGCAGCAGGCCGCTAGCCAACAAGCAGCGCCACAACGAACCTAAAGAGTGAGCAGGGGACATGGGACCTTTCAATGGCACTAGGCTTGCGTTCAATGAAAGCCGTGGCCGCGATGGTCGCGCATCCTTGCGCGTTCCATCGGGGCACGACAGGGGTTCAACTTATTTGTAATTCTGGCCCGAGCACTTCTTGGTCACGGTGTTGTAGTTGCCGCAATTGAGTTTCTCAGTCCAGTCAGCCTCGATGATCTTGCTGTCCGGCAGGAAGTCGGACCACGCATCACCCGGCACCAGTCCGTCGGTCTTCCACACCGTTTCGAACTGGCCGTTGGCCTGAATCTCACCGATAAACACCGGCTTGGTGATGTGGTGATTGGGCAGCATCTTGGCGATACCTCCGGTCAGATTGGGCGTTTCTACACCGATGATGGCCTTCTGTACCGCCGTCGGATCTGTAGTGCCGGCCTTCTCGACTGCTTTCACCCACATGTTGAAGCCGATGACGTGTGCTTCCATCGGATCGTTGAAGGTGCGCTTGTCGTTCTTGATGAAGGTATGCCAGGTCTTGATGGCTGCGGCATTCTCCGGTGTGTCGATGCTCATGAAGTAGTTCCAGGCAGCGAGATGGCCGACTAGCGGCTTGGTATCGATACCTGACAGTTCTTCTTCACCGACCGAGAACGCCACCACCGGAATGTCTGCGGCGGACACGCCCTGGTTGCCGAGCTCCTTGTAGAACGGCACGTTGGCATCACCGTTAATGGTCGACACCACCGCAGTCTTCTTGCCGGCGGAACCGAACTTCTTGATGTCGGACACGATGCTCTGCCAATCGGAATGACCGAAAGGCGTGTAGTTGATCATGATGTCGGCATCGGCCACGCCCTTGGCCTTGAGATAGGCTTCGAGAATCTTGTTGGTGGTACGCGGATAGACATAATCCGTGCCCGCCAGCACCCAGCGCTTCACGCCGAGATCCTTCATCAGATAGTCGACCGCCGGGATGGCCTGTTGATTCGGCGCCGCGCCGGTGTAGAACACGTTCTTGGACGATTCTTCACCTTCATACTGCACCGGGTAGAACAACAGACCGTTCAGTTCTTCAAACACCGGCAGCGCGGATTTGCGCGACACTGAGGTCCAGCAGCCGAAGACCGCCGCAACCTTGTCCTTGGCCAGCAGTTCGCGCGCCTTCTCGGCGAACAGCGGCCAGTTGGAGGCCGGATCGACCACTACCGCTTCGAGTTTCTTGCCGAGCAGGCCACCTTTTTTATTCTGTTCGTCAATCAACATCAGCATGGTGTCCTTCAGCGTGGTTTCGCTGATCGCCATGGTGCCCGATAGTGAATGGAGGACGCCGACCTTGATGGTGTCTTCAGCCCGGACAGGCGTCGTGGACACCACCAAGGCGGCGACCATGGAGGTCAGCAGGGAGCGTATGGATAATTTCATCGAGTTGTTTCCCTCGTGTTAGATAGCGTTGTAGCGCTTAAAGCTGCAGCTGGAAGGCGAGCTTGATCGCGTCGATCTCAGCACCTGCGGCGGTCGGCGCGAAGTTGGTCAAACCCTTGCTCGCGATATCGCCGTGTTGGTAGAACAGCGAGATGCGCGCGTTGTGGCCGTCGATGATGTAGTTCACACCGCCTTCGACTTCGTTGCGGTTCGCGCTGGCGTCGGGGTAGATGGCGGAATAGCGGATATAGGGCTGAATACGCCCGATGCCGATCATCTGCGGGAACATGTACAAACCAACCACCGAGAACGAATCGCCGTCGAACTGACAGAAGCAGTCCGGATCGGCGAATGCCGCAACGTCGTAGTCGGATTTGAAGTTCTTGTACTCGCCGTTGAACGTCACCACACCCTTGCCGGGTAGGACCTTCTCGAAGATCACGTCAGTGCTTAAGTCGCGATAATCGCCTGGATGCAGGAAGGAGCCCGCGCCGTCTTTCTGATACTGGAAGGCGATCGCCACGGTCAAGATGTCGCCACCGGTGCCGTAATAGGTGCCACTGGTGTAGTAGCCCGGGTTCTTCTCGACCGAGAGGAAGTTGTAGGCCACGCGACCGGCGTAAAGCAGGTTGTCATCCTGGTTGGGGCCGGCGCCCGCCGTCGATTTCAGACCGTTGAATACGCCGAAAACGTATTGCAGCGCGCCGCCGGGGCCAGCCGCGCCCCAGATGTTCACGCCTTGATCACGCTCGTATACACCAGCACCGCCGCCGCCGAACTTGACGCTGAAATCCGATGACACGAAGGGCGTCTTGTAGGCGTCATAGGTGGTCGAATAGTAGGGACCGTTCAGTTCTTGGCGCTCGGCAGGGACCAGCAGGCGTCCTGCCCAGATATTTAGGTAAGGCGAGAATTCGAACTTGGCGATGGCGTCGAGGAGGTGGAATGATTCCAGTGCGCTGTTGCCACAGAACACGCATTCGGTGTTCAGTTCGAACTTGATGTATTGATGAACTTGGCCATTGACGTAGATACGTGCGCTGTCGGCGTTGAAGTCCGTGCCCCAATCACCACTGGGCGCGTTATCCTCCATGGCCGTGAATGAACCGCGCGCGCCGGCGCCGACGCTAATCCACTTGGTGTCATCGATAGCTATCTTGCCGCCCGCGTTTGCCATTGCCGCCGACAGCAGCAGCCCACCAGTCAATAAGGCTGCTATAGGCCCTTTGCACTTGGTCATTGAGAGTCTCCTTCAGAGGTCATCGTGCTTTGCATTGAGCCTGTCCGGGCAGGTGTACTTTTGCGAACTTCGTGCCAAGCATCGAAGGCGATGAAAATCATTCGCTTAAGGGCAAGGCACGCAATGCATGCAGGTCGTGCTGCACTGAAGTGGGCCGCTATTGCGGCGTGCGCACGAAAACGGGGATGAACGCGACAACGGTGTGATGTTTGTTGTGCGAAACGCGACAGCACGCAGATGTGGCATGCGACGCGAACTCGCGGCCGCGACTTGATGCGTGCATTTCGACTTCGAACAGGAAAGCGAAAAGCCGTGCAGTTTGCCCATCTAAGGACGGCGATGACACAGAGGCGGGGTACTGCTCGCGGCGTGTGCGCTGGTCGTTAGTGGTGCGCGCAAGCGATGCTAAACTGCCACAGGTCAAACAGCGGAGTAGCAGCAGTGTCCAGCGCGAACACGATCCCTTCCTTTGGACTCGACGCCAGCCAGCTCGCGGCGTTGTCGGAGCGTGCCGTCACCAAAAGCTTTCCGCGCATGAGCGTGATCGTGAATGAAGGCGATCCGACCGATGCCATCTACATCATTCTCGAAGGACGGGTGCGTATTTTCCTCGCCGACCCCAAGGGCAAGGAAGTCACGCTCAATGTGCAGGGGCCCGGCGAATATTTCGGCGAGTTGACCTTGGATGGCGGGCCGCGCTCAGCCTCGGTGATGACGCTCGAACCGTCGCGTTTCATGATCATCCCGCGCGAGTCGTTGGAGAGCTTCTTTGCCACCCACCCGGAATTCGCCATGCATCTCGTGCGCAAGCTCATCAATCGGGTGCGGGTCTTGACCGAGAGAGTCAAGAGCCTCGCGCTGCAAGACGTCTATGGCCGCTTTCGCGGCATGCTGGAAGAACTGGCGGTCGAACAGGAGGGTGTGCGGGTAGTGGAAGGGCGCATGACCCAATCCGATATCGCGGCGCGCATCGGCGCTTCGCGCGAGATGGTGAGCCGCATCCTCAGCGACCTTAAGACCGGCGGCTATGTGACCCAGGGTCGTCATCGCATCGTCATCCACCGCAAGCTGCCGGCGGAATGGTGAAGCCAGGAGCGTCGCATGGCCGGGGGCGACTAGCCTGCGGGCGAGGCTGTTAGACTGCCGGCCAATGTTAAATCTAGACGCGCTAGCGGTGCGGCGTGGCGGCCGCCTGTTGTTCGATAAGGCCACGCTTGCCATCCATGACGGCCAGCACGTTGGTATCACCGGCGGCAATGGCACCGGCAAAACCACGCTGTTCAAGTTGCTGCTCGGCGAACTCGGTCCTGACCAGGGCAATGTGCGGCTGCCGAGCAATATGCGCATCGCGCACATGGCCCAGGAAGTGGTCGCGACCGTCGCCAGTGCGCTCGACCATGTGATCGACGGCGATCAGCAGTTGCGCACCTATGAGCGTGCCCTGGCCGAGGCTGAAGCGGCCGGCGACGATGCGCGCATTACCGCCGCCCACGCCGAACTCGATCACATCGACGGCTACAACGCCCATTACCGCGCCGCTCAGCTGTTGCATGGATTGGGCTTCAGCCAGGCTGATTGCGCGCGGCCGGTGAGCGAATTCTCGGGCGGCTGGCGCATCCGTCTCAATCTCGCCCAGGCCTTGATGTGTCCTAGCGATCTGCTGCTGCTCGACGAGCCGACCAATCATCTCGATCTCGATGCCACCCACTGGCTGGAGGACTGGCTGAAGCGCTATGCGGGCACGTTGCTGTTGATCTCCCATGACCGCGATTTTCTTGACGCGGTAGTGACCCACATCGTGCACATCGAGCATGAGGAGATGCGTCTGTACCGAGGCAATTATTCTGCCTTTGAAGTACAGCGCGCCGAGCGCCTGGCCCAGCAGCAGCAGATGTATCTGCGTCAGCAGACCCGCGTGGCCGAGATCGAAGCCTTCGTGCGGCGCTTCCGCGCCAAGGCCTCCAAGGCACGTCAGGCCCAGAGTCGCTTGAAAGAACTGGAGCGCATGCAGACCGTGGTGGCGGCCCACGTCGATTCGCCTTTCGATTTCCGCATTCTTGAAGCGGACAAAGTCTCCGACCCGCTATTGAGCCTGAACGATGTGGCGGTCGGCTATGACGGCCACGCTGTGTTACGCGATATCAAGCTCAATCTCCATCCCGGGTCGCGCATCGGGCTGTTGGGTGCTAACGGCGCCGGCAAGTCGACCTTCATCAAGACTCTGATGGGCGAATTGACGCCGCTGCGTGGTGTGCTGACAGCGGGCACGCATCTGCGCATCGGCTACTACGCCCAGCAACAGCTCGAAGTGTTGGACCTCGACGCTAGCGCCACCTTGCATGTGCAGCGTCTGAGTCCCGCAGCGTCGGAGCAGAAGATCCGCAACTTCCTGGGCGGCTTTGATTTCCACGGTGACGCGGCCTTGAGTCCCATCCGTCCCTTCAGTGGCGGTGAGAAGGCGCGCCTGGCGCTGGCGCTAGTCGCCTGGCAGCAGCCCAATCTCTTGTTGCTCGACGAACCGACCAACCATCTCGATTTGGAAATGCGCCAGGCTTTGACCTTGGCGCTGCAGGAATTCGCTGGGGCTATCGTGCTGGTCTCCCACGATCGCTATCTGCTGCGCAATTGCGTCGACGAATTTCATCTCATCGAGGATGGACGCATGCAGCCCTTTGACGGTGACCTCGACGATTACTATAGACATCAGCAGCAACGCGATCGCGTCGCAGTGGCCGATGTCGTAGGCACCGACAACGACGCCAATACCAGCGCCGCGCGCGGCAAGCAAGCCCGCCAACAGGCCGCCGCGCGTCGTGCCCAGATCGCGCCGGCGCGCGCCGCGATCAAGAAACTGGAAGCAGCGATGACCAAGAGCCAGAGCGAACTGGCCAAACTTGAAGCACGGCTGGGCGACAGCGCCCTGTATGAAGCGGCGCGCAAGGTGGAGCTTACCGAACTGTTGCAACAGCGCGGGCGCTTGCAGCAGCAACTGTCGGATCTCGAGACCGATTGGCTGGAACGCCAGGAAGAACTCGAGCGTTTAGAGCAGGAACTCGAACAGTCAGCGTAGCGACGGCGCTGCGCACCCTCAGTGCAGACGCGGCACGATTGCGCTGTCGTCTTGCGGGATTATCGTGGTCGCAGTCTGTGCTTCGCGCAGGCCTATCCAACGCAGCAGTTCTGCCGCCGGCATGGCCCGTCCGAGATGAAAGCCCTGCATCTCGTCGCACTGATGGGCGCGTAGAAATGCGAGCTGGGCATCGTTCTCGACGCCCTCTGCGATCACCGACAACTGCATGCTGTGCGCCATGGCGATGACGCCACGGGTGATGGCGGCGTCGCCAGGATCGGTCACCAGATCGCGAATGAAGGACTGATCGATCTTGACCTGGTCGACCGGCAGTTGCTTGAGGTTGGCGAGCGAGGCATAGCCGGTGCCGAAATCGTCGATGGCAATACGCAGGCCCAGACCTTTCAGCGCCTGCAACAGGTGGCCGGCGCGTTCACGTTCGTGCATCACCGCACTTTCGGTGATTTCCAGTGTGATGCTATGGGGGTCGACCCCGGAACTTGCGAGCGTGGCCTTGACCTTGGCCAGCCAGCCGTCGTGGGCGAGCTGGCGCGCCGAGACGTTGATACCTATTTTGAGCGACAGCCCGGCCAGCTGCCATTGGCGGGCCTGCACACAGGCCTCGTGGAATACCCAGTCACCAATGTGCTGAATGAGGTCCGATTCCTCGGCCACCGGTACATATTCGCCGGGCAACAGCAGGCCACGCTCGGGATGATGCCAGCGCAACAGCGCTTCGGCGCCGACCACCCGATTGCTGGCTAGCGCGAGGGTCGGCTGGTAGTAGAGTTCGAATTCGTTGTGACGCAGCGCGTGGTGCAGGGCATTGGCGACCTCAAGATGGTGACGCGCGCGCGCGTCATAGGTTTGGTCGTAATAGCCGATGCCATTGCGTTCACGTTGCTTGACGCGATGGAGTGCGGCGTCAGCATGTTTGAACAAACTTTCGACATCCTCGCCATCGCGCGGGTAGACGCTGATGCCGATGCTGCCGGTGATGTGAATGTCGTCATGTTCGAGCGCGTAGGCTTCGTTGCCGACATCGAGAAAGCGTCGCGCTTGCTCGCCGGCGGCGCCGGCGTGATCGATACCGGTCAAGAGTATGCCGAACTGGTCGCCGTCCCAGCGCGCGACCGTGTCATGGGCGCGGGCGGCATGACTCAGCCGTTCGCCAATCTCGACCAGCAGTGCGTCGCCGACCGCGTGACCATGGCTGTTGTTGACATATTTGAAGCCATCCAGATCTAGGAACAATACCGCCAGCATGTCGCCGTCACGACGCGCTGCGGCGATCGCTTGCGCGACGCGATCGACCAGCAACTCGCGGTTAGGCAAGTGGGTGAGGGCGTCGTGGGTCGCCTGGTGGGCAAGCTGGCGTGACAGCGACAGGTTCTCGGTGACATCGTGAAAAGCAATCACCGCGCCCTGACGCGAGCCGTCATCCGCCACTATCGGGCTGGCGGTGATGCGCACTGCATAGGCTTCACCGAGCCGTTTGTTGAGCAGCGCATAGGACGGCAAACGCACCGAACGGTTCTCGCGCAAGGCCTGTTCGATGATGACCGGCGCCTTGTTGCGCTCGGACTCCTGCGCCGACCAGAAGATACTGGAAATATGGCGGCCTTCGGCGTCGCGGCGCGTTTGTTCGCTCAAGGCTTCGGCTACCGGGTTCATATAGGTGATGACGCCATCGTGGTCGGTCGTTACCACGGCGTCGCCGATGGCGTGCAAGGTCGCGCGCGCCAGTTCCTTCTCGCGGCGCAGACTGCGCGCCGCCCGTTCCACCCGTCGCCAGCTCCACAGCGGATAGCTGCAGATGCCGGCCAACAGCGCGGGTGCCGGCGCGAACCACACTTGCGCGCCAAGCAACAGCAGCACCGGTGTCAGCAAGGTCAGCAACAGCAGCGCACTCGCCACCAGCAGTCCCTGACGTGGCGAACAGCGCGGATAGAACAGTGCCGGCGCCCATGCGAACAAGGACAGCACGGCCGCATAGAGCGCGCCACGCAGCGGCGTGATCCAGCTGCGGTTGTGCAAGTTGTCGAGCACCGTGGCGTTGAATTCAACGCCCGACATCGGCTGTGCCTCGCCCGACACGGGCGTGGCCAGACTGCGGCCAAGACCAGCGGCGGTCACACCGACCAGCACGAAGCGACCACGCAGACTGTTCAACACGCTGTCCTGCTGCAAGACATCGATGAAGGACAACTGCCGAAAGCGCCCCGGCGGCCCGCCGAAGTTGACCAGCAGGCGATAGTCGCGCAGCCATTGCGCAGTGGCCGCGCCACGAAATAGCGCGCGCGTCTCGCCAGGCAGATGCTGCCAGTCGTCGGGTGCGACCTGTTCGAGCATGGCGAGCGCGAGTGTGGGCCAGACCGGCGAGGCGAGGCCGGCTTGCAGGTAGACGCTGCGGATCACGGCATCGCGATCGAGTTCGGTGTCGACGTGACCGAGTTTGGCCGCGACCTGGGCGAAGGCGCGCAAGGGTTGCACTTCGCGCAAGGGCCCTTCGGCGCTTTCCTGATCGGGAAATACCGGCAATACCACCGTGCCGTTGGCAGCGATCGCACCGGCCAGGTGGGTGTCACCGCCGTCATCGTTGGCGGCTTCGGCGAACATGATGTCGAAGCCGACGCCGCGCACGCCGGCACGGGTCAGCCGTTCCAACAGTTGCGCATGCAAGTGGCGCGACCACGGCCAGCGTCCGAGTTGCTTGAGACTGCGATCGTCGATAGCGACGATCACGATGTCGTCGGGCGCAGTGCCACGCTGCAGGCGCATGGCAGCGTCGTAAATGACGTTGTCCCAACGCTCCAGCATGCCCGACAGCGCCGCCACCGCAATGATCGCGCACAGAGCACCGGCCAGGCGGGCGGTCTCGCTGCGCGACCAGGCGGTGAGACGCGCCGGGAGGTTGATCACAAAGCGAGGGCGATCAGCGGCAGGAAGACCAGCATCCACCAACGCGCGCCGGGCTTGGCCGGCACTTCAATTTTCTGCACGGTACCGAAAGCGCCTGCCGTGCCGTCGCTGTCGATGGTCTTGACGCGCATGTGATAGGCGCCGCCTTGGGGCCGTTTGAATTTGGCTTCGGCGCCATCGACGTGCATGTCGACGACAGGCTTCGCGAAGCTTTCTTCAGTGGCGAGCTGGAACTGGAAGGTCTGGCCGGGTTCGCCGGCGCGCCAGCGCACGCTCATGTTTTCCTTGTCGACCGCTGGCGCTTCCATGGCCGGTGCCTGTGGCAGACGACGGAACTGCTGCGTGTCGCTGAATGGGCCTTGGCCTTCGGCGCTGGTGATCGAGGCCACGCGCCAATAGTAGATGCCGGGGGGCAGCGGTTGCGGCGTGGTGGCGTGGCTGGCACTGACCGCGTCGTCGTCCATCAACTTGTCGGTGAAAGCCTCATCGCGCGCGACCTGCAAGTGATAGCGTTGAATGGTCGCGCTCTTGCCCCAACTCATCTGCGGGCTTTCTTCGGGCACGCCGCCACCGGGCGCCGGCGTGGTCAACAGCGGCGGTTCGGGGCGCGCATCCAATTCAAACGCGTGATCGGTACTCAGGCCTTCAAGGCCCTTGGCGTCGATGCCGCGCACGCGCAAGAAGTAATGACCATCGGGAATATCGGTCGCGCGCAGGCGGGTGCTCTCGGCGCGTCCATCGAACAAGGGACTATCGAAGCTGGGTTCGCTCGCGATCTGAAATCGATAGGCGCTCGCCCCCGCCAACGTGGCAATGGTGAAGGTTACCGGCACGCGTTCGACGCGCGCCGCGAGCGTGGTCAGATCAGGTGCCGGCAACAGCGCCACCGGCGCGACGGGTGCCTGTGATGCAGTCGCGACGGTGCCATAGCCCGCTTCGACATCCACCCCGCTCGCATCGGTGCTGACCGCGACCTTGCCTGCCAGCACTTCGCTGCGCGTCGCGTCGGCCGCCGCGTTGACGCGATAACGCGTGCCGCGCACGGCGGTCACTGCCGCCGGTGTGCTGATCTCGAAACGACCGGGGCCTTTGCCTAGCGGTGCCACTAGGTTCTCCAGGCGGCCCTGGGTGAGATGGATCTGGGTATCGTAGTAATCGGTGTTCTCGAAACCGCCCAGGGCATCGAGATGCAACTCCGCCTCGGCATGCACCAAGACCCGCGAACCGTCGGCGAACTCAAGCGTGACATTGGCTTCCTTGCCGGTCTGAATGACGTCGCCGCTGCGTAACTGCATGCCAGCGTTCAGCGGGCGACTGGCGCGATGACCGCGCAGCTCGGCCGGGCCATGTACGGCCGCGACCTTGGCGATGGCATCGACGCGACGCAGCCATTCGACCGGAATGCGCAGCCGCGTGCCCGGCGGAATGTGCTCGGGGTCATTGATCCGATTCAGGGTTTGAATGCGTGGCCAGTACTTGATGCCGGCCAGGTAACGCGCGGTGAGATTCCAGGGATTGTCACCGTCCTGCACGGTGTAGATCCATTCGGCGGCACGGGCCGGGTTCGCGAGCAGCGCACCGAGCACGAGCAGCAGCGCGTAACGGGCACGGCGAGATGTGAGATGCAACATGGTAACTCCCTGTTCGCGTTCCGGGTGCCGTGGCCATCCATGCGCGAGTGATCGTTTGACTATCGATGTTTTGGACTCGGGGCCACGCGTGGCCGAACCCGCATCGTAACCAACCTGCGGCTAGGTCGTCACGAATTCGTGCGTGCGCGACACGCAGGATGCCTAGTCTTTGTGGGTCAGACTTCAGTCTGACATTCATTCCAGTGCGCATGGCTTAGCGTTACGATGGCCAAGGTCCGACTGCGGTCGGACCCACCAACTCCGGCGCGTGAATTTCCCTCGCCCACAATCCAGGAACACACCACGATGAAATTCGGACTCATGAGCGGCGCATCCATGCAGGGCATCACGGTCGATGACATCGTGAGCCTGGCCCAACGCGCCGAAGAGGCGGGCTTCGACACCTTGTGGATGGCCCACATCCGCTCCATCGACGCGATCGCGGCCTTAGGTGTAGCCGGGCGCGAAACCCGTCGTATCGAACTCGGCACCGCCGTCACGCCGACCTATCCCCGTCATCCCATGGCGATGGCGCAGCAGGCCTTGACCACCGCGCAGCTCAGCGGCAATCGCTTCGTGCTCGGCATCGGTCTATCGCACAAGCTGGTGGTGGAAGGCATGCTGGGTTTGTCTTACGCACAGCCGGCACGCCACATGCGCGAATACCTCCAGATCCTGCGGCCGTTATTGCGCGGTGAGCTGGTGAACTTCGACGGCGAGGAATTCCGCGTCGCCAATCTGCAGGTCGCGGTGCCGGGGGTCAGCGATATCCCGGTGGTGGTCGCCGCGCTCGGCGAACACATGTTGCGCCTCACTGGTCGTCTGGCCGATGGCACCAGCACTTGGATGACCGGCCCGCGTACCATCGCCGAACACATCGTCAAACATCTCATGCCGGCCGCCGCTGCCGCAGGGCGCCCGGCGCCGCGTGTGATCGGTGGCTATCCAATTGTACTGACCAACAAGGTCGATGAAGCGCGCGCCGGCATTGCCAAGAACCTCGAGATCTACGGGCAGTTGCCGAGCTATCGCGCGATGCTCGATCGAGAAGGTTACAGCGGGCCGGCCGAGGCAGCGCTGGTCGGCGACGAGGCGACGCTGCGCCGTGAGATCGGGCGCATACGTGATAGCGGCGTGACAGATTTCAATGCGGCGATCGCCGAGGCCGAGAGTGGCGCGTTTGAGCGCACGTTTGCCTTCCTGGCGGCGGTGAAGGGCGAGTTTGCCTGAGGCTCGATGTGCGTGGCTGCACCAAGCGCATGGCTGTGCGCCTGGTGCTCTGTCCGCTTGCGGTCACCAATCTACATGCCCCACGGAAAAATCATTGCGCCCGCAGCGGTCGACGCCACGCAATAACCAGATGGGTCGCTGCTTGAATTCCACCGGCGCGCTTAGCGATGCACCACCCATGTCCAGCGCACGATCGTAGAGCGAGGTCGAGGGCATGTAACGGATGGCATAGCCGGCGCGACGTCGGCCTGATGTATTGGCTTGTGAGCCGTGCACCAGCTCGACGTCGTGCAGCGAAATCTGTCCGGCTTCAAGTTCGACATTGCGCGCACGGCTGAGATCAATGCGCGGATCATTCAGCACATTGTTCAGCACCAGATCTTCGCGTTCACTGACTTCATGACTGAATTCGCCGAGCCGGTGGGAGCCGGGAATGACGCGCATGCAGCCGTTGTCGACGCCGACATCATCGAGCGCTATCCACACCGTGACGGTGGCACGCGGACGTATCGGCCAGTACTGCCCATCCTGATGCCAGGGCACTTCCAGACCCGTGGTGGGTGGTTTGCAGAACACCGCCGAAGCCCATAACACGATGTCGGCGCCGATGATCTGCTCGACCACGTCGAGCAAGGCTGGGTCGCTGACGAAATCGAAGAACGCGCGCGCGATGTCGATGCCGCCCGGGCCGTCCCAAGGCACGTGCGGCAGGGCGATGAAATCCGGGCGCAGGTCGCCGCGCACCGCGAGCAATCGATCCAGCGCGGCGCGCATGGCCGCGAGTCGCTCGCTGGACAAACGCCAGCTCGGTGTCAGTTGACCATCACGACCATAGCGCGCGAGTTCCTCGGCGCTGAGCGGCGCGCGCGCGGTGGTTTCGCTCATCGCGTGCTCAGATCGAAGCCGCAGCGCGTAGATTCCCTTCGTCGTCCAACACCAGACCGGCGGCGCGCGCCGCATCCTTCATCGAGGCCGGCCAGCCGACACGGCCGGGATCGTGACCGCCAACCACCGCCAGCATCATGGCGGTTTCGTTGCTGACATTGCGAAAGCCGCGCATGACATGCACCGGCACCGAGATCACGTCATAGGGTTCGAGGATCACTTCCTTCTCGCCCTCGGGGCCCCAGTGGATGGACCAGCGCCCGGTCAGCGGCATGAACACTTCCTGGGTCAGATGGGCATGTAGTGCCGCGCCCTTACCGGGCTCGGAACGAATCATCGCGAGATGGAAATCCTGCGGCGCGATCTGTGGTTGCATGGTGGCATCTTCCTGCACGCCATTGCCGATGATGCTGAAGATTTCACGTTCATGGCCGGGGATGCGAGTGTCGAGGAAGGCCTCGGCAGAACTCTTCTGATGCTTGAAACGTGCGACGTTGCGTTCCATTTCCTCGACGGTGAAATCAAGGTCGGTGATTTCGGCGGTTTGCACCATGATGCGTTCTCCCCGGACGCGAATGTGATGGCCAGACTAGCGCCGGCTGCGCAGCGCTGGCAAGCCGCCTGAACTATGGGGGAGTGCCTCTACACCACGCGGCGCGCGACAATGGCGCCGGTTTGAACAAGCGCGAAGGCGCGGAGCACGATCCCCATGAACGCCACCCCAGCCACCGGCCGCGATCGTCTGCGCTTCGGCATCTTCATGCCCACCGTCAGCAACAGCCCCAACATCAGTCACTACAAGGCCGATCAGTCGGATTGGACCTTCGCCGCCAATCGCGCCATCGGCCAGGCGGCCGAGGAGGCGGGCTTTGATTTCCTGTTTCCCGTCAGCCGCTGGCGCAGCATCGGCGGTGATATCGACTATCACGGCAAGTCGCTGGAGACCATGACCTGGGCCGCCGCCATGCTCGCTTCGACCACGCGTATCCAGATCTTCTCGACCGTGCACGTGCCGGCCTTCAATCCCGTGGTGGCGGCCAAGATGGGCGCGAGCCTTGATCACATCGGCAACGGCCGCTGGGGCATCAACATCGTCAGCGGCTGGAATCGCAGCGAATTCGACATGATGGGCATAGCGATGCTCGAACACGGCCAGCGCTATGCCCGCTCGGAAGACTTCATCAAGATCCTGAAAGGCCTGTGGACCGAGGCACCCGGCAGCTTTGATTTCACGTCCGAGCATTACACCGTGCGCGGTGGCTATGTGATGCCACAACCGACCGCCCGACCGCATCCGCCCATCGTCAATGCCGGTACTTCGTTGGACGCCCGCGAGATGGTCGCGCGCCAGTGCGACTGGGCTTTCGTCTGCCCGGTCAGCATGGACGATGCCGAGGCCCTGGCTGCTGACTTCAAGGCGCGCGCGCGTGCCTACGGACGCGCGGTGCGGGTGGTGTGCATGGTGCTGCCGGTGTGGGCCGCGACTCGCGCCGAAGCTCAGGCAGAAAAAGATCGCGTGGTCGAACAGATGGACGGCGTCGCGGTGCGCAACTGGGCCGATGGCCTCGGCATGGAAAGCGGTTCGTTCAATCAGCAGACCTTGGAGACCTTTGCGTTTGGTGCGGGCTCTCTGCCCCTGCTGGGCACGGCCGATGACGTTGCCGAGCAGATTGCCGAGTTGTATCAACGCGGCATGGACGGCGTGCTCATGAGCTATATGGATTTTCTCGGCGACACGCGACGTTTCGGCGTGGAGATCGTGCCGCGACTGCGGGCGATGGGGGTGGTGTGAGGTCCTGCAATGAGTGCGCGAATACATTGAGTGCAGGTCTGAACCTGATCAGCTGCTGGGCGGGGAGTTTGGATACTCCGCCGGCTTTCTGTGTGCCTATCTATTGTGGGTCAGACTTCAGTCTGACACTCGTCCAGCCCCGATAGCCCCGGCAGTTCATGAATGTCAGACTCAAGTCTGACCCACAAAGGCAAGCTCAAGGAACGAGGCTGCACGACCATGCCTAGGCATAGGCTTGTAGCTCGGTATCGGCTCATCGACACCGGCCGCGATTGTTCCGCGCTATTGCCGTCGGCGGGTGTCTACGCTCTGTGCCACGATACAGGGCGACGAAGGCCAACGCTCGAGTTCAGCCTATCGTCTGCGTGATATCCACATCGACCAACAGACTCGCGCCGCCATGGGTATAGCTCGCGTAGCTCTGCGAGCCTACTACTTGATCGGCGCCGCGACTCCAGCCGCTGGTGGTCATGGTCAGGCTGTCGCCGGCATTGCCATCGATGCGTAGCGCGGCGTGATCGGAGATATCGATGACATCGGACAAACTCAAGCGCAGCGCGTTATTGCCATCACCGGTGAGATCGATCACGTCCATGCCGACCACACGCGCCGACGGCACGGCGGTCAGATCGAGCGTGACGTCATGGCCCGCGATGCGCAGCGTGTCGTTACCACCACCACCGTCAACGCGATGATCGAGTGCGTCGTAGATCAGCACATCGTTGCCAGCCCCACCGTTCAAGCCGTCGTCACCCGTGCGGCCATCGAGGTAGTCGTTACCGCGACCGCCGACCAGGGCTTCGTTGGCCGAGCTGCCTATCAAGCTGTTGTCGGCGTCGTCGCCTTGTAAGGCAATCGCGCCAGCGAAATCGCGACCATAGATGACGAACGTGGTGCCCGAACGGAGTCCGTTGGTGTTAGCGAAAGTCGCGCCGATGACGATGTCGTCGAAGCCATCGCCATTGATATCGCCGCCGAGGCCGAGGTCCTGACCGAAATAATTATCGCCTGGCAGATCGTCGATGCGCAGGCCCGTCGTGCTGTCGAGATGGTCGAGCGTGATGCTGCCGTTGAAACCATCGGCGTGGCCGAACAGCACATAGGTCTTCTCGTCGAGGATGGCACCGCCATTGCCACCCAAGGCACCGAGCACGATGTCGTCATAGCCATCGCCGTTCATGTCGCCGGCCGACGCCACAGACCAGCCGGCCTGGTTGAAGGGCGCCGTGCCTTCGATGGCGAAGCCATTGCTGCCGTTCAGGGTATGGAGGTCGAAAGTGGCGCTGAAGCCGCCGGCATGACCGAACAACACATAGCCCGTGCCAGCGCCGAAGTTGCCATTGACCGGTGTGTTGGGTGCGCCGATCAGCAGATCACTGTAGCCATCGCCATTGAAATCGCCGGCCGTGCTGACCGAGCGGCCGAGCCCGGCGTTGTTCTGCAGGCCATAGACGCTGAAGCCGTTGCTGCCGCCCAGCGTGCCGAGTTCAATGTTGGCCGGCCGGGCACTGTCGCTGCCGAATACGACGTAGGCTGCGCCACCGCCCTGGAACACACCAGGCACATAGGTCGGCCAGGCGCCGATGACCATGTCATCGCAGCCATCGCCGTTGAGATCGCCGGCGCTGACGGCGACATCGTAGTAGCCAACGTGGGCCGTCGTTGCATCGAAACGTAGGCCATTATGGCCATCGATAGTGGACAAACTCATGGTCGCGTCGAAGGGCGTGCCTTTGCCGTAGACCAGGAAGCCCACGCCGACGCCGTGGCCCAGATCACCGGCACGCGGTGCGCTGATCAGGAAATCATCGAAGCCATCGCCATTGACGTCGCCGGCGCCATTAACCGTGCGACCGCTTTGATACGGCCCGGGCAGACCATCGACGCGCAAGCCGTTGCTGCCATCGAGAGTTTCGAGTGAGAGCGTCGCGCTGAACGGGCCACTGTGACCGAAAACCACATAGCTTGCGCCGACATAAGTGTTCGTTGGCGCCGACCCGAAAGCGCCAATCAGCAGATCGTCGAAGCCATCGCCATTGACATCGCCGGCACCGCTGACCGATAGCGAAGGTTGCGGACCTTGTAGATGGAAACCATTGTGGCCATTCAAGGTCGCGAGGTCGATTATCGGCGCGAAAGGGGTGGCGCCGCCGAACAGCACATAGGCACCGCCGGTGTGGGCGCTGGAGTCCTGTGCGCCCAGCAGCACGTCATCGAAGCCATCACCGTTGATATCGCCGATGAAGTCCGGCGAGATGCCGCTCGAGTCATAGGCCGACGCATCGAGACGAAAGCCGTCGCTGGCACTCAGCGTCGCCAGCGAAAGCGACAGCGCGAATTGCGGATCGGTGAGTAGCTGCACGGTGGACTCGATGCCCAGCACCACACCGCCGTTGGTGAACTGCCGATAAGTCACATCGCCTGCAAGCAGGTCGGCCGCGGCATGCCAGGTGTCGCTGAGCTTGACGATGTCATCGGCAGTGCCGCGGACCAGCAGGACATCGGTGTCGGATATCGCCGCGACCTGGCGGGCGGTGAGAACAGCGTTATTTTCGCCTGCGCCGCGCAGGTCCAGGACTTCGATGCCGGTCACGTGGGCGAGCGTGATCGCATCGAAACGGAAACTGGAAGGCGTGGCGACCAGCGTATCGTTACCACTGCCGCCATCGATGCTGGCATCGGACAAATCGGCGAACAGCACATCGTTGCCAGCGCCGCCGCGCAGACGGTCCGTGCCCTGGCCACCATCGAGTATGTCGTCGCCGACACCACCGTCGAGGCGATCATTGCCGCCACCACCTAGCAGGACGTCATTGCCACCGCCGCCGAGCAGGACGTTGCTGCCACTGTTACCGATCAGCACATTGGCGCCGAGGTTGCCGGTCCCGTTCAAGGCGCCGCTGCCGAGCAGCGTGAGGTTTTCCTGCTGCGCGCCCAAGACGTAGCTGATACTGGCAAGCACGGTATCGATACCGGCATCGGCAATGGTCTTGTTGATCTCGGCTGCGTCGTCGATCTGATAGCGATCGTTGCCGGCGTCGCCGCGCAGCAAGTCGCGCCCTTGCTCACCCACCAGCACATCATCGCCCGCGCCACCGAACAATTGATCGTTGCCGGCACCGCCGAGCAGGGTGTCACGACCATCGCCGCCGAACAGCACATCCGCGCCGCCCCGTCCTTCGAGGCGATCGTTGCCCGCCAGTCCAAACAGGTAATCGGTGCCGGGCAAGCCGATAAGGACGTCGTCCTTGGCGGAGCCAATTTTGACGGACATGGTGTTCTTCCCTGAGTGCGAGGCGGCCAGATCGATTATGGGCCGGCCACGGGCTATGGGTATAGTTAAATTCTGTGTCGTCCTGCGGCCATTGTTCGCTTCGACTGGCGCGCTAAGATGCGCATCGTCGTATCACGAACAACACCTTGGGAGAGCCATATTGAAAGCAATCCAGATCCGCCAGATGGTGCACGCCAATATCTGCGTGCGTGACATGGACAAGACTGTGCCGTTTTACGAAATGCTCGGCTTCGAGAAGTTTGCCGATCAGATTTTCGAGGAAGGGGCATCCAATAGGTCTAAGGCATGTTCAATCCCATTTGCGCCGCCGTCGAGCTTGGCCTGGATGTCACCGCGCTTACCAGCATCGGTGATTGAGCCCTTGATAAGGTCCCACAGTTGGAACGCGAGCGGATAGCCATTTCCGTTGAGATATGAGGAACCCGCCCCAAGGAGATAGCCGACGCGCTGCGACTTGAGCTGCTGGGCAACCTTCGCCTCAAGCTCGGTTGTGAAGTCGGATGCTTCTTTCATGCATCACGCCTCCGCGAGAACCGGTTCGTCCTCACCCCAGATGCGGGCGAGGGTGGCTTGGATTTTTTGCTCGAAGCGGGTGATCAGCTCGCGGTTCGCGGCGACCAGGGCTTGCTCAGCTTCGATTTCCACCACGATTGCTTCCTGCGTGGCGAAATCGTCAGGAATAGGAATCGGAATTCTGTTGAGCGCCTCTTGGTTGATCTTCGGCTGCGCAGCCCCTGTGACGAACTCCTCGATTGAAATCGAGTTGAGATACACCTCCACGAACTTCTGGGTCGCGGGTTCTGCGAATTTCAAAACGTGAGCGTGGTTGTTGACCCAACACTTTCCAGAAACCGCAAATGCGATGGGGGTCGAGCGTGCGAGCAGGTTCGCGCCATCTTCGGAGATGAGAAGAATATCTTCATCGAAGATGAAATCGACGACGTAATCTACGATTCCCGACGCGCCGTAATACGGGAACGGACCCTCCTTGCGGTCGCCTTTCGTTATGGGAACGCGTCGTGAATCCCAATTCTCCGCGAGGCTACCAAGGTTACGCTTTGGCCAGTCGGGATGGATGGGGATGAGGGGCCGGTAGTTGTCGAGGACAGCGCGAGCGCCGTTGATGACTTTCTGATAGCCCTCAATTTCCGCCACGATCTCCTTCTGCACCTCCAGCGGCGGCAAGGGGATTTGAATGCTCCGGAGTTTCTCTTGGTTACCCGCCTGGACGGCAGACTGCAGACTGCGGACAGCGTTCAGCTGATAGGGGCGAAGAAAGCGCAGCTTATTGGCTTGGATATAGCTCGGGCGCTCTGCTTCATTTTTCCATTCCGCCGCAAGCCGATAGCTTGGCCGCTGGGTGAGCACGATGTAATCGTCGCCAACTTGCTCAGCCGTCAGACGTTCCGGATGGGGCTTGACCTTTTGATAGCCAATGACCGATTCCGGCGTCGGGAAAGATGTAATGACATAGGGATTGCCACGTTCGAGGTCCCAGAAGTAATGCAGATTGCCACTGGAGAGGATGATGAAGCGGCAGTTCAGGGACTGCGCGTATTTGCGGGCTTGTTCTTTTCCGACCAAGGGATTCTTATCTTCGGCTTTGGCTTCCAGAACGATGAGCGGGAAACCCTTGGCGTCGAGTAGCAAGAAATCAACAAAGCCCTTGGTAGTCTTTTCAAAATTGTCGCCGAGCGCGTCGAGATCGGTCGTCTTGAGGTTGACGCTGGGCTCCAGGCGAATGTTGGCCGGTGTGTCTCCTTCGGGAAAGAAGCGCCAGCCCGCCGCTTCGAGCAGCTTATTGATCTTGATGCGGGCGGTGGCTTCCTTCATTTCCTCAGCACCCGATCGATTGTGGCGCTGCTCGTCGACCACTGTTCCTCGACGGACTGCCTTGCTGACGCAACGGCGTCACTGCCGCAATCGACCATGGTTGCGTGCCTCTGGTGCTTAGGGTGATGGCGCAAAATTTCGATCGCTATCGATTCTGCAGTGGACCGGCGCAATTGTGTTCCGCTGGCATTGGTCGCAATTGTCAGCAGTGCTGACACAGGGCCGCAGTCGGAGATTGATGCCTTCGGGAACTCGCCCATAACGCACCAGTCTGCAACGTGATTTCACAGGTGGCTCCTTTAGCCCGACTGATGCTCGTCAGCGCATCGCCCGCTCGCAAGAACAGCCGAAACCGGTCAGATCTCCTGAGAGCCGGTGGCCGAAAGGCTGGAGATAACTGTCAGTAGCAATGCGTCATCCAGGCAACGGTCGCCCGGATTTCCGCGCCAGTACTCCCCCTACGCAACGACCATCGTCTGCGCCAGTCGCATCGTCACTACGGGCGCCAGCCAGTAGTGACGATGCGCGTATTGCCCCAATCATCAACGCCTTATGGTGATTGGCGCAAGTGCCGACCCCAAGTGACGGGGTCCCTGACCCGTCGTCATCCTGGATCGCACAAGGCGATCTCTTGCAACCCACGCTTTGCGGGATTCCTGCGACGCCGTGCCGCTTAGGCGCCCCTCCGAGCCTTAGGTCAATGGCTCACCTCGATGGGAGGGCTTCCAACAGGAAAGCGCCATCGACGCCAAGAACGGGTGTAGCCGTGGCAAGCAATGGACGAATCTGCACAAATCGGGCGTGGTGTCCCGAGTTCCTTGTAGTTTCCGCTGCGCCGAGGCGTTCGGGACGAACAGAAACACGTACCAGACAAGCAGCACCCCAATAGGAATATTGAATCGGAACGAGCGACATCAATGATCGAAAGGAGACGACAAGGTCGAAGGTAGTATTCGCATTACATACGATGATGCTGTGACACGGAGGCGGGGTAGCAGCTGGACGCTGCTCAGGCAGGACTCTTCGCTGTCGGCTCGCAGGGTGGAGACGGCGAGTTCGAACACGCCAGCCATCGTTCGCTTGGCTTCTGCCGCTACGGTCAGTCCGTTCTTCTTCGCGGCGGTGGTCAGCACGTCCAGAACATGCGCCGGGGTTATTTGCTTAACCGGCAGCGCCCCGATCTTCGGGAACACCACGCGCTTCAACATGGCACGTCGGTGGGTCTTGGTGACTTCTTCCCAATCCTTCAACGCCAGCCATTCGGTGGCCACGGCTTCGAAAGTGGTCGCGCTTTCCTGCCGACGCTTGATGCGCTCCAACTGGCGGCTGTGGGCCGGATTGATATCCTGCTTCACTATCGCGCGAGCCTTGGTGCGTTCTTCCCGTGCTTCGGCCAAGGTGAAGCGCCCACCCTTGCGGCGAGCGTGCGCTTCGTCAGCCGTTTCGCCATGGGGTGCGCTCGCATAGTCGCCGATGGCGAACGTGCTTTCTTTGGCTGTGCTTTTCTTGGCGAGCTTGAAGCGATAACGCCAGGCCTTCACGCCGTTGGGTTTGACTTCAAGGTAGAGCCCTTTGCCGTCCGGCAGCTTGTAGGATTTGGGTTTTGGCTTGGCAGTGCGGCACTGGGCATCGGTAAGCACGAAGCGGTTCTCCGTTTCCGCCGTCGTACCCGCTTTTTATGCCGGGCACGGACCGGCAATACCCGAAAAATTACCCACTTTCCTATCGGATTGCAATGAATCGCCCCTGCATTCCATGGGGCGATTTAGCGCTAATTTTCAGTTATAACTTCCAGGCAGTGCCGCCGAAGTCTGGCGCTCTTGTCAGACGCTAAGACGCGCGGCTGCGCGAGTGTTCGCAGCTCGGCCGGGTAAGTACCTCAGACTTCGCGCAGGCCATCGACGTAAACGCGGTCGGCGCCTATCGATAACAACTTGCCGCGCGCTTGTTCGCTGCTGTCGGCAATCGCGAGATGCACCCAGCGACCGTACTCGAAGATGAGCTTGTCGAAAGCAATAGCGGCCTGCGCGATCGCTTGCGCTGTTTGTAACACCGTGCCGTAGTGCGGCACGGTGAAGTCGACAGCTAGACCAAGCAGGTGGGCGCTGTTGGCGGCGCCACCGACGGCTTGGTTCAAGCGCGGTGAGCGGTAGCCGCTGCTGATCACAAGCGGCAGCTTGCCGAGCGCGGTGTGAACTTCTTCGAGTGTCTGCGCGAGGCGCGCCAGATTATTTCGTGCCGCAGCGTCAGGGGTGTTATCGATATCCAGGCGAGTGGCCGTGTCGCTTACCAGCAGGTCTTCCAGGGAGTAGTGGGCGCTGAGCATGGTAGCCACAATGGGATGCGTGTCGCCGCTGGTTGGGGTTCAGCTTTTTTTCAAGTTGATGGCACCGAGTGCCGGGTCTTGTTCGTGGACGGCCAGGATGTTGATACCGAAGGGCAGGCAGCGGTAGCCAGCGGTCTCGAGCAGGGTGCGCAAGGCCGTTTCGTCGGATTTTATTTTCTCGACGATGAGCATCGGACGATGGCGGGCGATGGTGTGCGCGGCGCCGTGCAAGGCCTCGATCTCCATGCCTTCGATGTCTATCTTGACGAGATCGAGTCGCGGCAAGGCCAGTTCATCGATGCTCATGAGGCGTGTCTCGCGCAGATCTTCGCTGGCGTAGCTGACGGCCTGGCCGATGAACTCGGTGCCTTTGTGCTGACGGATTTCGAGACTGCCGAAGCTGCCACTGCGGTGATAGTCCGGTTGCGGCACGGCGATCACGCCGGTCTGTGCGCCGACCGCCGCCCACAGGGCGCGCGCATTGAAACAATTGTTGATGGAGATGTTGCCGGCCAGCGCATAGAAGATGCGTTCCTGTGCTTCGATGGCGATGACTTCACCCCAGCCATCCATATGTCGTGCCCATTCGACGGTGTGCACGCCGATATTGGCACCGCAGTCCACCGCCACCACGCCATCGCCGTGGTGACCACGGCGCAGTGTCAACAAGCTGCGTGCGGTGTTGACCTCAGGCGCATCGAAGGCCGAGGTGTTCAGCAATTGATAGCCGACCCCGTAGCCGCTGTTACCAACCTGGTGATGATCATTGCGATTGACCAGCAGCGTGCCGTGATTGCTCGCGACCAGCACCCAGGCTATCGGCCGCAGCCCCTCACGCGCGGCACGCTTCGATGGCGCCGTGACCGGCATCATCTCGGGCGTGCTGAAGCGGGCACTAAGATCGCTACCGACGCGGCGTAACACCGCTGGCCAGTCGCCACTTGTGGTCTGACGATAGAGTGTGAACGAGGGATACCAAGGGCTGTCGCTGCGCGCCAGCAGCCAGCGCCAATCGGGACTGAAACACAGCAGCAGCCAAGTCGGGCGACCCAGCCCACCAGCGAGATGAGCGAGACTGGTGTCGACGGTGATGACGAGATCGACCAGCGCGCAGAGCGCCGCAGTGTCGCTGAAGTCCTCAAGCTCACTGCCCAAGTGACGCACTTCGGGATGGGCGCGTAGCGTCGCCTCGTCGCCCTCCTGCAGATCCTTCTGCAGACTTAAGTATTCGCAGTCACGCGGCAGATGTGCGAGCAGCATGGCGAGCGGGATGCTGCGGTTGTGATCATTGGGATGTTGGGCATTGCCGCGCCACGCCAGCGCGATGCGCGGCCGTGAGCGCGGACCGAGGCGCGCTTGCCAGTGGGCGACCCGCGTCGAGTCAGCATGCAGATAGGCGGGGCTGGCCGGGATGTTGTCCAGCGTCGTGCCCCATAGGCGCGGCACGCTCAGCAGCGGGCTATAGAGATCGAATTC
The DNA here is from genome assembly GCA_043782755.1 of Pseudomonadota bacterium. GTDB lineage: Bacteria > Pseudomonadota > Gammaproteobacteria > JADJYF01. Next base: position 2,410 of record JAYWAC010000261.1, on the reverse strand, counting down.
CGGCAGCGGCTCACCGCCCGCGACGACTTCCGAGACGCCTTCCACGTCGCGCATCAAGGCGACCATCGCCGGCGCGACTTCCAGTATCACCTGCGCACCGCGTGCCGCCACCAGCTTCGCATAGCGACAAAACTGCAAGGTGTCACCATAGCCTTGCTCACCGTGTAGCAGCACGCGGCGACCGGCGAGATCTTCGTTGCCGGTCCAGCGTGGCGCGGCAAAGCGACGCTCGATGAGGATCTCAGGGCCGAGTTTCCAACGCCACTCGTAAAGCGGCCAGCCGGCAGCGAGATCGCCCTTCAACAGCAGCGACACCGACTTGTTGTGATGGGCGCCGGCCGAGTGGGGTTCAAGCGCCAGCGCGCGGTCGTAACTGGCGATGGCTTCGTCGAGGCGATTCATCTGATGCAAGGTCGCGCCGCGATTGAGATGGGCTTTGATCAAGCGCGGGTCGATGAGGAGGGCGCGATCGTGAGCGGCGAGCGCGGCTTCGAGGCGGTTCAGTTCCTTCAATGCCACGCCACGACAAGTATGGGCTTCGGCGAAATCATCACGCAGTGCGATAGCGTGATCGAAGTTGGGCAGCGCGTGTTCGTATTGACGCAGTTCGATGAGGGCGGTGCCGCGATTGCTGTGGGCAGCGACATAACCGGGCACCAGTGCGATGGCGGTGTCATAGGCCGTCACCGCTTCGTCGAAGCGCCGCAGTTCCTGCAGTAGCGCACCGCGCGAGTTGTGGGCCTCGGCGTTGTTCGGCGCGCGCTTGAGTGCCGCATCGACACTGGCGAGGGCTTCGTCGCGACGGCCAAGTTCACGCAACAGGCGCGCGCGTTGCAGGTGTGCATCGGTATGCTCGGGACGCAGCGCGACGAGCTGGTCGTAACTCGTGAGGGCGTCAGCGGGACGTTGCAGTGCGCGCAACACCGCGCCGCGATTGCCCTCGGCCTCGACGAACGCGGGGCGCAGTTCAAGGGCGCGTTCGTAGCTCGCGAGTGCAGCGTCAAGTTGACCGAGACCTTGCAGGGCGATGCCGCGATTGGAATGGAAGTCGGCGTTGTCGGCTTGTTGCACGAGCGCGCGATCGATCAAGGCCACCGCATCGTGATGGCGACCCGACTGGCTGGCGATCACGCCGAGCAGATGCAGGGTATCGGCGTGATCGGGGCTGACGGCGAGGATCTCTTCGTAGCGCGTGGCCGCGTCTTGCAGGCGACCTTCGCGATGGGCGGCGAAGGCCAGCTCGAAACGCACTTTCTGTTCGGCCGGCGAGAGAGCGGTCGCCGGCGGTGGGGCCTTGCTGCGTTTCACGCCGGCCATGCACCCACGGGTCGCAGGCGCGGGAAATCATCATGGCGGAAGGGCGTGCCGTGGCTGGCGAGCGCCATTTTCTTCAGCGGATGACGACCACCGTCGTCGTGTTTGAGGCCATCGATATTGGCCATGCCGTCATGCGGACGCTCTGCCACCCAGGCATCGTCGCCGAAGAAGCGCAACGACAAGGTTCGTCGCCGCACGCCGGCACGGGTCGGCGCGCCGCCATGTAGCGTGGCCGGATGAAAGGCCACCACATCGCCGGGCTGCATACGCCAGGACAGGATAGTAAAATTTTCGCGCGCCTGTTCTATGGCGGGCAGCGGTGGCCATTGTGCAGGGTCGAACAGATTCGCCGCTTCGTCATCGGCATTGAAAGCGCTGGGGTTGTACAGCGGGCCGCGATGGGAGCCACGGATGAATTCCAAGGAATAGTCCTTCTCGACCGGGTCGAGATTGGTCCACATGACCAGCAGATGTTCGCCGCTTGCCGGCAGATAGGGCAGGTCTTGATGCCAGGGCGTGCGACGCGTGTCGGCGCCGTCTTTCAGCCAGATCTGTTCATACATGAGCCAGATGTTTTCGCAGCCGAACAAGCCTGCCGCGAGATCAGCCACCACGGTGTCGCGCAGAAAATGGCGATAGGCCGGAAAGCTGTCGGGGTTAGCTTGGTCTTGGTAGAAGGTGCCGGGTGTGCCAAGCAAGACCGGACCGGCACCGGGGCCAGGATGCGCAAGCGTCCATTCAAAACATTCGCGCGCGAGTTCAAGCGTAGGTGCATCGAGCACGCCGGGCAGGAAGACCGCGCCGTCTTCGTGAAAGCGCGTGCGAAGTGCGGAAGGATCGAAGTTGAGTGGCATAGCGGTCTCCCCAGTATCGGCTGAAACCATAGCGGGGCGACGAGGGGTTGGCAACGAGGGAGCTGTCAGGGTTCTATGTTTTGTGTGGGTCAGACTTCAGTCTGACATTCTTTCGCTAATCTCACTCACTCCTAGTCCCGTGAATGTCAGACTGAAGTCTGACCCTGAGAGATCCCCACGATTTATACAAAGCTGGAGTGGGCGGAGATTATCTGAGGTAGTGCTCTACCTGCGTCGTG
>JAYWAC010000260.1:0-3796 GCA_043782755.1 Pseudomonadota bacterium | reverse complement strand
TAACTTCCCGACTCTTCAGCGCTCCGCGAAGGTCGCGGGATGGGTCGCTGTTCAGCAATCCAGTTAGAACACCGTGTCGTAAAATCTGACCTCCAATGTTGAGCACCTTTTCGGCGACTGCCGGTGCATCGCGGCGCTCAATCTTCCTGATAACGGCCAGAAGATCTCGCGGAGTAATTTCGGTTATTGGTTGGTTCCCGAATTCTGTTATCAGCTCGCGATCGAGAAACTTCCGAGTATCGGCGGCATACCTCGGCGACCAACCCTCTCGCTTCGTGTCGAACCAGTCGTTCGCCAAGTCACGGAAAGTGTTACCAAGCCTCAGCGACGTTTCCCGCTTTTCGGTCTTGCGCTCGGCGGTAGGGTCGACATTTTGCTCGAGGAGGGCTCGCGCTTTGTCGCGTCGCTTGCGTGCCTCGGCGAGCGTCACCGCCGGATAAACGCCTAAAGCGAGCAGCTTCTCTTTCTTGTGGTATGTGAACTTGAAGCGCCACCTTTTATGAGTGTCGCCCTCGGTCCCTTGTGTCACGAGCAGAAATAGGCCGTGTGCGTCGAATAGTTTTCGAGCCTTGCCGTCGGCTTTTACTTTCCTGATTTCGGTGTCTGTCAGCATATGGGGTACTTTCCGTAGTAGGTAGCTGCCGTACCCCTAGATCGTACCCCTGCTTGCGCCGCGCTATCAAGATTCGGTCTGAGACGACCTGATGCAGAAAACCCCGCAAAAATAAGCGCTTTTGCGGGGTCTTGATACGATGTGAGATGCTGTGATTCGACGAAATGGCTGGGGGACTAGGATTCGAACCTAGACTGGCGGAGTCAGAGTCCGCTGTCCTACCGTTAGACGATCCCCCATGAGAGGGCGCAAGCTTAATTCAGAATCGCGGCGGCATAAAGCCCGAATTGCGAATTCTATTCAGCAACTTGTCGCCACGCGCGATGATCTGTCGGTGATGTATCGGGTTGCGCTTCACACCATTGGATCAAACTCTGCAATTGACGCGATATTTCTATCGACTCTTGCATGAGTTCGGTCGAACGTTGCAGCGTGATCAGATCAAGTTGCGCAGCCAGATAGAGTTGCGTGCGCAGCTCGGCACAACTTGAGCGCGCGCGCTCCAAGAAGTGCGCGAACTGTCGCAACGACGAGCGTTCGTAGCCTGCTGCGATCTGCGCCGCCAGCGCGAGACTCGCACTGGTGATGCGTTCGCGGAATACGACGTCGTCGCACTGATGAATGAGGGTGTAAGTTTGAATTGCGAAACCGCAGGCGCGGTTCCAGATGCTGAGACTATGCAGGGCATCCATGCCAAGACCTCCTTGTCGGTGTAGCGTGACCCGAGCGTCCTGCCCGAGCTTCGTCGCTGAGTATAGGCCGCCGGTGCGGCCCGTACCATTAGCGCTTCGAGTACTGCGGGCGCTTGCGGGCCTTGTGCAGACCGACCTTCTTGCGCTCGACTTCGCGTGCATCGCGAGTCACGAAACCGGCGACACGTAGCGGGCGGCGCAGGGTTTCGTCGTAGGCGATAAGGGCGCGCGTGATGCCGTGGCGGATGGCGCCGGCCTGGCCGGTGATACCGCCGCCTTCGACCGTGACCTTGATGTCGAAGTCGTGGGCCATGTTCACCGTCTCAAGCGGCTGACGCACGATCATGCGACCGGTCTCGCGACCGAAGTACTGATCAATGGGCTTCGCGTTGATGACGATGTTGCCGCTGCCGCGCTGCAGGAAGACGCGCGCGCTGGAACTCTTGCGACGACCGGTGCTGTAAAGAACTTCGTATGCCATGCGCTCAGAACTCCAGTTGGATCGGCTGCTGAGCCGTATGCGTGTGAACCGGACCGTTGAAGATCTTGAGCTTGCGCAGCATTGCGCGGCCCAGTGGACCCTTCGGCAGCATACCCTTCACAGCGCGGTGGATGACCGTCTCGGGGGATTTTGCCAGCAGCTTCTCGAAGGTTATTTCCTTCATGCCGCCGATATAGCCAGAATGGTTGTAGTAAATCTTGCCTTTCGCCTTGTTGCCCGTGACGCGAATCTTCTCGGCGTTGACGATCACGATATAGTCGCCGGTATCCATGTGTGGAGTGAAGATAGGCTTATGCTTGCCGCGCAGGCGTTTGGCTACTTCGGCCGCCACACGGCCCAGTACCTTGTCATTGACATCGACTAGGTACCAGTCACGTTTGATCGTGTCCGGCGTCGCAGTGTAAGTTTTCATTGGGTCGTCTGGTTGGTTCGGAAAAAAGAGGCGCAATGGTACGGACGGGCGCCGGGAGTGTCAATGCAAAACCCTGTAATTCCGCCACATTTTCGCCGACTCTCAGGCGCCGGCGCGGATGATTTCGGGACAAACCTGTGATGAGGAGCTACTCGAACCTCGATCGCTTAGTCCAACGCGCCGATTCTCTGCTGCGCGCAGCGACTCGCACCGGCGCCCATCAAGAGCGTGCCATGCCTGGTGAGGATCTACCCGACAGCCCGCTTGCCAGCGCACCCCGGCGCCAGGCGGCAGGCCTCATGCGGGTCAATCACGCTGGCGAAGTTTGTGCCCAGGCCCTCTATGTCGGCCAGGCCGCACTGGCGCGGGACGATACGAACCGCGAGGCTTTGCTGCAAGCGGCCCGCGAGGAGGGCGATCACCTTTCCTGGTGCCAGCAGCGACTGGGCGAACTCGGCAGCCACACCAGTCGCCTCGATCCGCTGTGGTACTTGGGCTCCTGTGCCATCGGCATGATGGCGGCCGCGAGCGGCGACCGCTGGAGCCTGGGCTTCGTCGAGGAGACCGAGCGGCAGGTTGTGCTTCATCTAGAAAGTCATCTCGGTCGTCTGCCCGACCAGGACTTGCGGAGCCGGGCCATCGTCGCGGCCATGCGTGACGACGAACAACGCCACGCCGACGATGCGCAAATACGCGGCGCGGCGTCGCTGCCCTTTCCTGTCCGGCGCGCCATGAGTTGGACCGCGCGGCTCATGACGACGGCATCCTATTGGGTCTGAACGCCAGGTCTTGCACGTTGGCGTTGAAAGCGCCCGGGCGCGCCCCTACCCTGACGCCCATGAAACCGACCCCCCCTCCCGGCTTGCTCAGAATCCTGGCGTTGACCGGCGCCTGCCTATGGACCCTGCTCGCCCATGCCGGCCTGCCGCCCGCCATCGACGGCAATGCCCTACCCAGCCTCGCGCCCATGCTCGAGAACGTAACGCCGGCGGTGGTCAACATCGCCAGCGAAGGGCATGTCGAGATGCAGTTGAACCCGCTCTTCAACGATCCATTCTTCCGGCGTTTCTTCAACGTTCCCGACCAACCCTTGAGCCGCAAGACCCAGAGCCTGGGTTCGGGCGTGATCGTCGACGCTGCTCAGGGCTTGATCGTGACCAACAACCACGTCATCGCCAACGCCGATAAGGTCACCGTCAATCTGCGCGACGGGCGTAATTTCAAGGCCGAACTGGTGGGCAGCGACCCCGACAGCGATGTCGCGGTCATCAAGATCAAGGCCGCCAAGCTGACCGCTCTGCGGCTCGCTGACTCCGACAAGCTGCGGGTCGGTGATTTCGTGGTGGCTATCGGCAATCCCTTCGGTCTCGGCCAGACCGTGACCTCGGGCATCGTCAGCGCGCTGGCGCGCAGCGGGCTCGGCATCACCGGCTACGACGATCTGATCCAGACCGATGCCTCGATCAATCCCGGCAATTCCGGTGGCGCGCTGGTCAATCTGCGTGGCGAACTAGTCGGTATCAATACCGCTATCTATTCCCAGAGCGGCGGCAACATCGGTATCGGTTTCGCCATAC
>JAYWAC010000259.1:0-3810 GCA_043782755.1 Pseudomonadota bacterium | reverse complement strand
CGGACAGTATCTGCCGGTCCGCTAACAGCAGAAGTGAATCAACTGGGACTTAATCTTCAATAACATAGGAAGGTGGGCATCATGTCACGTAATCGGTGTCGCCAATCAACACCACGTTCTGCGATGAAGTCGCCACGATGGAGACTCCGCACCAGGGCTTCGTTGACCATGCTCTCGTTGAAGTTGAAGCCGGCCAGGTCACGGTAAGCCGGGAAGCGCGGCTTTCATCTAGTAGTTCAGCTTTCAGTGCAACTCAACATACTTCATTTTGGGAGAACATCAGCATGGATATTGGCATTGCCCAGATCCCGCCGAGCTATCGGTTGCGATAGCGCAGTGACCCAGCCAAATTTGCCGGGAAGAGATCGACATTGCTGTACTCGAAGATCAATGACGATCAGGTTTGGTTGGCCGTAACATTTCGAATACTAATCGTTCTACCCGGATAATTTCGTTTATCTGCCACATGTAGCATCGCCCACTAGCCGCATCAACCTAGCCGTCAGCGCCGTGATTGTGGCGTGGTACCTTCAGCCGCTGCGCATCGCCGACCTCGGCGCCGACTCGCGCGACGCAAAGAAGCAAAGGAGTGATCTTCCGCCCGGCCTCTGGCAACAACAGCTCCAACGAGCCAATATTTGGCGACTACGTGAAGCGCATCATGAACGACTGACACTGGCTGTGGACGGCAGCGGTGCCCCGTCATTCGTGGCGGACATCGCAATCAAGGACGGCAAGATCGTTGCCGTCGGCAAGGCACCCGGGCAGGCTACGCGCACTCTCGATGCCGATGGCCTGGTCGTTGCGCCCGGCTGGGTCGACATCCATACGCACTATGACGGCCAGGTGAGCTGGGATGTCGATCTCGCCCAATCCCTTTCGCACGGTGTGACCACCGCCGTGATAGGCAACTGCGGCGTCGGCTTCGCGCCGGTCGCGCCGGACAATCATGATTCCCTCATCGGCCTGATGGAAGGTGTCGAAGACATTCCCGGCGCATCGCTGCGCGCGGGCATGAAATGGAACTGGGAAACCTTTCCGCAGTATCTCGATGCGCTGGACGCGGTGCCGCGCACCTTCGACGTCGCGGCCTTCCTCGCCCACGGCGCATTACGCGCCTACGTGATGGGCGAACGCGGTGCCGCCAACGAAGCCGCCACCGCTGACGATCTTTCGCGCATGGCAGATATGGTTAAGTCCGCCATGCAGGCTGGCGCTGTCGGCTTCTCCACATCGCGTCCGATGGTCGCCCCGTGCCCGGCACTTTCGCCTGCGAGGGCGAACTGGTCGCGCTAGCGCGTGTGGTCAAGGAAAGCGGTCATGGTCTGCTCGAGGTCGTCAATCCCGGTATCGCTGGCGAAGATCCGCGTGGGCTCGACAGCAACATGGACATGATGGAGCGCATCGTCACACGCACCGACTGTCCGGTCATGTTCCTGCTCTTGCAGCACAACACTGAATCGGCGCAATGGCGCCGCCAACTGTCTAAGTGCGAATCCGTCGCGCGGGCAGGTGGTCGTCCAATTCCGCAGGTGGCCGGCCGGCCGACCAGCGCCTGGGGCTTGAGCGATGCGGGCGCCCATGTCAGCTGCATTATTGATGCGGGTGTACACACCTACATGCTGACGCGCTGGGCGCGCGATGCGCAGCCGGGCGACCCGCTGCATATTCCGATAGAGCGGGTCGTTCACAAACTGACCAAGACCAATACCGATCTGTTCGGCTTTGCCGATCGCGGCCTGATCGCGCCCGGCCGGCGTGCCGACATTAATCTTTTCGACCTCAAGCGCCTGCATGCGGCGGCACCGCGTACCACCTACGACCTGCCAGCCGACATGCCGCGTCTGTTACAGCGTGTGGAAGGCTATGTCGCCACGCTAGTGTGCGGTGAGGTTGTGCAGCAAGGCGGTGTGCTGACGGGCGCACGTCCAGGCCGCGTGCTGCGCGGTGGAGTGGTCGCGAAGGGCTGACATTGCAACGGGGTTCATCGCGACGAAGTTTCTGCTTCGTCGCGAAAGCGGCGTGAGATGGGTCATCGCCAAAAAATATGATGGCAGCAAATCGCGTAGAACTGGCCATCCCAAAACGTCCGTTGAGATCGAATGGCTAGTCTTGCGCATGGCCAGCGATAACCCGAGCTGGGGCTACACCCGGATCTGCGGCGCCCTTTATAACCTTGGCCATGAGCTCGGCCGTAACACAGTTAAACGGATCCTTCTCGACAACGGCATTGATCATGCCCCGGTGCGAAATAAGGACATGTCATGGAAGACCTTCTTCAAGGCGCATTGGGGTGCGATCGCCGCGACTGATTTCTCTAGCGTCGAGGTAGTCACTCGCGCGGGGCTAGTCCGGCATTTCGTACTCTTTATCATTGACCTGAAAACACGCGAGGTTGACGTGGCCGGTATCGTCCGACAGTCCGACTGATGCTAGAGGCAGCAGATCGTACCTAGCCTCACAGACACCGATACTCGATACCTGAACCGAACTCGATACCTCATTCACGATCGGGATCCGCTCTTTACAGAAGCATTCACCTTGCTTTTGCGCTCTGTCGGAGTCCAGACAGTGAAGCTGCCTGTACGAAGCCCGAATTTGAATGTATACGCAGAGCGATTTGTCCGCTTTATCAAATCCGAATGCCTCTCTCAGATTATTCCGTTGAGTGAGCACCAACTTCGGAAAACTGTAGCGAAGTACGTTGAGTACTATCATGCTGAACGTAACCAGCAGGGGCTCGACAGTCGGCTCATCCTAAAACCGCAGAGCGTGCCTCGGTTAACGGCGATGTTAAGTGTCGAGAGCGGCTCGGTGGTGTCCTTCGCTTCTACTATCGGCAGGCGGAATGAGAGGCGGCTGAGTTTTAGCACGGTACGGGGTCAGCGGTGTGAATCGAGCGGGTCGTCTGGAGGACATCGCGGCTTGTCGGGCCCGCTGGCTTGAGTAACACCGAGCCGGGTGTGAGGCCAGCCTCGCGTCCATGCGTCAGAGAAGGGTCTGCTGCCAGCTTGGTTCCTTCAGGCCCGGCAATTCTTTTTGCGGCGGCGCTCGTGCGAAGGGTCTGGACGCGGGCGCTGCGGCCTCGGCCCGGCGCGCGAGATGATCGAGAGTTTTCTTCATCACGACCGGATCGTCGATGCTCGCGAACACCTTGACCGCGCCACATCAGTATTTGCAGGCCATCGATCTTAAACACGCGCTTCAATCGTTGCGCCCGTGTCATCGACACGTGGCGCGCGGGCGCTAGTTCGTTGGCGGTCTCAGCCTTGCGCCGGCCTCGTCTGGCCGGCGTCACTTATTCACGCAATCGGTGGTTCGGCGCAAAGACCCCGTGGTAACGCGTGAGGCTGACGCGTGGCCTCGGCACTAGGGCGGCCAGGGGGGGCCATAAAGTGCCATGCGAACATGTTCGCAGTTTCGGGTATCAACTGGAATGCAAAAAAACCTATATCACCCCCTCTTCTAACCCCAGTCAACCCATCAAACTACCCACACGACTTCCTGAAGACCCACAACAATTACGTTTTGGCGTACTGCTATCTGTCGGATGGCGATAAGCAACGAACCTTGAATCGCCTGCGAATGATCAAGGACAGGGCTTATCTCAGATATGCGCGGACCCACGATAAGTTTCAAAAACTCGACTCGAACGACGAGTTCAAAGAGTTAACGAGATAGCGGGGCTGGCGAGGGGCGATATCCGGCAGCGTAAAACCTACGGCTCCGGACTCGAGTGACTAAATCCAGTTTACCTTCGGACTGCATCGCGAGACCATCAGAATCACAAGCAGCATAATCATCCTCAAT
>JAYWAC010000258.1:0-26641 GCA_043782755.1 Pseudomonadota bacterium | reverse complement strand
CCTACAGGGGATAAGCCTAATCAGTCCAATCCCGCGCCGACCTTTGCTAAACTGCGCCGACAGGAGAGGTGGCAGAGGGGTTGATTGCACCGGTCTTGAAAACCGGCAAGGGTTAATACCCTTCGTGGGTTCAAATCCCACTCTCTCCGAAAATTTCAAAGGGGCCGGGCGGCCCCTTTTTGATTTTTCGAAAACACGACACCTTGTTCGACTGATGGAGCCTGTGCCCTGATGTCCAAAGCCAACAGGCTCTCGCTGGACACTCGAGTTTACGTGGTCGCTCAACCGAGCAAGCCCTTTGTGCCGGACTCAAAACGGGCGCGCGCCTGGCTGATCATGCAGGCCATGGACGGCTATCCGCTCAAGTACATTCTTGAAGCATGGTTGGTGATGGAGGAGGCGCAGGGCTCACCTGGCAAGCCCATCAGCTGGCTGGAATTGTTTCTCGGCGAGCGTGATCCCTTGAAGACCGAGAGACTGGTGCGGCTCGACTGACGAATGCGTCGAGACTAGCGGCTCGGTAATTCACAATACTGCGCGATCTCCACCGCCTCATGTACCGCGATATTGCCGTGCGGCCCCGCGCACCACGACGGCATCACCATGGAATAGAGTCCCGGGCCACCGGCCACCAACACATGAATATTGGCCGGGTCGCGCACGGCGGGAATCATGTCTTCCTTGCCTACTAGCATCTTGGGATCGAGGCGCGCAAGAAGAGCGCGCGGTGTGACGGCGCGTGCTGCCAGCGCTTGTTGAATGCGCGCTCGATCGTAGTGGCCGCGATGCAAAACATCGGCGTGGTCGGGATTCAATACCACCACCACCGCTGCCTTGCCGCCGAGGTGGGAGTTGTTATTGCCGGGGCTGGCGATCACGGCGGCAAGGGTATCGAGCAAGGCCTCAGCACAAGCCGGATCGTCGGCGTCGCCGGTGAAGAAAGTGGAGTGGGGGCTGGCAACGCCGACCACGGTCACGACGCTGTCGGCCGCGGCATAACCGAGGCTCGTGTGCAGCGGCGGAAACGGCGAAGACTCTTCGTCCTCGGCGATGCAGAACGCGAACTTGGTCGGCGAGCCATGGAGGGCCATGTCGGAGATACCGGGACGCGCGCCGCCGATGTTCATCATCGCCAGACGCAGCGCGCGACCGACCGAGGCATTGGCGCGATGGCCTGGGCCCATGAGGCCAAAGCCCGAGGCGAAGCCACCGCAATGCATGCGTGCCGGGCCGTTGACGATGATGAGGGGTGCGATGCAATGGGTCGTGCATTGCATCTCGGTCAGATCGAAAGCGCGCTGACAGATGGCGCGTATGGCCGCGACCACCACCGGCATAGTGTCCGGCAGACAACCGGCCATGACCGCCGCCACCGCAACTTTCTCGACGGTGGCGGCACCATAGGCCGGGCCCATTTCACCGAGTTCGATATCGCCATCAAGACCACTGGCGAGCACCATGCGCGCGACCTTGTCGACGGTCGGAATAACTACCGGCAGACCATCGGTGCAGCTGCTTTCGTGCAGCAGTTCCTGCGCGGCATCGAGATCGGCCGCTTCAAGCAAGACGCTCATCCGCGTTGCAGCCTGGTGATGATCTCGGCACAGATCTGCGCAGCGATCATCATCATCGCATCGGCACCGCTGCCGGCGACAGGATGAGGCACTTCAACGCGCGGAATATCGGGCATGCCTTCAGCGCGTGCGACGAAATCACCCTGTACGCGGAATTTGGAGGTCACGATCGCAACCGCCGCGCGTCCCTTTCTCGCCACTGCAATGCCGTCACGCACGGTGCCGGAAGTGCAGCTGCCTCAGTGGCCGTAGGCGGTGACCAGCGCGTCGCATTCGGTGGCGATGCGTTCGACCATTTGCGCGTTGGCCGGCACCGAGGCGCTCGGTTTCAGATAGCGGGCGAAACGTGCTGAAGGAAGCGCCATTGCCAGCGCGCGCTCGACTGCGTCGAGAAAAACTTCGGAATCGGGGAAGTTGTTCGCCAAGAGGCCGATGGTCGGCGCGCCGTCCAGCTTCGCTTTGCAAGTGTAGGCTTCGGCCGTGACGCGCGAGGTGCCGCGTGGATCGTGAAAGCTGATACTCATCGCTGACTCCCAAGGCCTATTGGCCGGCAAGATTCTGGCACTCATCGAATCTCCGCGCGACGCGTGATCGCGCGGACACCCAAGCTCACGTCTTAGATTGGCCGGAACACCGGCACCGGCTGATCCTCACGCGTCTCAAAGGCGAGCGTGACCTGCTGGCCGATGGCCAGCGTATCGAAGTCGCAATCGACGATATTGGTCAGCAGGGTCGGACCTTCGGGCAAAGTGACAAAGGCAATCGCATAGGGCGGCGTCGCGCGTCGCTCGACGCTCCATGAATAGACGGTGCCTGCGCCGCTCGCCTCGAGCCACTGCGTGTCGCTGCTCATGCAGAACGGACAGATCGGACGCGGGTAGTAGTGGGTCTTGCCGCAGCCACGGCATTGCTTCAACAACAAACGGCCTGTACGCGCCGCTTCCCAATAGGGCTCCAGCGCCAGGTCGGCGGCGAAGGTGTTCTTGTTCTTGTCGCTCATGACTCAGGCCCTCTCCATGATCAGTGTGCCGCTGCCGTGTCGGGTGCCGAGAAAGCCACCGGTGCCGTGGGCCAGCGCCAGATCGCAATTTTTTACTTGTACCGCCGGATGCGCTTCTCCACGCAGCTGACGCACCGCTTCGAGTATCTTGGTCATGCCGCCGCGATTACCCGGATGGTTGTTACACAAACCGCCGCCATCGGTATTGAAAGGCAGCTTGCCGACGCCGGAGATGAGGCCGCCATCGGCGACGAAGCGCCCACCCTGGCCGCGCGCGCAGAAACCGATGTCTTCAATTTGCACGAGTACGGTGATGGTGAAGCTGTCGTAGAGCGAGGCGTATTTGATGTCGCCGGGCTTGATGCCCGCTTCTTCAAAGGCCTTGGCCGCCGACCATTGGCCGGCCGAGTAGCTCAAGTCCACTTCGCCACCGCGCATGTGTTTGATGGCCTCACCGGCGCCCATGATGCGCACCTTGGGGCGCTGCAACTGCGCGGCGATTTCCGGGGCGACCACCACCACCGCGCCGCCACCGTCGGAGACCACGCAGCAATCGAGTCGATGCAGAGGATCGGCCACCATCGGCGAGTTGATGACGTCTTCGACGGTCACCACGTCGCGCAGCATGGCATGGGGATTGTGTTGTGCGTGTCGCGAGGCCGCGACCTTGATCCACGCGAGCTGCTCCGGGGTGGTGCCGTGATCGTGCATGTGACGGCGCGCGACCATCGCGTAGATATTCAACACCGTTGGCTTGAAGGGCGATTCAAACGGCAGATCCGGCGGTTGCACGGCCATCGGCGGACGTCCGGGCGGCGCGCCACCGGTGCGCGGCTTGCCGGCCAGGGTGATCAGCGCAACCTTGCACTTACCCGCCGCGATCGCCTGCGCGGCGTGATTGACGTGCACGATGTAGGATGAGCCGCCGGTCTCGGTGGTGTCGATATGACGCACGTCGAGACCGAGGTAATCGGCCATCGACAGACCGCCCAGGCCCGGCGCGTCACCGGCGCAGAAATAGGCGTCGACGTCGCGCAAACCGAGGCCGGCGTCTTGCAGCGCGCCCTTGGCGACTTCGGCATGCAACTGCGCGATGGGGATGCCTTCGGCCTTGCGCGTCGGGTGTTCATAGATGCCGGCGATGTACGCCTTGCCCTTGATACTCATGGTTGAGAATTCCAATCCGATTGAGGTGAAACGAACGAGCGCTCTGGCGAGCGGTGCCCGGGTGGGAGCTTACAACAGCTTGCGGGGTGAACTCTCCCCTGGGATGGGGAGAGTGAGAGCGGGATGATCGCACTCAACTCCGCGCTGCGATGTACTCCGATCTGATCGTCACCACCGAATTGAACCATGCCTCCATCGCCGGCACATCCATCTGTGACCAGTCCGGAATTTCAGTAACGAAAGCCTGGCCCAGCTGATTGCCGTAGCGCACCAGCTGGTTGTTGGCGACGGTGCGCTCGATGTCCCAGGTGGTCAGCGCCTGCTCGATGCTTAGTCCACTGCGCAACGCCTCACCGAGCGCAATCGCATCGTTGATGCCTTTCAAGGCACCGGCGCCGCTATGGGGCCGGGCGAAGGCACCCGCATCGCCGGCCAGACACACCCTTCCGCGTCGGTAGGCGGGTACCTGGCAGTCGTAGATGGCGTAGGCGAAAGTATCGAGGCTGCGTTCGAGGATCTCGGCGTAGTAATCGGGCATGACGCATTTCACCCTATCCTTCAAGTCGCGCTCGGTAGCCAGCGACATCATGCCGGGCGGCAGCGAGCCTTGATGCACGCGACCGGCCTTGTCGGTCATGAAGGCCGCCAGCTCGGTCGGTGACACGGCGACATAGACGCCCCAGTTCACCAAGCGCTCACCGACCGTGACTGAATCATTCGCGCCCGGTACGAAATAGAAAATGCCGTGGCCACCGGCGTAGCCCACGCAGCGTATGCCGACTTCCAGCGGTGGTGATGCCGACAGCGCGGCTTCCGGCAGTTGGCCGCGCCACAACACATAGCCTGCGTAGTTGAGCGCCGCATCGGGAAACAAAGTCTGACGACCGACAGAAGCGTAGCCGTCGGCACACACCACGAGGTCGAACATCGCCTGCCCGCCATCGGCAAAGCGCAGGCACACGCGCTCGTCATGGTCCTGTTCGATGGCGATCACCTGCTGACGAGTACGATACACCCCGTCGGGTACGCGTTTGCGCAGATTGCGATACAGCCCACCCCAGTTGAGCGCGGCTAGCGTGGCAGGCTGGGCCCAGGCCAGGCGGCCATAACGTGATTCCTTCGGTGTGCGACAGATACGTAAGAAAGCGGGTGCCGGAAAGTAAGGGAGGTCAGCGTCGACCAGATCGCGTGCAATGAAGGTGTTGAACACTGCGGCCGGAATACCGAGGCCTGCGCCGCGATCTTTCAGTTCTTCACCCGAGCGCTCGAACAAAGTGACTTGTATGCCCAGCCGCGCGAGTTCAATGGCCGCCGTGCAACCAGCGATCGAGCCGCCGATGACGGCGATATCAAGATCCTGTGCCGCGCGTGTGGGTGGTGGCGATGGCGCCATGTGCAAGTCTCCCCCGAGTTCACTCTGCCGACTTCACTATAGCGCAGGCCGGAGCGCGACCGGTGACGGTCTACTCTGGCAGAATGAGCCACAGCGGCGAACCACAGTCCGCACTCTGAGGAGGGACTATGAGCGAAAAATCAGCGAGCGAAGAACTGGCGCCCATCGCCAGCAAGATTCTCTATGAAGACGACTATGTGCGGGTGTGGAATCAAGTCGTAGCGGCCGGCGCAACGCTCGCCAAACACGCGCACGTCTATGACTACTACCTGATCAACGTGCGTGGCGAAGGACCCTTTGAAGTCAACTTTCATGACGGCAGTGGTGGCGCCTTGGGTGAACATTTCACTTATCGCCCCAAGCCCGGCAGTGCCGACCTGGTGCCCAAGGGCCACATCGAAACCGCGCGCAATGCGGGCGAGGAATATCGCGCCATCCTGGTCGAACTCAAGCAAGCCTGAGCGCGGCATCATCTTCAGAAGGTTTTTAACAACAACGATAGAACGCGCGGCGCTGCCTCTTTGTAAGGCACCGCGCGTTCACCTCTATGGAAGCAGCCATGGATAGACAGGAACTCTTTTTTGAAAGCGACGGCACCGCGTTGTGCGGCTGGCTCGCACGCCCGGCTGGTGATGGCCCACACCCGCTCGTCATTCTCGTGCACGGCCTGAGCGGCATTGTCGATCTCGATCTCGCGGAATACGCCGAGCACTTCGTCGCCGGTGGTTATGCCTGTTTCGCCTACGACCATCGCAACTGGGGCCGCAGCGCCGGCTGGCCGCGCAGCGAAACCGATCCCTGGCGGCAGGTCGCCGACCTGCGCGAGGCTGTCTCCTATGTACGCAGCTTGCCCGGCATCGATGCCGAACGCATCGGCCTGTGGGGCACGAGTTACGCCGGCGGCCATGTGCTGACGGTCAGCGCGCTCGACAGGCGCGTGAAGTGCGTGGTTTCACAAGTGCCGCTGACCAGTGGCTCGCGCACTTTCGACAGCTGGGTACCGGCCGATAAGCGCTTGAGTTTCTTGGCGCGCATCGACGCTGACCGCGATGCACGCCGACGTGGTGCTTTGCCGGGCATCACGCTGGCCGCGACCAAGGGTTCGGAAACGGCTGAGTGGGTGGCGCGCAAGGATGTCAGTGGTCGTTATCGTAACGAACTGACCCTGCGCTCCTTCGATCTGTTGCGCAGCTATGAACCAATGTCCTTCGTGCCCGCCATCGCACCGACGCCATTGCTGATGATCATCGCCGCGCGTGATACCACCACGCCGACCGCCTGGCAGCAAGAAACCTTCGCCCGCAGCGGCGAACCGCACAAGCTGCTCAGCATCGACTGCCGACATTACGACGTCTATATGGAAAGCCTCGATGAGGCGGCGCGCGCGGCGCTGTCGTGGTATCGGACGCATTTGTAAGTGCAGACTGGACGACGGCAGGCAAGCATTGCAGGGATGAGACGATGAGCACGGCATCACGCGATCTCTCCCTTGTGCTGCATGCCACCGAGTTCGCCGCGCGCAAGCATCGCAATCAGCGTCGTAAGGACAAGGAAGCCTCGCCCTATATCAACCATCCCATCACGCTCGCCAGCATTCTCTTGAACGAAGGTGGGGTGGACGACCCGCGAGTGCTGGCCGCTGCGCTGCTGCATGACACCATCGAGGATACCGAGACCAGCTATGACGAACTGAAGGGCCAGTTCGGTGTGCTGATCGCCGACATCGTGATGGAAGTGACCGACGTCAAATGGTTGCATACCCATGCGCGCAAGCGTCTGCAGGTGTCGCGTGCCGCGCGCTCGACGCGCGGTGCGAAGCTGGTCAAGCTGGCGGACAAGATAGCCAATCTGCGCGACATGATTGCCCATCCGCCTGACGGCTGGTCGGTGGAACGCAAGCGCGAGTATTTCGACTGGGCGAAGAGTGTGGTCGATCAGATCAGAAACACCAATGCGCGGCTCGAAAAGCGTTTCGACCGAGTCTATCGGCAGCGACCCTGAGGCGGTGGTTCGACGTCGCTCTTCTGTAGGTGCAAATTCATTCGCACCTACAGAAGAGTTCTGAGCCATTTAGAATTTTTTCAACTTGTGCCCGCCCGCCACATAGGCCTTCATCATCTCCAAGGCGCGCTCGGAGCCACCGATGACATTGGCGAACAGATCGCCTTCTTCATCGACACCGTCGGCGGTGGTCTTGCCCCAGCTCGAACGGATGACCTGCTTGATGGCGGCGAGGGCCGCCGCCGGCTTGTCGAGGAATTCGCGCGCCATGTCATGGGCAGCGGCGAGCACATCACCGTCGATGTAGTGATGGACAAGGCCCTCGGCGGCGGCTTCTTTCGGACTGAAGGTGCGGCCGCGCAATACCCATTCCAATGCCTTGCCGGGACCGACCAGACGCGCGAGGCGAGTGGTACCGCCGGCGCCGGGTAGAATGCCGACCAGGATTTCCATCTGGCCGATGGTGTAGTCGCCGGGTCCAGCCAGACGAATGTCGCAGGCCAATGCCAGTTCACAGCCGCCGCCGCCACAGTAGCCGTTGATGGCGGCAATGGTCGGCTTGCGCGAGTTGTCGATGTTTTCCCACAGCATGCGCAGCGGTGTGCGCGCGAAGCGCGGGTCAGCGAGACCCTTGGCGCGACGTGCCTTGAGACCGGCGGTCATTTCGATGATCTCTTCCACTGAAAAGTGCCGGATGAAAACATCCGGCAGGCCGCCGGTGAAGACCATCACGCGCACGTCGTCATTGTTTTCGAGATCGTTCAGGATGACGCTGGTCTGCGCCACCATGTCGGAAGTGAGAAAGCCCTTGGGCGGATTGGTGAAGGTGACGGTGGCGATGCCGTCGGTGATTTTGCAGGCTACGGTGCCCATGGTGACTCCCCTTGGTGCGTGGATACAATCGGTGCAATGTCACGGCACGATAACGCCTTTGGCCGGTGACTGAAAATGGCACCGGCACCCGTCACTCACAAGGAGCGCGCATGAGCATCGCCAATTGCTGGAACGACACCACCGAATACGATTATGAAGCGCTCACGACCGGCCTGACACGCTATCTGAAATTGAAGACCATGGCGGTCGGTATGAAGCGCTTTCGTACTGTGGCGGAGATGGAGGCGGTGCCGCGCATCCGTCGACCCAATCCCGCCGAGAAGCTGGCCACCGATCAAGTGGTGGGCCAGGCGCGTTGGATAGGTTGGACCATCGGCATCACCATGGACAACCTCATGGGCCAGCAATGCGGCGCGGTGGTCGGACTGGCGCCACGCGATCCCGAATTCCTGAATGGCGAACGCATGAAAGGCGTGTGGTACGGCACGCTGGAAGACAGCGCTGCCCATCAGGCCGCGATGAGCTGTGCCTCCCATGGCGATTATCAAGCCCTAGCCGTCTCGCCGCTGACCGCCAAACGGCTCGACAATCCCGACATCTGCCTGATCTACGCCACGCCCGGCCAGATGATTACCCTCATCAATGGCCTGCAATACACCGGTTATCGCAAATACACTTTCACGGTGGTGGGCGAGAGCGCTTGCGCCGATTCCTGGGGCCGCGCGCTGTCGACTGGCGAGCCGTCGGTCTCGATACCCTGTTATGCCGAGCGCAAGTTCGGCGGCGTGCTGGATGACGAACTGCTGATCGCCTTGCCACCGAGCTTTCTGCCGGGGCTGGTCGAGGGTCTGGCCGCGCTTGATCGCAACGGCCTGCGCTATCCGATTCCGAGTCACGGCATCCAGAAGTCACCGCTCGACAGCATCGCCACCAGCTACGGCAAGTCCTGACCCGTCACAACCTGATACATAAACAAACCTGGAGTAGCGTCATGCGCGAACGCAAAGACATCATCCCGCCCGGCATGGAGAACATCTTTCAGCGCTTTCGCTATGCGCCGGGCGTGCTGGTCGATGACACCTTGTACATTGCCGGCCAGGTGGGGCGCGACGAAAACCTGCAAGTGGTGAGCGGCACCGAGGCGCAGTTCACGCAGGCCTTTGAGAATGTCGGCAAGGTGCTGCGTGCGGCCGGCGCGAGTTTCGACGACGTGGTGGAGATGGTGACCTATCACCTCGACATGCGCGATCTGGCCTTGTTCATGGAGGTCAAGAATCGCTACTTCACGGGACGCGTGCCGGCCTGGACCGGCATCGGCGTGACCGCGCTGGCGATGCCGGGTCTGGTGGTGGAGATCAAATGCACGGCACGACTGGCGGGCTGAGGGGCGTTCGCCACGATCTGTGTCGCAGACCAGCAATTGTTCACCTTGGCGGCGCGGATCACGCGTCGCAATAGGCTAGTCTAACGGCCGCGCCTTGGGGCGCCGAATCAGGTCATGAACGAAAGCAAGCCGACCACCGACAGTTTTCTCGCCAGCGATGCGCGCGCCGAGGGCAAGCGCGAACAATGGCTGCTGCTGCTCGCCAATGTCCGTGCGTCGACGGTGCCGACGGCACTGGTGGGCGGTTTGTTCGCGGTGTTTTTCGCTCATTTCGCCATGGCGCCCCACACCTTGTGGTGGTGGTTGGCGCTGCTGGCGGTGCTGGCGGTGCGCTGGTGGGTTGCGCAAGCCGATGCCGAGGGTCTCGGTTTGCGCCATGGTCCGCCGTGGTTGCTCTATCTGACCCTGTTCGCTTCCGGTCTGTTGTGGGGCCTGGCGCCGCTGGTGGTGATCCATCGCGCGGACGACATGCTGCTGTTTACCGCAGTGCTGCTCGCCTCGGGTGTGGCCTTGTCGGCTTTCGGCTCCTTGAGCGTGAGTGTCGCGGCGGTGGTGGCGATGGTATTGCCGATCGCGCTCGCCAACCTGACCATGATTGCCGTCACCCATACCACCGCCTATCACGCGCTCGGCGTAGCCCTGCTGCTGCTCTATACGCACCAGGCGGTGGTGATGACGCAGTCGCGACGGGTGCTCGCCAATCAGATTCGCTTGCGGGTCGAGAATTCGCTGCTCGCCGCGCAGCTGGCAATGCAAGCTGAGAAAACCACCGCCGAGCTCGAGCGGCGTATGGATGTCGAGCGTATATTGCGCGCCTCGCGCGACAAGGCCGAGCGCCTGTCCGGCACCGACAGCCTGACCGATATCGCCAATCGCCGCTATTTCGACCGACGTCTCAAGCAGGAAATTTCGCGCGCGTTTCGCGAGCGCAGCGCGATCTCGCTGGTGTTGTGCGATATCGATTTCTTCAAGCAGTACAACGATACCTACGGGCATCAGCAGGGTGACGAGTGTTTGAAGGACTTTGCCCGCGTGCTGGCGGGTTTCTGCCGACGAGGTGGTGACCTTGCGGCCCGCACTGGCGGCGAGGAGTTCGCCTTGATCCTGCCCAACACGGATCACGGTGCCGCCTTACGGCTGGCCGAGCATGCACGTGCTGCATTCGACGGACTGGCCATCGCTCATGCCGGCTCGGCGGTCAAAGGCAATGCCACCGCCAGCTTTGGCGTCTCCACCCTCACCCCCAATGATCTCGAGGCCGGTGATGCGCTGATCCGTCGAGCGGATCAAGCGCTTTATCTGGCCAAATCAGGTGGCCGCAATCAGGTCGTCAGCGAGAACGAACTCGAACAGAACGCACGGGTCGGCTGATCGCGGCGTATCGCGTTAAGGAGTGCGATCCTTCGCAGAATCGTCCAGATAACGGCGTTACACTTTTTCGCAATTGGGCAGATTGGACCTTGGGCGGAAACGTGAGCATGGTGATAGCGGCGACGAAAGAGGGCGCACTGGCGGTCGAGATGCTCGACATCGTCGACGCGCACAATCGTGTGATCGGCTGTGCGCCGCGCCGCGAAGTTCATCGCCTGGGCTTGCGTCACCGGGCCGTGCACATGCTGATTCAGGATGGCGAGGGACGCATCTATCTGCAGCGTCGCTCGCCGCACAAGGATGTCGATGCCGATTTGTGGGATACCTCGGCGGCGGGCCACGTCGATCGAGGCGAAGACTATCTCGACGCTGCCCGTCGCGAACTCAACGAAGAACTCGGTCTTAACGACGTTGAGTTACACGCGCTATGCGATCTGCCAGCGCGGCTTGAGACCGGTGAGGAATTCGTGCGTGTGTATGTCGGGCGTACGGCCTGTGAGCCGCGTCCCGACCCGCGTGAGATTGTCGCCGGAGGCTGGTGGTCGGTGTCTGAACTGACGCACTGGCTGGCGCGCGAGCCAGCAGTTTTCACCGCCACGTTCAAACAGATCTATGCCGAGTTCCAGGCGCGAAGCGCGGGGCATGCACGATGATCGAAATCATGGTGGTCGATGATCAACGCCTGGTGCGCCGCTGCATCAGCGCCAAGCTCAATGCGGTGGAAGACTTCACCGTTACCGCCGAGGCTGCTAGCGGCGAGGAGGCGCGCGATGCAGTACGCGCGTGCCATTTCGACGTCATCCTCATGGATCTCAATATGCCGGGCATTGGCGGCCTGGAGGCCACCCGACGCGTGCTGGCGGTGCGGCCCGACAGTCGCATCCTGGGACTGTCGATGTATGTCAGCGGCCCTTATCCCAAGCAATTCCTGCGCACGGGCGGCGCGGGCTATGTGAGTAAGAACACCGATACCGAAGAACTGGTGTGTGCGATCCGCACCGTCAACGATGGCGAGTGTTACATCAGCGCCGATGTCGCTCAGCACATTGCGACCAGCGACTCGTTGCGTATCCAGCGTCATGGCGTCGAGGCCTTGTCACGCCGCGAGATTCAGGTCTTGCAGAAAATCGCGACCGGCCTGCCCCATGACGAAATAGCCTTGCGCTTATGCCTGAGCGCCAAGACCGTCGCCCAGTATCGACGCCAAGTGCTGGAGAAACTCGGCGCGCGCAACGACGTGCAGCTCGCCGTTATCGCCCGCGACCAGGGCTTGGCGGACGTCGAGTCACAGGGCGCGGACGGCTAAGGTCTCGCGGGGTCGAAGCCGAACAGCTTCGACCGTATCATGGCGGCGATGAGCAAGACCGCCGCCGCACTCAAGATTTTCGATCGCGACTGCACGCGTTGCGAGCGCCTCGCGGCATTCCTGCGCGGGGTGCGCGCCGACTATCCCGACTACCATGCTCGTCCGGTGCCGCCGTTTGGCGCACCGAATGCGCGTCTATTGGTGGTCGGTCTCGCGCCTGGCATGCACGGCGCCAATGCCAGTGGCCGGCCCTTCACCGGCGACCATGCCGGCATCTTGCTTTATGCGACGCTGCATGCTTTTGGTTTCGCCAGCGTAGCGGTCTCGAGTAGTGCAGACGACGGTCTGGAATTGATCGATTGCCGTATCAACAACGCGGTGAAGTGTTTGCCGCCGGCCAATAAACCGACACCGGCTGAAGTGCGCGAATGCAACGGCTTCCTCGTTGCTGATCTGATGCGTGTGCCCGCCGGCGGAGTGGTGATCGCTCTCGGCCAGATTGCGCACGGCGCGGTACTACGTGCGGTGGGCCTGCGCGAGAAGGACTACCGCTTCGCCCATGGTGCCCGTCACGCCTTGCCGCCGCGCAATCTGATCTTGCTCGATTCCTATCACTGCAGTCGTTACAACACCCAGACGCGGCGTCTGACCACGCCCATGTTCGAGGCGGTGTTTGCCGAGGCCGCGCGTCTATTGGGTGAGCGCGCATGAACGACGAAGAACGCATAGAGAGCCTGCGCGCTTACTGTCGCGAATTGCCCAACGATGCCGGCATCTATCGCATGCTGGACGAGCGCGGGCAGGTCATCTATGTCGGCAAGGCGCGCAGTCTGCGCAAGCGCGTCAGCCAATATTTCAACCGCCAGGCCAGCCACGCCATCAAGGTCGCGGCGATGGTCGTGCATGTCGCGCGGGTGGAGGTCACGGTCACCGCCAACGAGACCGAGGCGCTGATCCTGGAAAGCACTCTGATCAAGGAACTCAGGCCGCGCTACAACGTGGTGCTGCGTGACGACAAGAGCTATCCCTATATCTACGCCGACCTCGACCATGAATTCCCGCGTCTACGTTTCCATCGCGGCGCGCGCAGCGGCAAGGGCCGTTACTTCGGGCCGTTTCCCAATGCCGGCGCGGTGCGCGAGACCCTGAACCAGTTGCAGAAGCTGTTCCTGATCCGCCAGTGCGAGGACAGCTTCTTCAAGAATCGCAGCCGGCCCTGTCTACAACACCAGATCAATCGCTGCACGGCGCCCTGTGTTGGTCTCATCGAACCGCCCGTCTATCAGGCCGATGTCGAACATGCGCTGATGTTTCTCGACGGCCGCGGCGAAGAAGTCATCAGTCATCTGGTCGCGCAGATGGAACAGGCCTCGGTCGCGCTCAATTTCGAGCGTGCGGCGCGCTTGCGCGATCAGATCACGAGTTTGAAACGCATACAGCTCGAGCAGAATGTCGAAGGCGAGGAGGGCGAGTTCGACGTGGTCGCGGCGGCGGTCAAAAGCGGCATTGGCTGCGTACAGGTGTTCTTCATCCGGCATGGGCGCGTACTTGGTAACAAAGCCTATTTCCCGGCGCATACCCAGGACAGCACGCAGGCCGAAGTGTTGGAGGCTTTCCTGCCGCAGTTTTATCTGGCCGCGCACCGCGATCGCGATGTGCCACGCGACATCATCGTCGGCGAGGCGCTCAACGACGCCGAGTGGCTGGCGCAGGCCTTGAGCGAGGCCCTCGGGCGACGCATCGGAGTGCGCGATTCGGTGCGTGGCGAGCGTGCCAAGTGGCTGCGCATGGCACAGGACAACGCCCAGCTTGCGCTCGACCAGCGCCTGTCCAGCGAGGCCGATCAGCATCTGCGTATTGCCGCGCTGGCGACCGCACTTGGACGCGACGATCCCATCGAGCGCATCGAATGTTTCGATATCAGCCACCTGGGCGGTGAGGCAACGGTGGCATCCTGCGTAGTGTTCGGTGAGAACGGACCGCGCAAGTCGGACTACCGCAAATTCAATATCAAGGAAGCGCGTGCCGGTGACGATTACGCGGCCGTGCACGAGGCGCTCAAACGACGTTACAGCCGCGTTAAGCGCGAGGATGGTGTGCTGCCCGATATCATCCTCATCGATGGCGGCAAAGGTCAGGTTACGCAGGCCGTGGAGGTCTTGGCGGAGCTGCAGATCGTGGACGTGCAAGTGATAGGCATCGCCAAGGGCACCACCCGCAAACCAGGTCTCGAAACACTGTTGTTGCACGATGGCAGCGAGGAGCGGCGCCTGCCGTCCGATTCGCCGGCGCTGCATCTTTTGCAACATGTGCGCGACGAGGCCCATCGATTCGCGATTGCCGCGCATCGCCGCGCGCGTGGCAATGCGCGCAAGGGCTCGCCGCTCGAACAGGTGACCGGCATCGGCGCCAAGCGTCGCAAGAGTCTCATGCAGCATTTCGGTGGATTGCAGGGTATCGCACGCGCTGGTGTCGATGATCTGATTCGGATCCCTGGCATCAACCGCGAGCTTGCCCAACGGATTTATGATGTGATGCACGACTGATCATGATGACTCTGCCGAACATCCTGACCCTGCTGCGCATGGTGTTGATCCCGTGCTTCGTGGCGGTGTTCTATCTGCCGTTCCGGCGCGCGCATCTGCTCGCGGCGGCGCTGTTTACGTTGGCCGCGATCACCGATTGGCTGGACGGCTATCTTGCGCGACGCCTTAATCAGATCTCCAAGCTCGGCGCCTTCCTCGATCCGGTGGCGGATAAGTTAATGGTGGTGGTGGTGCTGGTGGTGTTGCTTGAGGCTCGCCATAGCCTGTGGCTGGCGGCGCCGGTAGCGGTCATCATCGGCCGCGAAATCGCGGTCTCGGCACTGCGCGAATGGATGGCCGAGATAGGTGCGCGCCGCAAGGTGGCGGTGTCGATGCTGGGTAAGGTCAAGACGACACTGCAAATGATCGCGCTGACCGTCATGGTCATCGGCGTCGGTCCCGACATGCCGCTTTATCTGTATGGCGCCGGCATGGCGATGCTGTACGCCGCGACCATCATGACCCTGTGGTCGATGTTCGATTATCTGGCGCTGGCCTGGCCTGATTTGCGTGAATCCTGATGGGGCGCAGTTTCCTTGACAGATCGAATGTCGAGGCTACAATGGCGCTCCGACCGAGGATGGGCCCAGAGTGGCAATATCCGACCCGCAGCCAGACCCGGGTTTTGGCGGTCGTGAAGACGTTCTGACGACGCGGGAATAGCTCAGTTGGTAGAGCACAACCTTGCCAAGGTTGGGGTCGCGAGTTCGAGTCTCGTTTCCCGCTCCAGTTTTCCTGTCGAAGCCCCGCGCTGGCGGGGTTTTGCTTTTTAGCGCCTAGCAGCGTTCACCGAACGCAGAGTAGGCACCACCGGCTGGGTGGCAGAGTGGTTATGCAGCGGCCTGCAAAGCCGTGTACGCCGGTTCGATTCCGACCCTAGCCTCCATCTTCTTCGCTCCAAGCATGTCTGCTGCGGCCTTAGAGTTTGTGGCGCGGGTGGCGTGTCGCTGACCGCTAATAGCAGAGCCTTCAGTACTTCTTCTCCTGCGCCCGACAGTTCGCCGGACTGGCGGGCACTTGTGACGGTTGAGCGAGGAGTTTCAGTTCGCCCAACGTAGTAGCATTTCGACATCCCGGCGCGTCGAGATCGATTTTGATATGGGGCAATGATGAGATCGCAATATCGATATCGCCTTAGCTCGATCAGTTATGCGGCGCTTGGATTTTTTTTGGTCGGGCTGCTGGGGGCAGACGCAGCAATGGCAGTCGAAGAACCGGCTTTCCAGGCGACGCTGATCGAGGGGGCCTGCGAGGTGCGCGACTATCCTGCGTTGACAGTCGCCGAAGTGCAGGTCGAGGGTTCGCGCAACGCAGCCGCCAATGCCGGCTTTCGGCTGATCGCCAGTTATATTTTTGGCAACAATCGTCGTCGCGAGACGCTCGCCGCTTCAATGCGTGGTCCCAAGCTCAGTGCCGAGAGCGAGAAGATCGCCATGACCGCGCCAGTCACGCAATACGAACATGACGGCAGCTGGACGGTGCGCTTTGTCATGCCGAGTATCTATACCCTGGATACTCTACCGGTGCCTGACGATACACGCGTGCATTTGCGCGCGGTGCCACCGCAACGAATCGCGGTGGTGCGCTTCTCTGGTCTCGCGCAACCGGCAGACGTCGAACAGAAGACGGTCGAACTGCGTGCTTTCGTTGTAGCGCATGGACTCAAGACCCGCGAGCCATCGATGCTGGCACGATACAACCCGCCGTGGACGCCGTGGTTCATGCGGCGCAACGAAGTGATGCTGGTGCTGAGCGATAGCGATGCCCCTTGAAGTGGATTGTCGACGCGGATGGACGCGTCTAGCGCTCATGACGGATTGACGCGCATGCCTTAGGCCCCTGAGGACAGTAGGCTCGCCACAAGACTTCGGCCTCAGCGGGTTAGGTCGTGCTCGGGAGCTCAGGTCGATGCCGGTCTGACGTGCTGCGTATACGCAAAACTTCCGACCATGATGCCCGTTAGCACCAGTACCACCAGCGCCGCGTAGTTCATGACCTGCCAGCCAGCGGACGAGACCAGTACGCCGGAAGAAAACGACGAAACTCCCATCACTGCGAACACCAGAAAATCATTCGCGCCTTGGGCGCGGGCTTTTTCCTCAGCGGAGTGGGATTCGCTCAGCAGCACGGTGCCACCGGTATACATGAAGTTCCAACCGAGACCGACCAACATCAAGGCGGCGACGAAGTGCGCCACTGTGATGCCATGCAGTGCGACCAAGGAACCGCAAGCCAGCACGACAATGCCAGCGCCTATCACCGGTAGAACACCGAAGCGTTTGATCAGACTGCCGGTGAAGAAGGCCGGCGCATACATGCTGACTACATGCCATTGGATGACTAGCACCGCCTGGGCATAGGGGTAGCTGCAGAAGCTCATGGCGAGCGGCGTCGCGGTCATGAGTAGATTCATGAGTCCATAGCCGAGCGCGCCGGACAGGGCCGCGACCACGAAGCTCGGCTGCATGACGACGTCGCGCAATCTGCGTCCGTCGCCACCATGCGCGCTGGCGCTGGGCGCAGGCACATGAACTTGCGACTGTATGGCGAGCGCGACCAGCGCGACGCCGCCGAGTAGCAGGAAGGAGCCGAGGAACGGCGTTGCGAACAGATGCTGTCCGCTGCGCGTCAATTGCGGCCCAATGAAGCCGCCGAGGATACCGCCAGCCAGCACCAATGAAGTGGCGGTTGCTTTGTCTGAAGACGCGGCAACTTCTGCGGCGGCAAATCGATACTGAAGCCCGATGGCGTTATAGATGCCAATCACGGCCGTTGCGAAACAGAACAGCACGAAACTATGTTCGCGTAGTGCAACGATGGCAATGCCGCAACCGACCACATTGATAAGAGCGCCGGCCATGAAACCGCGGCGTCGCCCGACTTTGGCCATCCATAGCGACATCGGCATGGTCGATAGCGCCGAACCGATCACATAGGTGGTGACGCCGAGTGTAGCCAGCCCCTTGTTGCTCGCGAGCTCGTAGCCCACTAGACCGTTCAAGGCCACCAGCCCCGCCGCGTTGGTGAGCAATAAGGCCTGACAGCATGCGAGCAAAAAAAGAGTGCGATAGGCGGTGGCGGTAGGCGAAGTCATCGAAGTGGCGGGGCTGGTGAATGGATGGGCAGTGTCGCTTGTGTAGCGCTGCAAGACCATCCCGCAGGCAGGCCACCTGTCTTCGGCGAGTGGGTGGCCGCGCCATCCTAAGTCTTACTCGATCCGCTGCCATGACAGCGGCGATTGAGTTAATCTGCGCGGCCAGCGAGCAGGCGGTCGATAGCCGCGCTGTCATCGCCACGCGTCATCTTTCGCGGCGCCTGCCCTCACCAGCTCGGGCAGCTCGATTTCTCGATGGGTGTCACAGCCCAAGATCACTTGCCCTTGCCCGGGTGGCGGAACTGGTAGACGCAGCGGACTTAAAATCCGCCGGCTTTGCGGCCGTGCCGGTTCGATTCCGGCCCCGGGCACCATTCCCCGACGTTCAAAGACCGCGGCCTTTTGCTCGACGTCGAGCCGGCGCGCATTGCGCCGTGCTGGGACATTGGCATCACCGGCGCGATCGGCGATTTGCGCGGCAAGGACTGGGACAGCCTGTCCTATCTCGGGCCGGACCGCTGTCATATCCCGGTCAACCTCAGCACCACCCGTCATCGCCTATTGCGCAGTGTCGTCAACGTTGCGGGCGAAGACATGACCACCTTCCATGGCAGCGCCTATCGCGGATTCAAGATGCTGCTGGACGCCCACCTGCTGCCGGTGGTTTCTGCCGCTAGTCATCGAAACTCGCGCCGGCGAACTCGCTCTGGCGGTCACCGATTTCCGCTATGCGTCTGTGCCCTTGGAGGCGGTGCTGGCGGTGAACGATGCGGTGCGTGCCTCGGTCGAGCGCCAGGTGTGTTTGACGGTCGAGGACTTCGAAGTCAGCGCTGAAGAGTTCGGCTCCTTGTTCAGTGGATATTTGAAACAACACTGAGAGCGGCCTAGTCGAGGGACGGACCGGATCCTTGCCTGCACACAACAAGAATTCCGAACGTGGATAGCGTGTTAAATATAAATTGTGATAAGTTCAACGAGGAAGTTCCCGTTAGCCCATAAAAAATATGAAAAAGCAGAGCGGTGGCGGTGTGCGCCCAGCACGAACCGGCATGCCTCCTCGGATGGCCGCCGCCAAGCTGACAGGTGGCCGTGCGATGCCCAAACTGCGCGCCGTGGGCGAATTGCGCGTGCTGCTGCTGGAGCAGGACTCGCGCGCAGTCAGCGCCCTTCGTCGCCAAGTGCGACATCTGCCTGGCACGATGGCGGTCAACTTTCAGGCGGTCGCCAAATTATCTGCCGCCTTGACCCAATTGGCTGGGCACAAATTCGACGCGGTTATGATCTCGCTGCACTTTGCTGACGTTGACGTGCTGGCTGCGGTGCGTGACGTGCATGCTGTCGACGCCGGTCTGCCCATCATTGTGTTGACGCCGGCGGCCGATGAGCCCGCAGTGGCGGACGCCCTGGCGTGTGGCGCTGACGACTATCTCGAAGCCGGCCTTGAAGACGGCGCGCTGCTGCTCAAGACCTTGCGTTACGCCATCGAGCGCAAACACACTTCGCGCCATCTGGCCTTTCTCTCCCAGTTCGACAAGCTCACGGGACTCGCCAATCGCGAGCTGTTCCGTGACTGCGTGCAACAGGCAGTGCGCCGCGCCGGCCATTCCATGCGGTTTGTGGCGGTCATTTCGCTAGATGTGGATCGTTTCAAATCGATCAATGAGAGCTTCGGTCACGGTGCGGGTGATGAACTGCTGGTGACGGTCGCCTATCGACTCAGCGCCTGTGTGCGCAAGGGCGATACCATCGCCCGTACTGGCAGCGACGAGTTCGCTATTCTGCTTGAGGATCTGCACGACCAGCGCGAGGTTGAGCCGCTCTGTCAGAAAATCCTGCACGGGTTGTCGGAACCTATCTTCGTACGTGGCGAGGAAATTTCCGTGACCGCGAGCGTCGGTGTCAGTTTCAGTCCTGGCGATGCGGCCGATGTCGCCGAACTGCTGCGCAAAGCAGACAACGCCATGAATCGCGCGAAGAAGGAAGGACGTGGCCGCTTGTGCGTGTTCACGCCGGATTTGCAGGCGGCATCTGACGAAAACATGCAGATGGAAACGGCGCTGCGCCGCGCGCTCGCCGATGACGCCTTGTTCCTTTGTTATCAGCCCAAACTGTGCTTGCAAACCGGGCAGGTGGTGGGCGCCGAAGCCCTGTTGCGCTGGCGCCACCCGCAGCTGGGCGTGGTGATGCCCGGTCGTTTCGTGCCGCTGGCGGAAGACTCAGGCCTGATCATCCCGATAGGCGAATGGGTGTTGCGTCGTGCCTGCCTGGATCTGCGTCGTTGGCATGACCTGGGCTTCGAGGATTTGAGCGTCGCTGTCAATCTCTCTACCCAGCAATTCCGTCACGGTGATCTCGGCAAAGTGGTGGAGAGAGTGCTTGAGGAAACCGGCGCCGACCCCAATCAGCTGGTGCTTGAGATCACCGAAAGCCTGCTGTTGGATGACGACGATAGCAGTCGTGCACAGCTCGATGCCTTGAAGGGCATGGGCATCGCGGTCTACCTCGACGACTTCGGCACCGGTTATTCCTCGCTGTCCTACCTCAAGCGTTTCCGTATCGACGGTCTCAAGATCGATCGCAGTTTCGTCCATGACCTGCCCGGCAATCCGGACGAAGAGGCGATCACTCGCGCCATCATCGCCCTGGGCCGTGCGCTCAGACTGGGTGTGATCGCTGAAGGGGTCGAAACTCGCGACCAACTCGATCTGCTGTTGCGCGAAGGCTGCGATGCGGTGCAGGGTTTCCTGTTCAGCCAAGCCCTGCCGTTCGACGAATTCGTGGCCGGTTTGCCTGGCGGTTTTGCCGGCGACGAGTTGGCCTCGGTGGCGAGCGTTCGACAACTGCAATAGCGTCGCGCCCGCCCTGGCGAAATCTTTCTGTTGCATTTATGCCGCAATGGCGCACGGGATCTGTCTGATTTTACGCGTAAAACCTTGCAATGGTGCCCAGGATCGGGGATTATCCACGTATCAATAAAACAACGAAGGCCGGTCACGCAGCTGCGGAACCGGTCTTGACGAGAACGTGACTTAAGGTTATCTGGCCCGGACGACCCGCGCTGATATAGCGGTATGAGAGACGGCACTTGCGGGGCAAATCTTCCATGGACATGCGGCGCCACGAGCGATCGTCGACCGGCGCGATTCCTGCGTCAGGGTATATGTTTTTGCACCAAGTCCCGGAATGCTTGACCTTTTGGGCTGTCCGTAGGTGACAAGCGCAGGCGCCCATGGTCGAATGCTGCATTACAGCATCGACCGGAGCGTGTCGCCGTCAGTATCGGCTCGAAGTGTTACCGCAATGGTGACGCCGAGGCACGATGCACCGCTACACGCAGGAAACAAATCGCGCGCGACCTTGGGCGCGCCGGCTGGACTTATCGAAACATGATCGAAGAACGACAAAAAACTTATTCTCGAGTAGTCACCGAACACGAAGTCGAAGTGCAGCCCAGCCTGTGGCGGGAACGCACCGTGCAGCCGCTCGAACGCGTCGTGGACGCCGTCCAGGATTGTCTCAATCGCGCCTCTCAGGCCCTGCTTGGACGCCAAGCCAATGATGGCCACTGGCGTTTCGATCTGGAGGCCGATGCCACCATCCCTTCGGAGTACATCCTGCTCCAGCACTTCCTCGGCCGCACCAACAAACAGCGCGAGGAGGGTATCACCCGCTATTTGCGTCGTCGCCAGAACCGCAATGGCAGCTGGTCCTTGTATCACGGTGGACCGGGCGATATGAGCGCCACGGTCAAGGCGTATTTCGCGCTCAAGATGATGGGGCAGTCGCAGGACGCGCCGGTCATGGTGCGCGCTCGTCACTGGGTGCTGGCCAATGGTGGCGCTGAAAAAGTCAATGTCTTCACTCGCATCGCGCTAGCAGTGTTCGGTCAGTTGCCATGGCGCACCGTGCCGGCCATGCCGGTCGAAATCATGCTCCTGCCGCGCTGGTGGTTCTTCAACCTGAGTAAGGTGTCCTACTGGTCGCGCTGCGTGATCGTGCCGCTCCTGATCCTGTTCGCGAAGCGGCCAGTGGTGCATGTCGACCAGCATCTCGGGATTGCCGAGCTGTTTCATTCGCCACCGATGAAGCTGCGCAACTTGGACAGCTTCAGCATTCGCAGCCCGTTGAAGAGCTTCTTCATCCTCCTCGATCGCACGCTCAAGGTTTTCGAGCCGATGATTCCGAACGCGATCCGCGGTCGTGCCTTAAAGCTCGCCGAGAAGTGGATGCGTGACCACACCAAGGGCAAGGGCGGCATCGGCGCCATCTACCCGGCGATGGCCAATGCCGTCATGGCGCTGCGCATCCTCGGTGCGCCGGAAGACGATGAGGATTTCGTACGTACTGTGCAGGCCATCGAGGACCTCGTCCTCGACAGCGAGAACGAGACCTATGTGCAGCCCTGCGTGTCGCCGATCTGGGACACTTGCCTGTCTCTAAGTGCGCTGACCGAAGCGGGCGCGCAAAGCGACCATCCGGCGGTACAACAAGCAGTCGAATGGTTGTTTGACCACCAGATTTTTGTGACTGGCGACTGGTCCGACCGCGCCCCTGGGCTTGAGTCCGGCGGCTGGGCTTTTCAGTACGAAAATGACAAATACCCCGATGTCGACGACACCGGCATGGTGTTGATGTCGCTGTTGCGCGCCGGCGCCCATGACAAGCAGCACAAGCGCAAGCGCCTCAATCAGGCATTGAACTGGTTGCTCGGCATGCAGAACCCGGATGGCAGTTGGGGCGCCTTCGATATTGGCAATAACAACGTATACCTGAACAAAATCCCGTTCGCCGATCACGGCGCACTGGTCGACCCGGGCACCGCCGACCTGACCGCGCGCTGCATCGAGCTGCTGGCCATGCTCGGTTACGACGCGAGCTTCCCGCCGGTCCAGCGTGCGCTGGAATTCCTGGTTCAAGACCAAGAAGAAGACGGTTCCTGGTATGGCCGTTGGGGCGTGAACTACATCTACGGCACCTGGAGTGTGCTGGCGGCACTGGGCGCTATCGGTGAAGACGTCGCCAAGCCCTATGTGCGCAAAGCCGTGCAGTGGCTGCAGGATCACCAGAACGAAGAGGGTGGCTGGGGCGAAAGCTGCAACACTTACGACGACCCGGGGCTGACCGGACGCGGTATCAGCACGCCGTCGCAGACAGCCTGGGCCTTGCTGGGTTTAATGGCGGTCGGTGCGGCGGGTACACCTCACGTGCAGCGTGGGGTCGACTACCTGGTACGCACCCAGAACGCAGCGGGTGAGTGGGACGAAGAGGAATACACCGGCACCGGCTTTGCCAAGGTGTTCTACCTGCGTTACCACGGCTACGCCCGTTACTTCCCGGTGTGGGCGTTGGCTACCTACGTGCGTGCGCGTCAGGGACTACCGACCCGTCAGGTGGAAGTGATGACCGAAGGCGCCATTGATCTTGGGCCGATTCCGGTTCTTGCCATGGCCTGAATCCGTCGCTGCGGCGAGCGCATTCGAGCTCTGCCGGGTGACGGCGAATTCAAGTGCTCGCCGCGCTTGACGCAATAACACTGTTGACGATGATCGAAACTCGGCCTCGCGCCGAGTTTTTTATGATTGGGGGAGATGCCGAGGCCCGGCGGCGTGTCTCCGACGTATAGTGGGCACCAGGGGACCGCATGCCACGCATGCACTGAACGGTTGCAAGTCGACCTTTCGGGATCAGACATCACTTTTATCCGGAGACCAGAGATGGCCGAGTACACAGCGCCGCTGCGCGACATGCAGTTCGTGATCAACGAGCTGATCGGCTTGTCTCGCGTGCAGCAGCTGGCGGGCTTCGACGAAGTAAGCGCCGATTTGAGCGATGCGGTGCTGGAAGAGGCGGCCAAGCTCGCCACCGAAGTACTGTCGCCGTTGAATCGAGTGGGCGACACCATCGGCTGCAAGCTTGAAGGCGACGTGGTGCACACCCCCCCCGGCTGGCGCGAAGCCTATCAGGCCTTCTGCGAGGGTGGCTGGAACGGTCTCGCTATGAACCCCGAGTTCGGTGGCCAAGGTCTGCCCAAGGTGGTGGCCACCGCAGTCGGTGAAATGTGGGACGGCGCCAACATGGCCTTCGGTCTGTGTCCACTGCTGACCGGCGGCGCGATCGAGGCCATAGAGCAACACGGCGACGACAATCTGCGTGCCACCTATCTCGCCAAGCTCATCGCCGGCACCTGGACCGGCACTATGAATCTCACCGAGCCGCAAGCCGGTTCCGACCTCAGCACCGTGCGTTCGCGCGCCGTGCCGAATGGCAATCATTACCTTGTCAGCGGCCAGAAGATCTTCATCACCTATGGTGAGCACGACATGACCGACAACATCGTGCACCTGGTGCTCGCGCGCCTGCCCGATGCGCCCGAGGGCACGCGCGGTATCTCGCTGTTCGCGGTGCCGAAGTTTCTGATCAATGCCGATGGCACGCTAGGCCGTCGCAACGATCTGCGTTGCGTTTCCATCGAGCACAAGCTCGGCATTCACGGCAGTCCGACGGCGGTCATGTCCTATGGCGACAACGGTGGCGCGGTCGGTTACCTGGTCGGCGAGGCCAACAAGGGTCTCATGCACATGTTCACCATGATGAACGCCGCGCGTCACGCGGTCGGCCGCCAAGGCGTGGCAATCGCCGAGCGCGCTTATCAGCAGGCCTTGCAGCATGCGCGTGAGCGCGTGCAAGGTCAGGCCTCCGGCGCGGGGCCGCGCGCGACTATCATCGAGCACCCCGACGTCAAACGCATGCTCATGACCATGAAGAGTCAGATCGAGGCGATGCGTGCCGTGTCTTATATGTGCGCCGTTGAATACGACACCGCTGAACTGCATCCCGACGCCGAGCGTCGCGCGCGCGCCGAGCGCCGTGGCGATTTGCTGACGCCTATCGTCAAAGCCTGGTGTACCGAGACCAGTGTGCAGCTCACCTCTGTCGGAGTGCAGGTGCATGGCGGCATGGGCTTCATCGAGGAGACTGGCGCCGCGCAGTATTTCCGCGATGCGCGCATCACGCCGATCTACGAAGGTACCACTGGCATCCAGGCCGGCGACCTGGTCGGACGCAAGACCTTGCGTGATGGCGGCCATGCCATGCGCGAATTGATTGCCGACATGCGCGCCACCGTCGCCAATATGCAGTCACTGGACGGCACAGCCGCTCAGGTGCGCGATGCTTTGGCGGTGGCGGTCGATCATCTCGAAACGGTGGTCGGCTGGCTGTGTGGCGCGGCATCGGATCCGCGTCTGCCGGCATCGGCGGCGGTGTCCTATCTGCAGCTTGCGGGTCTGGTGTGTGGCGGTTGGATGATGGCCGAAGCGGCAGCGCGCAGCGTCGCGGCGTCCCCCCGTGGTGATGATTTCTATCGCGCCAAGCTCGCGACCGCCGGCTTCTATGCCGCGCAGCTGCTGCCGCAGGCCGGTGCCCTTGCCGAGATCATCGTGCACGGCTCGGCCGCGATTGCGGACATCGATAGCGCGCTGCTGTAAACGGCCGCGCGACCGCCCCTTACAACAGGTCCCGCGCGGAGCGCGCATCTGCTATCGTTCCGCGCTATGCGCGCGCTGGCGTGTCGCTGCCATCGCAGCGGCGCAGGACACGGCGCGCGACTCGAGCGCGGGAGAACGCCAGTGGTAAGCGCGGCAGATTTCGAACCTGATATTCCCACCCTGCGACGCATCCTCGCTGAGGTTCGCACCATCGCCGTGGTGGGTCTTTCGCAGAACTGGCACCGGCCGAGCAACTTCGCCGCCAAGTATCTGCAGCATCACGGCTATCGCATCATTCCGGTCAATCCCGCCTACGACGAAGTGTTGGGCGAGAAGTGCTATGCGAGTCTGGCGGATATTCCCGAGCCGGTCGATGTGATCGATTGCTTTCGTCGCGCCGAGGACATTGCACCACTGGCCGAAGCCGCGATCGCCATCGGCGCCAAGGTGTTGTGGCTGCAGATCGGTGTGATCAACATCGACGCCGCGCAACGCGCACGTGCCGCCGGCCTCGAGGTGGTGATGGATCGCTGCATTAAGATCGAACATGCACGTCTCATGGGCGGACTCAATTTCGTCGGCGTCAACACCCGCGTTATTTCGTCCAAGCGGCCCAAGGTCATCGTCAACTAGAGTCATCGTCAATTGAAGCGCGCGCGGCACACCAGCGCCGCGCCAAGCACCGCCAGCAGAGACCACCATGGCAGATCACGAATTCGGTTTTGAAACGCTGTGCCTGCACGCCGGCCAGATCCCCGATCCGGCGACCGGCTCACGCGCCACGCCCATCTATCAGACCACGTCCTACGTGTTCGATGACACCGAGCATGCGGCCAGCCTGTTCAACCTGCAGACTTTCGGCAACATCTACACGCGGCTGAGTAATCCCACCACCGCAGTGTTCGAAGAACGCATGGCGGCATTGGAAGGCGGCCGCGCCGGACTCGCGGTCAGCTCGGGCATGGCCGCGTCGGCCATCGCGCTGTTGACGCTGTGCCAAGCGGGCGATCATATCGTCGCTGCGCGCACGCTCTATGGCGGCACGCACAGCTTGCTCGATTTTAACTTCAAGCGCTTCGCTATCGAGGCGACTCTGGTCGATACCGACGATCCCAAGGCCTTCGCCGCCGCCATCAAACCCAACACCAAGGTCATCTACGCCGAGACCATCGGCAACCCGGTGATCAATGTGCTGGATATCGAAGCCGTGGCGGCCGTCGCGCATGAGGCCGGCATTCCGCTCATGCTCGATAATACCTTCCCCACGCCTTACCTCTGTCAGCCGTTCAAATGGGGTGCCGACATCATCGTCCATTCGGCCACCAAGTTCATCGGTGGTCACGGCACCACCATTGGCGGCGTGATCATCGAGTCTGGCAAGTTTCCCTGGGACAACGGCAATTTCCCCGGCATGACCGAGCCGTCCGAGGGTTATCATGGCGTGC
>JAYWAC010000257.1:0-26721 GCA_043782755.1 Pseudomonadota bacterium | reverse complement strand
AGCTTTGGTCCGGGTCGCTATAACGCGATCTGGAGCAACCGCCGTCAGACCTTGCTCGAGGCCAATACGCCTGACTCGATCATCGACATTCCGGCTTTTTATCTGGACTGGAACAAGGGCCCGTTGTGGCTGCGTGCCGGTAACCAGGTCATCGCCTGGGGTGAGGCCTACTTCTTCCGTACCATGGACGTGGCCAACGGCCTCGACCTGCGTCGTCACCTGACCCTGGGGCCAGGCGCGGAAGAGTATCAGGACCAGCGCGTTGCCTCGCCGGGTATCCGCCTGTCCTATACCTTCAGCAATGGCTACGAGCTTGATGCGTTCACGCAGATGTTCTCGCCGA
This sequence comes from Pseudomonadota bacterium, assembly GCA_043782755.1. Classification (GTDB taxonomy): domain Bacteria; phylum Pseudomonadota; class Gammaproteobacteria; genus JADJYF01. The sequence continues at coordinate 26,378 of JAYWAC010000257.1, read as the reverse complement.
CCATTCTGCCGGGTCAGAACACACCGTATAACCTGATTGCTACCTCCGGTGCGCGCCTCAATGATGAGGCCGGCATGCATGACGCCAAGGGTTCCTTGAACTTTGGCGCCCGCATGACGATGCCGTTTACCGAGCAGCTCACCGGTATCATCGGCGTGGTCAATCGTCGCAACCAGGACGGTGTGTTCCGCAACGTCGATGCGCCGCAGGTCAACAACGGTCGCATCAACACCGGTTGCCTCAACCAGTACAACGACACCCTGAACTTCCTGAACGGTGGTCATGGCCTCGCGAATGCTGGTGCCCTCGGCTTCCCGACCCTCGACAAGAATGCTCGCAACATGGAAAACGGTTGCGGTTCGACCTTCGCGCCGGATCCGCAGGGCACTCCTTCCTTGCAGTACTGGAAGGCGATTCAGCATGCTCGCCTGAACAACCAGCACTACCTGCGCCATGTTATCGACGACTTCCCGGCCGCCAAGTGGGCCGTGCGTAACATCTTTAACTTTGGTGACGAGCAGAACTTCGTCGACACCTACCGCACCCTGGAAGGTTTCCGCTCCTCGTTTGGCCCCTTCATCCAGTGGGTGGGTCGCGAGTTCAAGCGTGAGACCGTGTTCATGGCCGGTGGCAACTATGTCGTGACCTCGGAAAATCCGCTGCTTGACCAGTTGATTGTTCGCGGTGAAGTGTCGATCACGCCCGGCAAGCGTCTGACCAGTGATCTGGCGTTCAAGTACAAGCAAGTCAACGACATCGTATCGGCCATGATCCTGGAGAAGTATTACCGCTTCTCCGATGCGTTCCCGGCGACCTACATGGTCTTCCAATGGATGCATCGCACGGAGACGGATCTCTTTGGTCGTGACTTGGCCAACAATAATACGCCTGACATCAGCAAGTTCATCGATGCCAAGACCGGCCAATTCAAGCCGGCTGCCTTCCAGCGTGGCGCGATGGATCCCAAGGGCAGCGGCATGGCGGACTACGTCGTGTTCGCGTTCCAGCAGCCGTTCCCGAACTTGATCTGGCGCCTCGACGCGGCGGTGCTGATCGACACGGCGGGCGGCTACTTGTTCCAGCCGGGTGTGCGTTATCGTCCGTCCGCCAAGTGGCAGTGGGACGTCTATGCGACGGTCATTGCTTCGCCGGGTGGCCACAATGACACCATCACCGAGACGCTCGATTTCGCCGACGAAATGTTCGTTCGCGCGACCTACTTCTTCTAAGTAGTTCAGTTGAGCTTGAGAAGAGCCGGCCTAGTGCCGGCTCTTCTTTTTGTGTGACCGCCAAGTTTTGATTGAGAATCCGCAGGGACGCGGGCCAGACTGATGTCCGCGTTTGCAACTTCCCAAGCCACCACTCTTTGCTATCATGCCCGACACCCCTGAAGGGTTGGGCAGGCCTGCGGGAGCCGTGTCAAGGCCAGCCCAACCTTCGCGGACTAACCTTAAAACAACTGCCGAGCGGTACGCGACTCGGCATCCAGCCATGAGCTTTGCAGTGCCCCAACATTCGCACGTGATTCATCGGTTACTTAGCACTGCGACGGGCGAGCGACAGTGGCTCGCCTTCGGGCCTAAAGCGGCCGTGAGCGCGGCCTGATGGATCGCACCCGTCGCGCCATCCTGTGGATCTGTTTCCTGGTGTTTTCCGCCATCATCCACGCCATTGTGTCCGGCCGTATCGGCCATCAGATTGAACGTAATCTCGGTCTTGCGGCGTCCGAAGAGAAAATCGAAATCAAGGTGCCACCGGCACCGCAAAAACTCGTCGAACGCCAGCCGCCTCCCGAGGATGAACTTGAGTTCGAGAAAGAACTTGAGCTAGAACCCCCCGAAGTCTTGATCGCGCCCAAGGCGGTCGCCCCGCCGCCGCCCAATGTCACGGTCGCGCTCAAAGCACAGGCCGGTGGTTCGGGCGGTAAGGAAAATGCCGAAGGCACACCACAAATCCAAATTGCTGGCGGCCTCAGTCTCGGCGCCATCCCTGGCGCCGGTGGCAGCGGCTTCGGTGGCTTCAAGTCAGGCATAGGCAACGGTTTCGGCGATGGCACCTCGCGCTTTGCGGCCTATATCTCGGGCTTACGCGAAGCGGGTCTGGATGTGGTGTTCTGCGTCGACGCCACAGGCTCAATGGGTTGGGTGTTGTCGGAAGTCAAAGAGCGTATCGAGGACATCGCCAAGTTCGTGCGCACCCTGGTGCCGATAGCGCGTTTCGGTTTCGTCGCCTACCGCGATTTTGACGAAGAATTTGTTACCCGTGTCCAGCCACTCACCTATAGCACGACCAAGCTGAATCGCTTCCTCGGCGCGCTTGAGGCCAAGGGCGGCGGTGACTGGTTCGAAGCGGTGGATGAGGGCATCAAGGCGGCCATCGACGAATCCGGCTGGCGGCCTGGCGCGCGGAAGATCATCATCGTGATCGGTGACGCGCCGATGCGTGAAGGCCAAGCCAGGAAGGTCGCGCGCCTGGTCGAGAACTTCAAGCACAGCGGCGGCACCTTGTCGGCGCTCGACGTCAGCGATCAAGCCAATCCCCATCTGCTCGAAGCGAAGCTCGGCCGCGCGGTGAGCCGCGATCTGTATCGCAACGCGCCCATGGCCGACTGGTTGGTGCTCGGCGAAGCGGGCGGTGGCGATACTGCGACGCTCGATGGCGACACCAAACTCACGCGACGTCTGGTCAGGCTCATCATGGGCGACCAATTCGCGAACGAAATGCAAGCGCTGTTGGACGTGTTATGAGCGCGCGTAGGTCTATCGCCGCAACCTGTTCGGCATTCACGCTCAGCCTATTGCTGATCTTTTGTGGGCCGCTGCACGCGGCGGATAAGCCCCAAGCGAAGGCAGATACATCTGTCGCCAAAGTCGATCCGACGGCGGATATGGCCAAGCTTGGCGCCTTGATGTCACGTCTGCAGGCTACGGGTGCGAGTTCGGCCGAGTATGCCGCCGTTGCGAATGATGTCGGTCCGGTAGTCGACGAGCTGCGCCAGGCTGGTCTCAACGCCACGCAGCTCGACGCCGTGCGCCGTCAACTCGATCAGATGCGCGATCTCGCCGATCAGCGACTCGATCAATACGAAGCCGATGCCCACGAAGACGAAGGGGCGCTGGAGAACATGTATCGCTCTCGCGTGTGGGACGACATGAGTTTCGCGCTCGCGGCCTTTCCTTATTGGCGTGCGTGGGTAGATCTCGAACTGGCGCGCATGGTCACCGGTCAGGGTGAAAAGAGTAAGGCGCTGTTGCCTGCTCAGGCCGGCTTCAAGGCCGCATCCGTGCAGTTGTTCAAGCCGGGTCTGGTGTATGGCGGCTGGCTTGGCCTCGGCTATGTGGAACTTGAGGGCGGGCGCAAGGATCGTGCGAAAGAAATCTTCAAGAAACTCGAAGAAGCGCTGGCCAGCGAACCGGATTCCCCGGTGCGTCAGGCCGTCAGTCTCGAGCTGCGCATGTTGGACGCTAAGCAAGGCACGGTCTCAAGCTTCGCCGCCAACGGTGGCAAGATCTCGGGCAACGATGTGCCGCTGCTCAAGAACGAAGCCTTCGCACAGCTGCAACAAAGCCGCAAGACCGGCGGCCGGCCGCTGGATGCGGCGGCGCGTCTCAAAGGACTGATCGACGCCGGCAAGCTGGACGACGAGTTGCTGTCGAACATGATGACCTACGCGCAGGAATTGTCGGGTGTCGACATCGGCCCCTATACCGATCTGGCCGGTGCCGAATTCGCCATGCAGTACGAGCATTGGTACAACGCCATGCAGAAGTACGCGGCTTTTTTCAAGGCCGTGCAGCCGCCCGCCGATCTCGACCTCAACAACTATCGCTATCGCTGGGCGTTGGCCGCGTACAAGAGTGACATCTTTGAGCCCGCCATCGATGTCTTGAACAAGCTGCTCGCGAGCCCCCGTCTGTCGGGTGAGCTGGATGAAGCGGGCTCCAAACTGCTGTACGCGATTTATGCGACGCGCGAGCAGAAAGGGGCGCCGGAATCGAACAAAAGACCGCTGCGCGAAGCCGCTGCCCGTTTCGTGTCGCGCAGTCCCCACGACCCAGCCGCAGACGCGGCGCGGCTGGTCATCGCGCAAAATTCCGGCAGCGCCGGCGTTGCCTTGCAACAGCTTGGCCAGGCGTCGTCCGCCGAAGCCAAGGCGGAGATCGGTCGCACGGCTTTTGGCATCATCGCGCGAGATTTCAGCGCTGCGCTAGCGCGTGGCAAGACTGCGCAGGGCGCGGGACTCGCACGCCAGGGCATAGACGCCTGGCAGACGCTGCCACCGGACGACAAGAAGGACCAATTCAATTTTGCCGTGCTACTTGAGATGCGCTCACTGGTCGATCCCGATCCGAATGCGGTCCTGCTGGCCCTCGATCAGATCGAGCTGAAGGGCAAGCTCAGCAACGACATTCAACGTGCTCTGGTGTGGTCACGCCTGCAGCTGTTCGACCGCACGAGCGATAGCACGAAGAGCGAGGACTATATCCGCAAGCTTGCCGCCGCCGGCATACCGACCTGGCAGGTCGAATATCTCTATCCCTGGGTGAAAGAGCGCAAGGACATTGACCAGCGCATGAAACTCGCGCGCCTGGTGCGTCCGGCGGTCAAGGATCAACCCGAGATGGATCGGCGCTTTGCGATGTTGATCATCGAAGATCTGCTGACCAAGAAGGACGGCACCAGCGCTAACGAAGAAGCGCGCGCTTTTATCAAACAGTATCCGAAGTCGGGCGATGCCTGGCGCCTGTTGGCGCGCAGCTCGGAAGCGGTGGATCAACCTTTTGAAGCTGATCGCGCCTGGAATGTCATTACCGACAAGGCCGTGCCGACCATGCCTATCTGGTGGGAAGGCATGCTGAGTCGTGTGCGTATCCGTACCAAATCCAATCGTCCCGACGAAGCCTGCCCGCTGTTGCAGCAACTGGAAAAACAGCAGCAGTATTTGCCTGCAGATTTCAAAACCGAGTTCAGTGCTGCACGCGGCGGTGCGCAATGCGCGACAGCGCAGGTCACCCGTTGAGCAGAACTTCGTGAAGGGCAAGACACCGGTAGCACTGCTGACCGGATTCTTAGGCAGCGGCAAGACCACGCTGCTGTCACGGGTACTGGCGCAGGGCGGTTTCAAGGATACCGCCGTCATCATCAACGAGTTCGGCGAAATCAGCATTGATCACCTGGTGGTGGCGGATCTGGCGGAAAACATCCTTGAACTGCGTGACGGCTGTCTGTGTTGCACTATCCGCGGCGATCTGGTGATGACCTTGCGTGATCTCAATCGTCGGCGTTACCTCGAGGAGATCCCGCATTTTCGTCGCGTGATCGTCGAGACCACCGGCGTTGCCGATCCCGTGCCGCTGGTCCATACCATGATGGCTAACGCGCCGATCATGACTGCCTATAAGCTCGACGCCGTGATCTGCGTAGTCGATGGTGAACACGGGCTCACCACGCTTGCCGAGCACGACACCGCGCAAGACCAGGTAGCGATGGCCGATATCTTGGTGTTGAGCAAGGTCGATATCGCGTCGCGTGAAAAGCTGGACGTGCTGCGGGCACGTATGGCTGGCATCAATGGCGGCGCTGAAATCGTCGAGGTGGCGAATGGCGAAATAGATGCCACGCATCTGTTCGGCCGTTCGCTGTTTCAGCCCGAGGCGCGTGGCGAGACACTGGCTCACTGGGTGGACGCGACCCATGCTCATCACGATCACGGTGAGCGCTATGGCGCGCACGTCATTCGACACAGCGGCGCCTTGAGTCTGGCCGGCACCAGCGTGTTTCTGAATCGCATCGTCAACGAAATGAAGGACGACATTCTGCGCATCAAGGGCATCGCCGCCTTTCGTGAAAAGGGCGGCAAACCGGCGGTGCTGCACGCGGTGCAGAATAAGTTTTACCCGGTCAGCTGGCTGGAAAACTGGCCGGACGCAGACCAGACCAGCCGACTGGTTTTCATCGGGCGCCATCTGAACACACGACGCATAGACGAATTATTCGCAGCCTTGTGTGTCTGAACGCTATGGCTAGGCATTGAGGGAAGCAAGCATGGTACGCATCCGCAAATACACCGCTGATTACAGTCGCCGAAAATTTCTCGAACAAACCGCCGCCGGCTTTTTCGGTGCGGGTGTGCTCGCGCCAGTGTGGACTACCGCCGCCGAGAATGGTGATTTCACCAAATCCTATCCCGCCGAGTTGTTGTCCATCGAGGATTACACCAAGGGTAAGCTCAAGGCCGGCGACATCATCGACGCCAATAACGTCGATCTCGTGCAGGACTTGCTGGACGGCGTGCGTTACATGCAGATCAAGCAGATGGGACGCAAGCTTGAGCTGGTGCCATCGACCACCGACATGACCAAGCTGAGCCCGCTGGAATACATCGAAGCGACCTTGCGTAACAAGGGCGTGGCGAAATTCGATGGCGATGGCAATGTCGTGACCCAGGATGGCAAACCCTGGATCGGCGGCAATCCGTTTCCCGAGCCGACCAACGGTATCGAGATCTTTGCCGGCATCACTCTGAGTTGGGGACGCCACGATGTGTCCTTCTATCCGGTCAAGAGTTTCGAGCTCGATGTCACTGGTCAGGTGCTCTACAACTACGAACTCGCGTGGTGCGAGTTCGCCCCTACCGGACGCATCGTCGTCGATCCCAAGCCCTACTGGCCCGGGCATGAAGACAAGCTGCGTTATCAGTCGGTGTTCTTCACTATCCCGCAGGACTACAAGGGCACCTCATTCCTGAATAGCTGGTACTACGATCAGCGCAAATTCCCCGAGCTGGATGGCTATCTGCCGCAGTTCAAACGGGTGCGTAAGTTCCCGACCAATCAGCGCTTCGAGCCGCTGATCCCAGGCTCAAGTCTCTATCTCTCCGATGCCTGGACGGCCGGCGATCCCTATCTGACCTGGGGTAACTACAAGATCATCGGCCGTGCGCCTTTCCTCGCCGGCCTGACCGAGAACTGGGATTCCGATGACGAGAACTGGGAAGGCAAGACCCATGGCGGGCCGCTCGGTTCGACCTTCTGGGACACCAAGGTCGAGCTGATCCCCGAGACCATCATTGTCGAGGCCGAACCGACAGGCTATCCCCGCGCGCCGATCAGCAAGAAGCGTGTGTGGTTCGATGCGCGCACCGGCCTGCCGGTGTGCATGGTGACCTACGATCGTCGCGGCGAGATGTTCAAGTCTTTTGACGGCGCGTATTCCTTGTACGACAACAAGGGCAAGCAGGTCATGGACGGCAGCAATCCCTATTGGTCATGGACCCACGTCCATGCCCACGACGTGCAGACCAATCGCATGACGCGCCTGAAGCAGGTGAAGCGCATCGCTGGTGGCTATGAGATGTTCGTCAACCAGGGGCTGGACGTGTACGACAAGTATCTGACCGTCGCGGCGCTGCGACGATTGGGGACTTGAGGTCTTGGCTGCTTCTCGCTCTGTGCAAGGCGAACAGCGTTAGCGCAACGGCCAAGTCCATCACCACTATTCAAGAGCGCCGATCTGGTGGCGCGCCATTGAATGTCAGACTGAAGTCTGACCCACAGGGATAGCGAGCGCCGCAAACCAATTGTGGGTCAGACTTCAGTCTGACATTCCTTGCGGCGCATTTTGTGCTCTAAGCACCTTCCCGCTGCATCGTTTCCAACGCATCCCAACGTGCCATCGCTTCGTCGAGCGCCGCGCGCCTGGCGGCCAGCGCATCGAGCACCGGCTGTATCTGCTCAAACGGTCGACTATAGAAATCGCCATTCGCACTCTCGGCTTCCAAGGCGCCGATCTGCGCTTCCAAAGTCTCGATACGCGCCGGTAGCTGATCGAGTTCGAGCTGCAGTTTGTAGCTCAATTTTGCCGCGCGCTTCGGCGCTTCGCCTGGTGCCTTTTCAATACTCGCCTTGGGCTCGACGAACTCGCGCTTGACCGGCACTTCCCGCGCTACCACGGGTTCATCCTTGGCAGCGAGACGCTTGCCCTGCCGCAACCAGTCCGAGTAACCGCCGGGGTAGCGCAACACATCGCCGTGCTCTTCAAATACCAGCGTGCTGGTCACGACATTGTCCAGAAAGGCACGGTCATGACTGACGACGATGATGGTGCCCTGGTAATCGGCGAGTTGTTCCTCGAGCACTTCCAGGGTCTCGACGTCGAGATCATTGGTCGGTTCGTCGAGGATCATGAGATTGGTCGGGCGGGTGAAGAGCTTGGCCAGGATTACGCGATTGCATTCACCGCCCGACAGGAAGCCTACCGGTGTCATGGCGCGCTTGGCACTGAACAGGAAGCCGCGCAGATAGCCCACCACATGGCGTTCCTTGCCATTGATGATGACATGGTCGCGGCCATCACCCACCACGTCGGCAACAGTCTTGGTCGGATCCAACTGCTGGCGCAGTTGATCGAAATAGGCTGTTTCGAGATGCTCGCCGAACTTGATCGAGCCTTCGTCCGGTTCGAGTTTGCCGAGTAGCAAGCGCAGCAAGGTGCTCTTGCCGACGCCGTTGTTGCCGATCAGGCCGATGCGCTCGCCGCGCATGATCTTGACCGACAGCTCCTTGATGATGGGCGTGTCGTCATAGCCATAGGAAATTTTGCGCGCTTCGACCACGCGGCGACTGGAGCGCTCGGCTTCCTGCACGGCGATGCGTGCACGACCTTCGCGCTTGTTACGCCCAGCGAATTCTTCGCGCATGCGCTCAAGGGCGCGTACACGGCCCTCGTTACGGGTGCGGCGCGCCTTGATGCCCTGGCGGATCCAGACTTCTTCCTCGGCCAGCTTCTTGTCGAACAGCGCGTGGTGGCGCGATTCCGCTTCCAGGGTCTGTTCTTTCAATTCGAGGTAACGCTGATAGTCGCCCGGCCAGCTCTTGAGTTGGCCGCGATCGATGTCGACGATGCGCGTCGCCAACGCCTGCAGGAAAGCGCGGTCATGGGTGATGAACAACACGCTGCCCTTGAAGGCACGGATGCGCTTTTCCAGCCATTCGATGGCGGCCAGATCGAGATGGTTGGTCGGTTCATCGAGCAGCAGGATATCGGGCTGACTGACCAGCGCACGGGCCAGACAGACACGCCGCTGCCAACCCCCCGAGAGTTCCGACAAGAGTCTTGCGCCGGGCAGATCCAGCGCGGTGATGATCGCCGCAATCTGGGATTCGACATCCCAACCACCGTGGGCTTCGATACTACGCTGTAGCGCTTCAACCTCGCGCAGGCCGTTGACGTCGAGCTCGCGGCTGGTCAATTCGCCATAGCGGGTGATGAGATCGATATGAGTAGCCAGACCACCCGCCACGTAATCGTGCACGGTGATCTCTAAATCACCCGGTAGGGTCTGCTCAAGCTGACCGATATGCACACCGCCTTGTCGCCGCACCGCGCCGCTGTCTGGTATCACCGCGCCGGTGATGATCTTGAACAGGGTCGACTTGCCGGCGCCGTTACGGCCAATCAGACACACCCGTTCGCCGGCTTCCAGCGTGAAGTCGGCATGGTCGAAGATCAGCTGATCGCCGAAGTCGAGATTGATATCGTTGAGCGTGAGCAGGGACATACTGCGGGTCTGTCAGGCGCATGACGCGCGTAGCGAGGACGCGCCGCCATGTACCGGCGGCGCGTGAACGATCAAAGACTCAAATCGACGCCGTCGAAGAACACCTTGCGCCAGCGCCGGATCTCGACTGTCTCGAATACACCGGCAACGTTGAAGGGGTCGTTGGCGATCAGTTGTTCGGCTTCGGCACGGTCATCGGTGTCGAGAATGATCATGCCACCCTCGCCGACGCTGCCGTCGTCGTTCAGAAAGCCGCCGGCGGCGAGAATGCGCGGCGTATAGCTGCGTAGATAGGCAAGGTGTGCCGCACGGGTGGCGACGCGCAATTCGGCGGCATCGGCTTTGTCGTGCGTGCGAATCATGTAGGGCATGGCGGGCTACTCTTCAGTGTGGTGTGGTGGCGTGAGTCGTTCATTTTTTCGGCGCGACCAGCGCGACGCTCTTGATGGTGATCGGTTGCGCTGGCACATCGGCCATCGGTCCGACGCTGGTGGTGGTCGTGGCGGCAATCTTGTCGACCACGTCCATGCCTTCGGTCACATGGCCGAACACCGCATAGCCGAAGCCCGCCGGCGCATCGCTTTGATGATCGAGGAAGTCATTGCCGGTCAGGTTGATGAAGAACTGTGCCGTCGCACTGTCGGGCTCGGGGCGGCGTGCCATGGCGACGGTGCCGCGCACATTCTTGAGGCCGTTGCCGGCTTCGTTTTTGATCGTGCCGCGAGTTTCCTTCTGCGCCATGTCAGCGGTGAAGCCGCCGCCCTGGATCATGAAATTCGGAATGACGCGGTGGAAGATCGTGCCGTTGTAGAAGCCGGCCTTGACGTATTCGAGGAAATTGGCGACGGATACCGGCGCTTCCTTGGCGGCAAGCTCAATGGTGATCTTGCCGGCGGAAGTATCGAGCACCACATGCGGGTTGCCGGCGGTGTCATCGGCGGCAAATGCGGAGCCAAAGCCAAGGGTAAGCACCATCAAGAGGTTGCGGACTGACATCGAAGATCTCCAATCAGAAGGGAATGAGTTTGCGTGCTCCGCGTCGCGGCACCGACGCAAGAATTCGAGCGATCGTGGTGGCCGGCATACTACTCACGCCGGTTGTTGCGCGCGACGCAGGAACACCGGCGAGGTCGCCGTGGAACTGGCCTCATCGTAGACATAGCCGGCAGTGTTGAAGTCCAGCAGATCGGCCGGTTTGCGACAGCGCCGCTCTAGCATGTAGCGGACCATCATGCCGCGTGCGCGTTTCGCGAAGAAACTCACGATGCGGTACTGGCCGCGTGACCAGTCCTTGAACACTGGCGTGACGATCGCCAGATCCAAGGCCTGTTCGTCGACCGCGTGGAAATATTCCTGCGAAGCGAGATTGACCAACGTGCCGGTACGCAAGGTCTTGGCCTGGGCAGCCAGTGCCCGCGCCGGTGCTTCGCCCCAGTAGGCATAAAGGTTACGCCCGCGCGGATTCTTGAGCGCCGTGCCCATTTCCAGTCGATAGGGCTGAATCAGATCCAGTGGACGCAACAGGCCGTAGAGGCCCGACAAGATACGCAGATGCTTCTGCGCATAGTCGATGTCACGCGCCTTGAGCGTGCTCGCCTCCAGCCCCTGGTAGACATCGCCCTTGAAGGCAAACAACGCAGGACGTACAGCTTCCGCTACCGGCTTGGCCGACCAGGCCTGGAAACGCGCGTGGTTGAGACGCGCCAGATTTTCGCTGATAGCCATGAGGCGCTTCAGCTGCGCCGGCTTCTTGTTTGCCATCAAAGCGGCTAAAGCCTGAGCGTCGGTCATGAATTCCGCTTCGGTGTGTCGGGTGGTGGCAGGTTGGCTCGTGAAATCGAGCGTCTTGGCGGGCGAAATGACGGCGAGCATGACCAACGGTACTAACGGTAAACCGCCGGTATTGTCGTGATTTAAGCCGGCCTTGGGAAGCAGCCCTGCGCCGCCGGGCGGGGCGCGTAGCTTCAGTCGATTTCGAGGCGGTAGCCGATGCCGTAGACGGAGTGGATGACCGGCCTGCCGGGCAGCACGGTGTCGATCTTGCGGCGCAGATTCTTGATGTGACTGTCGATGGTGCGATCCGAGATCTCGCGGTAGTCGTCGTAGACCAGGTCCAGCAGCTCGTCGCGTCGATAGACGCGGCCAGGATGACGCAGCAGGGTGGCGAGCAGTCGATATTCGACCGGCGTCAGATCCAGACGCTGACCGCCGACACTGGCGCGCATGCGGTGGTCATCCACTTCAAAGCGCGGCGGCCCGTCCTGGGGGGCGAGCGCCGGCGCACTGCGTCGCAATACCGCCTTGACCCGTGCTACCAGCTCGCGCGGACTGAAGGGCTTGCACAGATAATCATCGGCACCGAGTTCAAGGCCAAGCAGGCGGTCTATCTCTTCGACCCTGGCAGTCAACATGATGACCGGCAGGCTGCTGGTCTGGCGCAGCTCGCGACAAATACTCATGCCATCGCGCTGAGGCAGCATCACGTCCAACACCAGCGCGGCCGGCGCGAGACGCGTGACCGCCGGCAACACCTCGTCACCATTGGCCACCACACTGACCTGCATGCCCGCCGCGCCGAGATAGTCGGCGAGCAAGGCTGCGATCTTCGGTTCGTCTTCAGCGATGAGGATGTGTGCTTGCATGGATGTTCGGTCATTGCACCAGCGGTAATTGAATATGGATGGCCAGCCCGCCGAGCGGAGAAGGCTTCGCTTCGATGCGACCGCCATGGGCGAGCACGATGCGCTTGCAGATCGCAAGTCCGAGACCGGAGCCGCCATGGGCGCGGCTGCGCGAGCGCTCGACGCGATGCAGCGGCTCGAACAACAGTGACAGGTCCTCGGCAGCGACACCCGGGCCGCTGTCGGCGATGGTCAACAAGGCCTGTCCGTCTTGGTGACGGGCGGTGATTGCGACGCGGCCTGGCCTATCGGTATAGCGGCAGCAGTTCTCAAACAGATTCTCCAGCAATTGCAGAATGCGGCGCGCATCGAGCTGCGCGCATAGATCGGCATCGATGTCGTAGTCGTATTCAAGACCGGCCTGCTGCCAGCGGTGGGCGAAGTGGCTGATCGATTCGGCGAGCAAAGCGCCGAGCGAGGCGCGTGTGAATTCGTAGTCCAGCGCACCGATGTCGGCGCGCGCGAGTTGATAAAGATCGTCGACGAGATGGGTGAGGCGCGCGGTCTCCTGGCTCAAGGATTCCACCAGCGCATTATCGATGCGGCGTATGCCGTCTACCGTTGCCTCCAGTTCGCCACGCATGATGGCGAGGGGCGTGCGTAACTCATGGGAGACATCGGCGAACCAGCGTCGGCGCGCCGATTCATTGTCTTCAAGGGTGCGCGCCAACACATTGAAGTCGCCGACCAGTTCGCCGATTTCGTCGCGGCCCAAGGGCGGTAGCCGGGTTTCGAATTGACCCGAGGCCAGCGCCCGTGCGCCGGCGCCGATCTCCATGATGGGACGTGACAGGCGCCGCGCCACCCAGGCGGCGGCGAGCAGTGAAAGGACGAGCGCAAAGGCCGCGCCGCCAAACAGGATGCGGGCCTGACGACGCGCAAAGCGCACATCGCGCGCGTCGGCGGGTTGGCGCAGCGGCGGCATGCCGACATAGGCGAGGACGTGTCCGTCCTGCGTGACTGCGCGCAAGCTCATGTCGGCGCGATAGGGCAGGGGACCGACAATGACGTGATACTCGGGGTCGTACAAAGTCGGTGCGATGTGCGGCATGCCGCGAAACATCGGTGGCGGTCCATGCGCGGGACGATCCATGGGCGGCGGCCCGTCCTCGCCCGACATGCTGGAGCGCATGGCTTCGCGCAGTAAGCGATGCCATTCGTGCTCGTCGTTCCGCAGGACATGCCAGTCACCATCGCGCTCATGCAGCACCAGCAGTTGTTCGCTCAAGGCGGTGAGACGCGCCTCGCGCTCGTCATTCAGATAACGCAGAAAGCTGCGTGAGGAATACCAGTGGGCAAAGCCCGCGAACAGCAGCACGCTGCACAGGCTGGTGCCCACCAGAACGAGGAACAGTTTGTGAAACAGTTTGAGTCGCATAGCCGCCCGGTCGATGGTGCGTTACGCCGTACACACTCGGCAAGCTTTCTGCACTATCTGGCGCGCTTCTCCACGATCTCTCCATGATGTTGACGCTGCTGCGTTCCGCCAATCTTCATCTTTCCTGCGTGATGTGCGTCGAGACTCAGGCCATCCGGTTTTTCGACCGGCGCGATGGCCGCCAAGTTGTCAGCGCAATTCACTTAGCTATTCCACGGGAGCAGCCCCATGCAAATTCTCAATCTTCGAACACTCTTCATCACGGCCTTGTGCGCTCTCGGCTTGCTGGTGGTGGTGCCGCTGGCCTGGGCCGGCCCGGGTATGGGCGGACCCTTTGGCCACGATCTGTTTTCCACGGAACGTCTGGCCAGCGATCTCGATTTGAGCGATGCCCAGCGCACTGCCGTCGAGCAGTTGATGGATGATGCACGCAAGCAGGCCCGACCTTATATCCACCAAATGATGGAACAGCACAAGGCCATGCACGCGCTGATGGAGTCCGACAACTTCGACGAAGCGGCGATACGTGCACAAGCCGCGCAGGGCGCGACGGTCATGACCGAACTGGCGGTGTTGCATGCGCGTAACGTCCACGAGTTGCGCAAACTGCTGACGCCGGCCCAACGCGCCAAAATGAAGGAGATGCATGGCCGACATCGCGGGCGGTGAAAGTCTGTGACACCTTGACCCTACGCTCGGAAAAAGAACGCTCGACGACCAGCGGTCGTCGAGCGTGAGTGGGAGGTCCTTACTGCTTGACGCCCTGCCAGATGAACTGCGCCATGCCGGTGCTTGCCGCGTCCTTGTTGCCGGTCGCGGTGAAGGTGGTCTTACCCTTGTCCAGCGACAGAAAGTCGACGGTGAAGGTAAAGAGTTGCACGCCGTTGGCGAAGATCTTCATGGGAAAGGCTTTCACGCTACAGGTCTTGCCCGATAACTTCATCGAACCCTCGACCGTGGTTTTGCCAGACGACGAATCGCAGGTCGAAGACGCTTTGCTGAAGGCCCCGGCACTGTTGACCTTGAGTTTGCAGAAGGTCGTGAACGAGGCCTGCTCGTGGTTGGGCGCGTCGTAGGTCACGGTTGAGAGTCCGCTGACATTCCAGGTGCCAGCCACATCGGCCTGTGTGCAAGTGGCCTGACTGGCCACTGCGCTGGTGCTGAGTAGAGCTGACAAGCAGCAGCGGACAAGTGCTTTGTTAGCGATGGTGTTGTTACGCATGGTGTTCTCCTTGATCTCCATTGGGGGGGTCTGCCGGCTCTCGTCGCGTGCCTTGCGTGCACGAGTCGCGAGCCAGGCATAGTCTTGTTCTGCGCGCAGGCGGAATGCTGTGAGAAATCGCACTGCGAACAACAAGTTTGTCGCCACACTAGGAGTAGAGATTCGATTTGCGTCGCGAGCGAGCCATGCACACCGAGTCTGTCGTTAGGCGAACACGCACGTTCGTCAATGCATCACTGTGTGCTTCGTTCACGGCTTCTTGCAGTCACCTTGATCGAAATCGCAGCTCGACACATTGCAGGCTTTATCGCAGAAGCCGTCGCCGACACTTGCGGCTTCGCAAGTCGGCGCGCACAGTTTCGCTTCGCGATTTTTCGCACGTTCGACATAGGCCACACTACAGTCGTTGGCGTCGAAATCGCATAAGCTGTTGGCGCATTCCGATTCGCAGATGTGGTCGCCCAGATACGACACGTAACAGCCGGGCGCGCATTCGGGCGTGTCTGGCGAGACGTCGGCGCCAGCGCCCGTCTCGTCCGGTGGCGCCGTGGGGAGGCGGGAGAGGGATGCGTTGCTGCGACCGGCATCATGCTCAGCCGCCACCACCTGCACGTGCAGCGGTCCCGCCACCTGCTCGACAAAGCCGCTGACATCCGCACGATTGATTTGTAGGGGATAGACCATCGCGCGGTTCTGTCCGGGTACACAGCGAAAGCCATCGCGGGTGCGTTGACGAGCTGAGCCGATCACGAGTTCGCGTAAGCTTGCGCCGGCGGGTACGTTGAAGATCTGTGCTGGCGCGCCAAAAGCGAATACATAGCCAGGCACCGGTAGCGGACCGCCCACCACGCTCGCCTGCGCAATGGCGGGGGCGTCACTGCAATCGGCCGACGCATAGACCAGCGACAAGACCTGGCCGAGCGCGCCCGATGGCAGCACATCGGCGAAATAGCCCTGCGCACTCAACACGCCATAGGCGCCGACCATATTGGCATCAGCATCGAAGCTTATGGTGCGGCCGGTGATGGCGCCGATCGCATCGCCGCGCGCGCTCATGAGTTGCGCGCCGGCGGCAATCGATGGCTGGGCGCGCTCCGCTGCCTGACTGCTGGTAACCAGACTCATCACCAACGAGCAAGCGATGACCTGCAGCGCGCGATGAGTGCGGAGCGATGTGCGTGAGCGGGCGAGCCGCCGTGAATTCTCGATCATAGGGCGCACCGTAAAGAGTTGAGGCTAGCCGCCTGTCGGCCTCGATTGTTGCGCTCAGCTGCGCCGCCGGGCAACGGTCAAAATCCCATGACGGGCTTGAGCGAGCGACTAAATCGCGCGCTTCGTGGCATTTCACACTGTCCATCGAAAGCCGCACGACAACGCGCGTCACTCGCGACCTGCGCGAGCCGGTTGTACACTCCAGACAGAGTTCAAAATTTCTTCGCCATGCGTAACAGTCCGTCCGCCGCCAGCCTGCTTACCGACACCCAGTTGGCTGCGGTGCGCGCGCGTTCCGACGGCTGGGGCCTGGCCCTGGTGGCACACGCCTGGGCTGTCATTCTCGCTGCGGTCAGCCTGTTCGTGCTGTGGCCCAATGTGTTCACCTATCTGCTCGCGGTGGTGCTGATCGGCAGTCGTCAGCTCGGGCTGCTCATCCTCATGCACGACGGTGCCCACGGCGCGCTGTGTCACACACCGTGGCGCAATCGTCTGCTCGCCCAGGTCTTCTGCGCCTGGCCGACCTTTGCCGATACCTATGTCTATCGCCACTACCATCTCAAACATCACACCCGCACCCAGCTGCCCGACGATCCCGATATCATCCTGACCGGCTACTACCCCATCAGCCGCGCCAGTCTGCGCCGCAAGCTGAGTCGCGATCTCATCGGGCGTACCGGTTTCGCGCAGCGCAAGGCACAGTGGCTGCAAGCCCTGGGGCGTGCCGGGCAGTCGCTGCCGGAAAGATGCGCCCACTATTGGCGTGCGCTCGGCCCGCAGACCGTAGTCAATCTCGTCATGGTGTTGCTGGCCAGTGCGCTCGGTCACGGTTGGTTGTATGTCACGTTGTGGCTGGTGCCGCTGTTGACCTGGCAACAGCTCGTGCTGCGCGTGCGCAATATCGCCGAACATGCGGTGGTGCGCGCGCCGGATGACATGTTCGGCAATGCGCGCACCACGCTTGCTAACGGTCTCGAACGCTTACTGGTCGCGCCCTATTTCGTCAATCATCATCTCGAACACCATCTGCTGATGTGGGTGCCCTGCTATCGCCTGCCGTTGTTGCGTCGTTTCCTCGTCGAGAATGGTTACGGCGCGCGTATCGAAACCGAGCGCGGCTATCTCGCCGTGCTGCGCAAGGTCACGGTGGCGCGCGACGAGGACGGCGGTGAACCCCGCCGTCAACGTGCCAGCGGCACCTTCGCCAACGGCTTCGAGGCGGTCTAGGTTTGGCGCGTCGCGCTAGTGCTCGCTGTCAACGGTGACAACACTCGCGCCCGAGCTGCTTGCGCGAGTGCTGGATGGCGAGCCGGTCGCGCGCCTCGCGGTGATCGACGATGAAGGCATGCCCGAAGTCATGCCGATAGTCTTTGCGCGCGTCGGCACGCAACTTTTTTCACCGATAGACGGCAAACCCAAGAGCCATGCGCGCCTCGCGCGCCTGCGCCATATCGAAGCCCATCCGCGCGTCGGCCTGGTCATCGATCGCTATGCGGCCGACTGGCGCGCGCTGTGGTGGATACGCATCGCTGCTACCGCCCGTATCGCCGTCGGTCAACATGCGCAGTGGGATGCAGCGGTCGCCGCACTGCTCGTCAAGTATCCGCAATATCAATCTACGCCCCTGTTCCTGGGTGAACCTACCTTGATCTGCTTTGAGCCGCTGACGGTGCGTGCGTGGGCGGCAGCGGGGCCGGACGGCATCGCGCAAAGCCTCGCAACGGACGCAGCGTGCCATGCTTGAAGCGCACAGCGCCCTCGACAACCGTCTACTCGGCGCGCTGCCCGCTGCCGTTCGTGAGCGACTGGCGCCCTATCTGGAAGCGCTGCATCTTGCTACTGGTCAGGTCTTGTATGAATCGGGCGATCGCCTGACCCATGTGTATTTCCCGCTGACGGCCATCGTGTCGCTGCAATATGTCATGCGCGACGGCGCGCCGACCGAGATTGCGGTGGTGGGCAATGAGGGCGTGATCGGTGTGGCTTTGTTCATGGGCGGTGAATCGACACCCAGTCGCGCGTTGGTGCGTGGGTCCGGCGCCGCGCTGCGCCTGCCCGCCGCGCTGCTGAAAGACGAGTTCAGTCGCCAGGGCGAACTCCAGATCTTGTTGCTGCGCTATACTCAGTCACTACTCACACAGATGGCACAGACGGCGGTCTGCAACCGACATCATTCCATCTAACAACAGCTGTGCCGCTGCCTGCTGTTATCGCTCGATCGTCTGCGCGACACCACGGTCGCTCTGACCCAGGAAATGATCGCCAATGTGCTGGGGGTACGTCGCGAAGGCGTGAGCGAAGCGGCCAGCCGACTGCAACAGCAGGGTGTGATTCGTTACAACCGTGGCAGCATCGTGGTGCGGGACCGTGCGCGACTGGAAACGCTGTGCTGCGAATGTTACGAGGCGGTGAAGCGCGAAACCGATCGCATCGCTGCCCTGCTATGAGGCACGCGGCGCGGACGAGTCATGGACGGCCGGCGACTGGGCAACGCCTAAGCGACCTTGCGCACCGACCGTCGATCTCAAGCGTTTTAAGCTCGAGTCTTGGCCCGTGGTGAGTGGCGCCGTTCCGGCGACCGACACCACCGGCAGCGCGGAGCGTCAAGCATTTGTCGAAAGCCTACCTGAACTCTGGCCCGGGTGATGGCTCGTGAGCCGTCGTTTTTCTTCGTCCGAAGTCGCGGGCAACTGGTGGGGGCGTATGTTTCGAGGCTGGCTGTGTCGTCGTCGCTTGAATCGGCACGACGTCTCGCCGCTGGTGCACGCGCTCGCCGATCATGGCGAGAACTACGCCGCGTTGACCGCCTGTGAACAGATGCAGCAAGACGAGCCCCAGAACGTTTATGCTTATGTGCACGCGATAGACTTGTCATTGCGTTATCACCGCAATACCAAGCGCGCACAACAATCGCTGAGCCGCGGTCGAGCGGTGCTGCGCTCTGCCGATGAGCGCGACCTGCTCGAATGTTTCCACCTCTACGCCACCAGTGTGATGGGGCGTCTTTGACCTAGCGTCCCTGAATTCGCCGCCTATGCTTGACTCTCTGCTGTTCAGTGCCGCACGGGTGTGGACCTTTGTCGACGAACGTATGCTGACTTCGGCCAGCGGTTTCTTTTACGAAGTCGGCGCGCGCCTGTTCCTGGTCACCAGTCGTCATGTGCTGATCGATGCCGAAAGCGATCATCATCCGAATCGCATCGAAATCGAATTACATACCGATGCCGATAATCTCGCTGCCTCTACCGGCTTCTCCATGCCGCTTTACCAGCAAGGCAAGAGCGTGTGGCGTGACGGACGGGACAGCGACGGCGCGGTCGACGTCGCCGTACTCGAAATCGAACGCGACGCGCTGCCCAAGGGCGCGGTGGTACAGGCCTTCACACCCACCCATCTGCCACGCCCAAGCGATGTCATTGAAATCGGCAGCTCGCTGCTGGTGGTCGGCTTCCCGCTCGGCTTTCACGACGCCCTGCATCACATGCCGGTGGTGCGTCAGGCCGTGCTGGCCTCGGCCTTCGGCCTGCGTTTCGATGGCCATGGTTATTTCCTGACCGACGCGCGCACCCATCGTGGCACCAGCGGTGCGCCGATAGTGATGCGAATTGCCGATAACCCGGCGCGCTGTGGGAGCTTGCCGTGGCTGTTGCTGGGCGTGCATTCGGCGCGCCTCGATATCGGCTCGCGAGATCTGGAACAGGATGAGGCGCTGGGCCTCAATTGCGCGTGGTACAGCGGCATATTGCCGACCTTGGTCGCGCCGCGCGTGGTGACGGGCAAGGACAAGGAGAGCCCCGCAGCCTAATCTTCTCCGCGCGTTCGAGGCGAGGATGGGGCAAACGGAATTAAATCCCTAAGCGCGCGCGCAAAGCCGCCAGCTCATCCAACACCACCAGCACCTCGTGCTGGCGTGCCGGCGGCACCAGGAACACGAAGCCGTCGCAGCCGCGCGCGATGAAATCCATCAATACCTTCTCATCGCTAGGCGCACCGAAAAGCAAGACGGTCATTTCCTGGTAATCGCGGCCGGCGTCCTCGCAGGCGCGGTGCAGATCAGCGAGTGGATCGCCTTCGTAGCGATCGTAGATCGGCATCCAGCCGTCGGCGTAATCGGCGACCCGTGCCGGCACAGCGTCGGAGTTGGAACCGATGTAGACCGGCGGCCCACCGGCCTGTAGCGGCTTGGGATAGGACCACGACGGACCGAAGTCGACATACTCGCCATGAAATTCGGCCGGGTCGTCGCGCCACAGAGCGCGAATCGCGAG
Organism: Pseudomonadota bacterium; assembly: GCA_043782755.1. Taxonomy (GTDB): domain Bacteria; phylum Pseudomonadota; class Gammaproteobacteria; genus JADJYF01. Next base: position 6,058 of record JAYWAC010000257.1, on the reverse strand, counting down.
CGCCCGTTCACGCACAATGGCCCAGCGGTCCTTGAAGGAACTGCCGTGGTGTTCGATGGCTTCCTTGATCCAGCCGCCAGCGATGCCAAATATCACGCGACCGCCCGACAGATGATCGAGCGTGGCGATGGCCTTGGCGGTGATGATAGGGTCGCGCTCGGTCAGCAGGCATACACCGGTGCCGAGCTGTATGCGTTGGGTGACGGCGGCGCAGGCGGCGAGTGCAGTGATCGAGTCGTGCATGCGCGCGAAGGGTTCGACGATGTCGCTGCGGTGATAGCTGTTCTTGCGATGCTTGACCGGCACATGACTGTTCTCGGCGAAGAACAGCATATCGAATCCACGCGCCTCGACCGCGCGCGCCAGCGTCACCGGCGGCAAGGTCAAGTCCGTCGGCAACAGACAGACGCCAAAACGCGGTCGCGTATTCACACCCGTGCCGGATGGAACTCACGGATGAAGGGCGGCTGACGACGCCACATGCGACCAGCCATCAAGCCGCCATCCACCACCAGCGCGTGGCCGGTGACATAGCTCGCCGCGTCGCTTGCCAGCCATACCACCGCTTCGCCGATCTCTTGCGGTTCGCCCATGCGCGGCATGGGCTGATCGTCGACCGCCCCTTCGCGAATCTTGGCGATGCGCTCGAGCCAACGTGCATCTTTCACGCCGGTGTGGATAGGCGTCGCGATATTGCCCGGACAGACCGCGTTGATGCGTACGCCATCCTCGGCCAATTCCAGTGCCACCGAGGCCGTGAAGTTCACCACCGCCGCCTTGCAAGCCGCATAGACATGGGGCGAATAGCCGCCGGTCAGACCGGCCACACTCGCGACGTTGACGATGCTGCCGGCCTTCTGCGCCTGCATCACCCGCGCCGCGTGCTTGGTGCCGAGCACCACGCTGCGCTGGATGATTTCCTGGGAGTAGTCGTATTGTTCGAGCGGCAGGCTCGCGATCGGACCCATCACGCCGACGATGGCGGCGTTGTTGACCATCGCGTCGAGTCGGCCATGGCGTTGCATGATGCGCGTCATGGCGCTTTCGAACTGTGCCTCCTCGCGGACATTGATCTCGATGAACTCGGCTGCGCCGAGCTCGGTCGCCAACTCGCGACCCTTGTCGCCCTGCACATCACCGATGTAGACGAAATAACCCTGGGCCTTGAACAGCCGCGCGGTGGCGGCGCCGATGCCGCTCGCGCCGCCGGTGACGAATGCGATCTTGCTCATGGGATCTCCCCGTTAATCCAATCCACTATTCTCGCTTTGTGGGTCAGACTTCAGTCTGACACTCCATGCCAGGGCATAGACTCTGGCGATCGAAATGAATGTCAGACTGAAGTCTGTCCCACAGGGAAAGGGAGAGGGATTACTTGCACCCCTCATCGCAACACTGCCCCGGCTGTGAGCAATCCGACTTGTCCGTCGCCAACACGCCGCGCTCCATCAATCGCCCAACCAACTTTTTGCGATCGGCGATGGGGTAACGCCGGAAGATCTCGGCCTTCATGGCCGCCGGCGAGCCACCGCCATGGAGGCTGATGAGCGACATCCAGCCAGCCGCGTCGGAAGCGGTCAAGTCTTCGATGAAACGCGCGACCTGCGCACGTTTGTCATAGGGAATGTCGGCGCGTCCGCGCAGCACGTCGGCGAGCACGGCGCGAGTTTCGGGATTGTGATCTTCATCCGGCCCGGGTAGGGCTACGATCAGACCGCCCGACACTTCGTGGGCGAGTCTATGCATGTCGTAGATCTGCGTCGCGAGCAGCAGCTTGCCGATGTTGGCGAACACCGCTTCGGGTTCAACCACGCCGGAAGGATCTTCCGTCGGATAGACCGAGGCCGCCACGCCGCAGGCATAGAAGCCTTCGACGGTCTTGATCAAATCCACCATGGTGTCGCGCAGGTGTGAGTTGCGCAGCAGGTCGAGGCCATTGGCCTCGACCATCATCGCACCAGCGCCGATCAAAAGATCGCCAAAGCCGGCACGCGCACCGATGCAGGTGTGACGATGATGGGTGGCGTAACTCTTGGTCAAAAATTCCGAGTGCTCGTATTCACCGCACAGGAACACCCGCTCCCAGGGCACGAACACCTGATCGAAGACACACACCGCCGTGGTCTGGCCATACTTGCTGCTGAAGATTGCCTTCTCGGCACCGGGACGACCGGCGGGGCGCGCGATGATAGTGAGGCCCTTGGTGTCGATGGGCACCGCGCAGGCAATGGCGAAGTCGCGGTCTGCCGGCGTCATGGCGCGACCCGGCAACACCAGCAGCTCGTGTACATAGGGCGCCGAGGTGACGATGGCCTTGGTGCCCGAGATCAACACGCCGCCCGGTTGACGCCCGACCACGTGCACATAAGTGTTGGGGTTGTCCTGTTGATGCGGGCGCAGACTGCGATCGCCCTTGGCATCGGTCATCGCAATACCGACGGTCAGATCCTCATCCTGCACACGCTCGAGATAGGCACGCAGACGGGCGTGATATTCACCGCCATGCGCCTCGTCGAGTCGATGGGTCAACTGCCAGGTGGCATTGAGACCATCCATGGACAGATAGCGCATCGCGCAACCGGTCTCCTGACAGGTCAGGCGCGTGAATTCGAGCTTGGCTAATAAATCCTTGCTGTCGCGATTCAAGGACAGGAAGCGGTTGATCTTTGCTTCGCGCGAACTGTGCGGTGCGAGCGCCAGTGCGGCCTGCGCCGGGTCCAGTGCATAGTCATAGGTCACGCCGATGGCATTGATGCCGGGCGCGAGGCGCGGCTCGTCGGCGACGCTCGCAATCGCATCGCCATCGACGAACACGCGCGGTGTGTAGCGGCGTAGGGATTCGCGGTATTCGGCGGCGCTCATCAGCATGACGTCCGTACTCCCCCAGGCCTAACTAACGAGCAATTCAAAGGACGGCGATGACTGCCCATGGGGCTCCCCTGCGTGACGACATGGCAAGGGCGGAGGTTAGCACGACGGCTGCGCGCGGGCAGCCGCAAGGACACTCAACCGGTGTCGCTGCACGGCTATCAATCTCGCGAATGAGGCCGTGCAACTGCGCATCTCGTAACCCCCATGGGTGGAGTAGCGAGCCCGGTCGCGATGCTGCATCATCGCCCGCATCGTGTCTGTCCACCTCAAACTACTGCTGGCTTGTCTGTTCTGGGGCATGACGCCGACCATCGGTCGCGTGCTGGCGACATTCAAGGCGCCGTTCGTGGTGGTGTGCGGACGCTTCATGGTGGCCTGTCTGTTCCTGGTGTGGTTCTGTCACGCTGCCAAGCAATTCGCGCGCATTCCGAAACGTCATTGGTGGCGTTTCGCGGCGATGGGCGCGAGTGGCATCCTGCTGCACAACGGTCTTCTGTATAAGGGTCTGGAATACACCAGCGCCACCACCGCCTCGATAGTCGTCGCGCTGATCTCGATTCAGGTGGTGATCCTCGACACGCTTATCTATCGACGCATGCCCGACCGGCTGACCGTTGTCGGTGTGATCTCGAGTTTCATCGGCACCGTCTTCGTCTTGACCGATGGTCATCTCGGCCAGTTGTTCGCTATCGGTATCGGGCGCGGCGAAGTGCTGGCCTTTCTGTCGGCCTTGTCGTGGGCGGTGTATTCGCTGCTCGGGCGTGATCTGTTGGAAGAGTATTCGCCGTTGCTGGTGACGACCTATGCGGCGCTGGCCGGGCTCGCGATGTTGCTGCCATTTCTGTTCGTCGATACGCAGGCGACGCTGGCCGTGTTCAGCGATCAACGCGCTTTGATGCTGATGTTTTTCTTGGGACTGATTGGTTCCGCGCTCGGTTTTCTGTGGTATTCGCAAGCCATGCTCAGCATCGGCACAGTGGGCACGGCGGTCTATATCAATCTCACGCCGATCTTCGGCGTGATTGCGGCGAGTGTGTTCCTGGGCGAGCGATCCAGCCACGCTGTGCTGCTCGGTGGCGCTATCGTGTGTGCCAGCCTCATGCTGGTCAATCGCCCGCGCTGGCCGTGGGCGCGTGGGGTGCCCGATGTTCCGTCCGCCATTCCAGCACGCCGGCCGTGAAGGGCACGCCGACCAGCAGCACCGCACAGCCGATCACCGCGTTCCAGCCGGCGTGTTGATAGACCCATGCCGCCCAGGTAATACCGAACCACGCACCGAGGTAGTAGCACAGCACGTAGAGGGCATTGGCGCGACCCTGGCCGACGCTGAGCTTGCGATTGAGCGCGCCAACTGCGGATGCGTGCACGGTAAAGAAGCCGCCGCACACCAATACCAACGCGATGACCACCACTGTCACCGACGGCACCAGCAGCAATAACAAGGCCGCCGCAAGCACGCTCGCGCCGCCCATCAAGGTGCTACCGGTGCCATAACGATTGGCGATACGGCCCGCGCCCGGCCCCATCACGATGCCGACTAAATAGACCAGATACACCAAGGAGGTCTCTCGCGTCGAAAGCCCGAAAGGCTGCTCGGCGAGTCGATAGGGCATGGTGTTGAAGACCGGCGAGAACACCGCTTGACCCGCCGCGCCACAGAGGTACGACAGCCATAGCGCGGGCTGCGAGAGCAGCGCCACAAAGCCGACGCTGTCGCGATGTATGGGAGAAGGCGCGGGTGCGGCGCGTAGTTCGCGCCAGGCAAACGCGATGGCGACTAATGCCATTGCTGACGCCACGACAAAGGCCCAGCGCCAATGGGCCGGTGGAAACACATAACCACCGAGCAAACGACTGACCATGCCGCCTAGCACCGTCGCCGCGACATAGGAGCCCATCACCACATTGAGACTCGCGGTTGGCAACAAACGCGCGAGATGGGCGGCGAGACAGGTGGTAAGCGCTGGCACGAAGGCGCCCTGCACGAAACGCGCGGCGATCAACACGTCGAGATTATCGGTCGCGCTGCAGACCAGTCCTGCCAGCGCGATCACGCTGCCACCCAGCACCACCAGTCGCCCTACCGGCCACCTGTCGGCCAGCCAGCCAAACGGCAGATTGGCGAACGCGATACCCAACAACACCGCCGACACGCTCCAGGAGACCTGCAGCAGCGTCGCGTGGAATTCCCCTTGCAGTACCGACAAGATCGGTTGGGTGACGTAAATATTGGCGAAGGCCGCGCAGACCAAGGCGAAGACCACAGTCTGCAGGCGCGTTTGTTTTTGCCGTGGGTCCGACTTCAGTCGGACATTCAGTGATACAGGCACTAGCAGGAATGTCCGACTGAAGCCGGACCCACAATGCCGCTTGCGAGCAATGCGGTTGCCAGTCTGTTCAGCGAATCACCTCACCACCGACACCATAGGTGCGCCCGCGAAAATGACACACCGCCTTGCCCTGGTCATTGACGATGCTGACGTCATACATGCCGGTGCGGCGCGTGCGATTGCCTTCGCGCGCTTCGGCCACCAAAGTCTCGCCCAATTGCGCGGGACGCAGGAAGTCGATGTTGGCGTTGAGCGCCAGATGCGCTTCGTTATGGGAATTGCTGGCGAAGGCCATGGCGGTGTCGGCCAACGCAAACATGAGACCGCCGTGACAAACGGCGTGGCCCTGCAGCATCCAGTCCTCGACCACCATTGCCATGCGCGCATAACCCGGACCGATTTCCAGCAGTTTGATGCCAAGCTCCTGCGAGGCGCGATCGCGGGCATACATATTAGCGCCGGCGGCGCGCGCGAGTTCGCTGCTATCGGTGGCGGGCGTGGTCATGAGCGGGTTCCTCGCAATGATTTCTTCGATGAAATTTTTTATTACTGTGGGTCCGACTGAAGTCGGACCCACATTGATTGAAAGAAGGCGATTTATCGCGTTTGCTGCGCCCGCAAGCCCTCGCACACTACCCGCACTCTGTCGGCCGGCACCGCCAGCTGGTGCATGATGTAGATCTTGAAATCCTCGGCCCAGGTTTGCGCGGCTACCGCCTCCGTCATGATGCCGAGCCATGCATCGCGCGCGGCCTCATCGACGCTGAGATGGGCATGCACGCCGGGAATACTGATGCTGCCGTATTTGGCTTGATAGAGTCGCGGACCGCCCAGCCAGCCACACAGAAAGCTCGCGA
>JAYWAC010000256.1:0-26753 GCA_043782755.1 Pseudomonadota bacterium | reverse complement strand
GTGCGCATTGACTGACTGTAAATCTGCATCCTGTCAGGTGATGAGCGGGAAGTTGGGATACCTTTCTATTGTGGGTCAGACTTCAGTCTGACACTCGCTTGGCCTCGAGAGGCTCGCCGATTTATGAATGTCAGACTGAAGTCTGACCCACAATAGAAAGGTATCCCAACTTCCCGCTCATCACCTGACAGGATGCAGATTTACAGTCAGTCAATGCGCACCCGTGGAAGGGCTAGGGTTATTTCGCCTCATGCACCCGCACGAAACCCGCCTTCAAGGCCATCAGACAGAGTTCCACATCGCTGCGCAGCTTGAGCTTGCGGCGCATGTTGTTGCGGTGGGCCTGTACGGTCTTGGCGGACATCTTGAGATCCTGCGCGATCTCGTCGACCGCATAGCCGCGTGCCAGCAGCTGTAAAACCGCAGTTTCCTTGCCAGTCAGCTGCCGCAGCTTGTTGACCGGCCCGACATCGCGCACATCGGTGGCGAGGTGATAGGCGACGTCAGCGCCGATAGCGAGATCTCCTCTCGCCACGCGTCGCACGTTCTCGACCAGTTCGCGGGCCGTGATGCGTTTCGACAGGAAACCACGTCCACCGGCTTCGAGCAGAGTCAGTGGGTAGTGGCTGGAGACGAAGGCGGACAGACCGATGATGCGCAGGCGCGGATCGATGGCGAGCAGTTCGCGTGCCACGCCGACGCCGTCCTCCTGGCCGATCTCCATGTCGAGCAGCACCACGTCGACTCGCTGTTCGGCAACGAAGTGTCGGGCGGCGGCACCCGTGTTGCCACTACCAACCACGGCAATGGCCTGATCACTGCTCAGCCTCAAGGTGAGCAGTTCGGTGACGAGTTTATGATCATCTACCACGTAGACGCGGTAGGGCGGCGATAGCGGTGCGTATTCCTGCATGCGCATGCACTACTCCCTTTGCATGTGTTCAGGGTTCCCGTTCTGCTGCGGGATGGGCGGATGTCATGCATCTTGTCCCGCAGCCATTATGGCCAGACCTGCGGGAAATGCGTCAACCCCCTTAGCGGTAGGCGTTGAGGCCGACGAAGGTGCCGCCATTCTGGCGGGTGAGTTTGCGCATCAGAGCGGCGAAGCGGATGCCGGTAGGTTGATACAGCGTGCCGCTGCCAAAGCGGGTCGGAAAGCCGATGCCATGGATGCGCACCCGTGGCCGGCCCTGTGCGTCGCGCGGATTGATGCTGGCTACGTAATTCACCACCGCGTCAATGGAGTTGTCGTCGAACTCATCGCCGAGCACATAGATGCTGATTTTCTTATCGGCACTATAGAAGTCCTTGATGGCGGTATAGATGCCCTGCTTAGGATTGCTTGCCGAGTAAGGCGGGTGACCTTTAGGGCCCCAGTCGTCCAGGCCCGCGAGGATTCTGTCTCGCAACGCTTGGCTATCCGGCTGCCACTGCCTCTCGGTCGCGGGGAACATGTAGGTGCCGTTGTCGTTCATGATCTGGATGCCCTTGATACGCGGATAGACCGCCAGCGTGTCCGAGATCTGTTGCTTGAGCGTGCCCCACGCATGAGCGGTCATGCTCTCCGAAGTATCGACCACGAAAATTACATACTCGCTGTCTATCGGGATGCCACCGACCAGCGCCGCCTTGGCCTTTTTGCGCTCAGCTTGCAGACGTCGCATTTCTTCGCTCAGGCTCTGCTGTGCAATCTTCAGTTTGCCGAGTTCTTCGGCGTCCCGCGCCGCCGCTTGTTCGGCACTGCGCGAACGCATCTCGGTGGCGAGCAGGGCGTCGCGCAAACGTTTACTTTCTTCCTCGAGCCCATGGAGTTGTGGCGTGGTGGTGGCGAGCTCGGCTTCGAGCTGGTGGTGCTCATCCTGTACGGTAAACAACTGCCGTTGCAGCGTCGCTATCTGGGCGACGCGCGGATCGTCTACCGGCGCCGGTGCTGCCACCGGCGGTGGTTTGGAAATCATCAGCAATAAGATGATGGCGCCGATGCCGCAAGTGATCACGTCCAGAAACGCGATGCTGATGGATTCCTCGGCGCGTCGTGCGAGCTTCATGGCCAGTCGTCCGAGGGCGTGAGAAAGGCGCCCTGGGTAATGCGCGCCAACTGCCAGTAGGCCGAGGCCGCGAGCGGATCGCCTTCCAAGGGCAGCAGAATGGTGTTGATCGGGATGGTGGGTGACACGTGTTTAGCCACCGCTTGAAACAAGCGGAGACGCTCCACACCCGAGATGTCCGTTTTGGTAGGCGCCTCGAGTCCCTGGGTCGGCAGGCCATCGGTGATGAGATAGATATTGTCCGGTGGCGGGTTCATCTGCTGGATGACAGTGAAGGCGCGCTCCAGACTGTTGCCACCGTTAGGCAGGCGTTGCTTGATGGCCTCGACGGCGGCATCGAGGCGCGCGGCATCCTTGACCGGCAGCCACTGGCCTTCCGTGCCCGGCAGCGCGAAATGTACTTGAGTGTCGAAACCGACGATCTGAAAGTTGGACTGCTCAGGGAAATGCGCCGCGATCCAGTCCACCGTCGCGAGCGCCTGTCGCCACTTGGGTGAACGACGCTGGGTATCGGCGTCCATGTTGCGCTTACGGATGATCTCGAGCAGCTTGTCATCGAGCATGCTGGCCGAGGTGTCGAGCAGGATCAGGATATGTCGTCCGCCGAGTTGCACGCCGGTCAGGTATTCACGATTACCCTCGCCGACCACGCTGCGTACGTAGCGCGACTTATCGAAGGGTTGCGACAGCAGCATGCGCTTGTCGGTTTCGAGCTTCCGCACCGCGACTTTGAGGGCGTCGATGTCTTGCGCGCCGCCGCCCTTGGGCGGGGCCTGTTTGCCCTGCTCCTCGGCCAGCGCGTCGCGCGCTGCCTGGGTCGCCTGGGCCGCTTGCGCGAGTTCACCGCCGCGCGCCGCCACCTCGGCACGCAGACTGTTGATAGTCACCTGCGTCGCGTTGATCTCGTTCTGCAAGGCGCCGACCTCGGCGCTGTAGTCATAGGTCGGCGTTTCCACCGGCTGGGTGGTGGCGTGCTTGGAGATCATGAACAGCAATACCACGGCGCCAAAGCCGCACGACATGATGTCGAGGAACGAGAGCGTGAAGATGGTGAATTCGCGACGCTTACGACGCACGGTTGTCCGACACGATGATGGGCACGAACAGCGCCCGCCCGCCGGCCAGCGTGATGTGATCGCCGGCGCGCAACAGACTCGCGCCGGCTGCGGGCACGCCGTTGATGCGGGTCTCAACGCCGTTCACGCGCAGTACCGCCTGTTCGCCTTGTAAGGTGACAGCACAGCTCGCGCCCTGGGCGGCCGGCGAGACGCGACCATCGGCGTGCAGATAGAGCGGCGTTATCGCCAGCGCATGGGCAGCATGGCCGGCCAGCACATGGCTCGGCGCGCGGCTCACAGCATTGCGTGTGATAGTCGCCGCATCATTGTCGAATTGCGGCGCGCGGGTGGCCGGTAGTTGCATGACATAGCTGACGCCGCCCTGGCCGGTGCCGAGGGCGAGGCGATGTTCGGCGATCCCGCGATAGCAGGCGTCGGCGGGCAGTGCGCGCGCTGGCGCCAGTTGCTCGAGCGCGCCAGGCAGTGCCGCCAGCGTTGCACTTACCAAGACTTGGGCATTGGTCGGCAGCCGTTCACACACCGCCGCCAACACCATGCTCGTGACATGCACGAAATCGCGGGCCGCGAGCCGCGCGCTGAAGCGCTTGCCGTGATAGTCCAGATCGATGACGACTTCGCTGTGCTGTTTGGCCTGCAGAAGCCAACGTGGCAAACGATCGTGCAGCAGTTGCGCGCTCCCCGCTTCATGCAGGGCGTCGAAATGCGCCTGGCCAAGCAGGGCGGCAGCGACCAGTTCGACCGCCGCCGCTTCGATACGCGCGAGCCCGGCCTGTTCGATATCCTTGAACTCAAGACGCGTGACTTGCGCGTCAACTTCGACCGTGCTGAGGCTGACGTGATGACGGTGCATGTCGACCACGACGTAAGATCCGGCGGGTGCGCAGCCGGCCAGCGCCGCGACGCTGCTGTCGACGAGACCCGCTACTTTCAGATCGAGCGCCTGGGCGATGCCCAGCAAGAGCGCCAGCTGCGCGTCGTCGTAATGTCCCGGCACGGCCAGCAAGGCTTCCGCAGGTCGGCCAGCGGCATCCAGCACACTGGCTAGATGGTGATAAGCAAGATCAGCGTGATGGCGGCAATGGCGGCGCGCGTCGGGCAGTGGTGCTTCGTTCAATTGCTGCCAGAAATGTTGATACACCGCGCGCGGCTGGATCTGCGCACGCAGCTGCGCGGCCGTGCCGCACAACACACTCTGCCCATCAACCAGTGCGATGCCGGGACTCACGCATACCACCACGCCGTCGCGGCTCACGCTTACGCCGCTGTCGTTCAGTTCGATGACATTGAGACTCATGGGCTGTGCGGTGACTCAGATATCGACAGGCAACACAGCGGGATAATCGTCGGAGATTTCCTTGCTAGGCTTGAACACATCGTCGGCTATCGGCTCGGGCAGATATTCTGGACGATCGACCGTTGAACGCGGCGGCGCGACCGCCGTTTCGTCGGCTGGCGGCGCCGCACGCAAAGGTGTTGCACCGAGCAGGGCGACCAGCATCGTCAGTTTGAGCAGTCGCTTATTGCGCATAGCGGGCGAGCCTGAATCCGACATCGTTACGTCCTCTTTCGGCGCCCTCGCGCGCCGCCAAGCGCAGTGCGGTCGCCGATGATTGCGCCCAGCTCGCGCCCTTGATCACATGTTTGGTGCCGCTGGTCGGACCGAGGGGATCGACCGTCGGCGCGGCAGGCGGCTGCGCGTCGTAATAATCGTGCACCCATTCGGCCACATTGCCACCGAGATCGTAAAGACCGCGCAAGTTCGGCGTGAAACTGCCGACCGGCGCGCTGACCGCGAAGCCATCGCGCAGACCCTGCAATACGTTTTTGACCAAGCGCTGTGCCGCGTCGTCGGCGTAATTCTCCGTGAGGCTAGCCGGCGGATAGCGATCGCCCCAGGTATAGACAGTGGCTGGGCCGCTAGGCGGTACGCGCGCGGCCCATTCCCACTCCGCTTCGGTCGGCAAACGGTAGCCGCTGGCGGCGGGATTCACGCCCAGCACTTCGCCGTATTTGATTTGATAGAAGAGCGGCAGGCCGTCGCGTCGCGACAGCCAGTTGCAATACAGCGCCGCGCTCTGCCAATCCACATCGACCACCGGCTGGCTGTCATCATCAAGACTGGCGTCTTTCAGCATGGCGACATGGTGGTTGGCGAGAAAGCGGCGGTACTCGCCGTTGCTCACTTCCTTGGTGCCAAGATAGAAAGCGCGCTTCAACACTACTGGCCGTGTTGTTTCATCCGCACGTCGCGCTGGGTCGGCGCGCGATGAACCAAGCATCACCTGCCCGCCACTGAAAAGTTTCAATTCCTGTCCGGCGAAGGTCGTGACACTGGCTGTCGTGGGTGTATTGCCGCCACTGTCCGTCTCGTCACCAGTCGCACCGGTATCGGCATGATCGCCATTCGTATTCATCGGCGGCGGCGCAGGCAACTCTGCGGCAGCTTCGGCGATGGTTTTCAGTCGAATCTTGAAGCGCTTCTCCACGCCTTTGCGTGGCGTGATCTTGGTCGTATAAGTGGCAAACCCCAGCGCGCGCACCGTCACTTCGTGTTCGCGGGTCGGCAGGGCCAAGGTTTGATTCGCTGTGCCGCGTGGCAGCCCGTCGATCAACAGCTCGGCTTGTGGCGGTGTGGTGATGAATTGCACGCTGGCGAGTTCGGCTTCGAGCGTGACCTCCAGGCTTGCCGCGGACGCCGCCGCCAGTGTCACGCTGCGTTCGGCCGGCAGATAGCCTTCGGCGAGTAGATACAGATGATGCATCTGGCCGGGTGCGACTGCGAGTTGCTGCGGTGTGCGGCCGACGAAGTTGTCGTCGAGCGTGACGCTCGCGCCGGGCGGTGTGGAGGTGAGACTCAATTGACCATCGGCCTCGGTCAGCACCACGGTGCCGAGTTTGAGCGGTGTGCCGGCCACGATTTTGAGGGTCTGCTGCCAGGGTTTGTAGCCGCTGCGCGTGAGCGTCAGCACGCGTCGCCCTTCGAGCAGCTCGCCCTTGTAGGGAGTGGTGCCGACGCGTTGTCCATCGATGCTAAGTATCGCGCCAGAAGGTTGCGTATCGACTTCGCAATCAGCCCACGCCGGCTCCAATGATGCTGTCAGACTTTGCTCTATGCCTTTGCCTTCGATGTCGAGCTGCATGATGTAGGGTCGATAGCGCGGCGCGCGGATCTCGAGCTGGCGGGTGCCGGCCGCAATGTCGCGCACCACGCCGGGCGCCTTGCCTAAGGCTTGATTGTCGACCAGCACTTCGGCCGCGACCGTCGGCGTCAAACTCACGCGCAGATCTCCGGGCAAGCGTTCGAGGGTGATGTCGCGGTTTTGTATCGCGGTGTCGTCGATGTTGATCATGGCATCGAAGGCTTTGTAGCCCGGCGCACTGGCGCGCACGCGATGTTCGCCCGGTCGCAGCAACCAATGATTGGCTATGCGCGGCGCCAGCCACTCGGCGATGTGCACCTCGGCCGTGGCGGGCGCGGTGTGCAGGGTCACGGCGCGTGCGGTGAATACGAACCACGCAGCGAGCGCCCACAGCGCGAGCGCAAGACGCACGATCAGCGGCAACCAGGCAATCTCGATGCGCGGCAGCGCCGGCCCACGCGGCGGCGGGCTAAACGCTTGCGGCCTGATCACCTTGCCCGAGGCGGGTGGCGGCGAGGCCGGCATCGATTGCGGTTTGGTCATGGTGCGCCCGGCACAGTGATCCGTGGCGCGTTGGCGCCCGGCGTGATGATGAATTCTATGCGCACGTCTGCCTGGCCGTCGCGCCGGCCCACGGCGCGATAGCGACCCGGCACGAGCGTGAGTGGGTGCTCGGTAAAGCGACCGAGCGCGCCGACGCCGACTAGCGAGACCTCGGTCTGTCCATCGGATAACAAGGTCACGTTGACCGGCTCGCGGGCCTCGCGCAGCGCCGTGTTGAGCGCGGCTATCTGCGCGCGCAGTCGCGCACCGGCTGGCGCGATGGCTTGTGCCCGTGCCAGCGTGTTGCTCGCCACATCACGTCGAGACTGTTCGGTGAGGGCGAAGGCATCCTTGCGTAGGCTTTCCAATTGCTCATCGAGTTGTGCGCGTTGTTCCGCCTCGCGCTTGCCGTCGGCGGCCACGCCAAGTTCGGCATCGAGCGTAAGCGCCGCGCCGTAGTCACGCGCGGCTTCGCTCCAGGCTTCGCTTTTCACCGCATGAGCGGCGCGTTCGAGTGCGAGCGCGATATCGGCAGCGGCGGCGCGTCTCTCGGTTTCGCGCTGGCCGTCGATGACTTCTGCAGCCTGGGGTTCGAGCGCGGCGGCGCGTTTGAAGGCCAGGCGCGCGGTGTTGAAGTCGCCGCGTTCAAGTGCGACATGAGCTTCCGACAGCGCTGCGCGCAAGCGTCCAGCGCGGGCATGGTTAGCGAGACGTTCGAGACCGGCTTTGACGCTTGCGGTGCGGGCGTCGAGCCTGGCGGCATCGTTATAGACCGCGCGTGCCTGGTCTTCGTCGCCCATCTGTTCATAGGCCTCGGCCTGTTCGACCAGGGCGCGCACACGGTCCAGGGTGGCGGCGCGTGCGCGACCCAGATTTGCATCGTGATGATCGGGCGCGATCGCCAACACTTGCGTAAAGGCGGCGGTGGCCTGTGCCGAATTACCTAGTTGCAAAGCCGCCTCTCCTTGTTTGAGCGCAGAGGCGATCACTGTGGGCAGTTCGGCTTCGACGCGCGCCGCCTGGGTGAGTGCCGCACGATAGGCATCTTGCGCGGCACGAAAGCGCGCTTCGCTGTAGGCCTTCTCGCCGTCGGCGATGTGTTCCTGCAGATGATGCAGGCCGCTGCGATCCCAACTCTCGACCTGATGAGCCTGCAATGCCACGACGCGCGCAAGACTCGCGCGCAGCAGGATCTGGGCGGTGCGACGCGCGATGGCCGTGAGTTGTTGGTCGTCAGGAGGGGTGTGGGGGACCGCTTGCGCCGCCAGTGTCGTCGCTGGCGACGCCTTGCCCGCTGTCGTGTTGGTCACGCTGGATGTGGGCGGTGCCCAGCGCGGCAACATCATCAATAGCGCGACGGCGGCGAGCACGAGCACCAGCATCACGGCAAGCGCGCGCAGCGGCAGTGGCAAGCCGCGATGGTCATCTGCGCGCGATGGCAGGGACGCTGGCTGAAAGGGCGCCGGGGTGATGAGCCGTCGCGGCGCGATGGGCGGTGTGTCAGTCACGATCAATGTTTGATGGCGGTGCGGGCACGCAGATCAAAATGCGCGCCGCTCACAATCCGGCTTTGTACTTGCGGTATTCGACCCACAGTTTTTCGCGTAGTGCAGGATCTTTTTCCTGCTCGGCGGCTTCGCGCAGTTGTTGCGCGAGGATGTCGTTCTCGCGCACCGGCGCTTGCTCGCGCTGCCGCGACGGCATCGACGTGAGGGGCGGCATACCGTTGGTGGCGCCACTTTCATCTTTGCCACCGCGTACACCGAGGCGGCTCGTGTCCGCTTGGGCCTTAGCCGCTGCTTGGCTATCTTGAGGACGTTGACCCGGGCCATCATCGCGACCGGCCTTGTTACCGGAGCGGTCTGCCTTGGCATTCGACGCGTCGGTGGGCCCAGCTGCTGTTGAACTCTCTTCGTCGCCGAGGTCGACCCCGACCATGTCGGTGTAGGCCGTACCCCGTCCTTGCGGATCAGACTTCGCGCCGCCACCGCCGTCGCTGCGACCGCCTTGAGTGCTTGGAGAGGAGGGCGGCATGGCGCCGCCGCCCGTGCCTCCCTCCATAGCGGCGTTAGCGCTATTCGCCGGCTGTGCGGCGGACTCGGCAGGGGCGGCGCGACGTGACGAGGAAATCAGCCGTGTCGTACCGTCGGCCGCGACTTCTTCTTCCTCTACTTCCGCCGCATTGGCGCTGGCCGTGCCATAACCCTGGCCGCTGCCGGGCGCGCCCTCGCCACTGGGCACGGCGCCGGCCGGAGCATCAAGGCTGCGCGGGTGAGGCAGGCTTTGATTCGTGATCGGTTTGGGCTGCGGTGGTTTCTTGGGTGGCGTGGTGCAGGCGGCGAACAACAACAGCGTCAACAGGACGCTGGCCGATCGCAAAAACCTATGCGCCTTGATCACGGGTATTGGGCTCCTCGCGAGCGACATGGGGAGGTGAATATCGGGCGTGAAACCAGACGATCCGCAAGGGTTGCGCGCTCATCTCGCGCCGCGTATTGCGCAGCCTTGGTCAAGTGTACATGAGGCGTGGCGCCACTCACCCGATGGCGGTCAAACGCATGGAGGACCGGCCTATTCGGCTTGCGGGTCGACGACTGGGGTGGTGTTTCGTGCGGCAACGATGGCCGCCAGACAGCGCGGGCAATAGCAGTCTTTCAATGCATCGAGGACAGCGGCCGGCAGCGGCGGCAGGGTCGTGCACCAGCACGCGGCATCGTTGCGACCGCAGCCGAAACTCGCGCCGCAACGGTTGCAGGTCTTCTCTTGTGTCATGGCAGCGGGCCGGCGTCTTCCAGCATGAAGCTCGCGCTCGATTCGGCGAACACTGTGCCGCTGGTCTTGTCGGCGGCGCGTGCTTCGAGTTGTAACAGACGGCCTTTGCGTTTCACCACTGTGCATTCGATGGCGGCGGTTGCGCCGACCGGCATCGGTGCGCGATAGCGGATTTCGGCCTTGGCGGTGAAACCGCGCGCGCCCTGCAGGAAGAACCAGTTGGCCATCGCGTCATCCAGCACGCTGAACACGATGCCGCCGTGGGTCACGCCGTCGAAACCAACGTGCTCGGCGCGCGAAGTGAATTCGCCACGGCAGTGCTCACCTTCGATCTGAAACGCGAGTCTGAGGCCGATGGGGTTGTGTGGGCCGCACACGAAGCAATGCGTGGCATCGCTGCGTGGCTCGCTCATTTGCACATGTCCCCGTAGCGGTTGGCGAGGTGCAAGGAGACATCATGGGCGAAGCCCGGAATGTGCACGCTGTCGGTGTCGATGGTGATGTCGTTTTCTTCGATCAGCGCGTCGCCGAAGCGATAGATGGGCTGCATGGGGCCGGCCAGGCATTCGGCATCATAGGCCTGGGCGCGTTCCAGCACGGCGCCTTGACGGTCGCGCCAGGCGGCCATCGCCTGGGCGCCATGACGTTGCGCGAGCATCGCCTCGGTGCGGCGCGGTGAGATCACGGTACCGGTGGCGTTGTTGCCGCCAAAGCCCTTGGAATTCAAGAACGCCACTTCGGCGCGATCGCCGAGTTCAACGTCCCTGATTGCAATCGCCAGATGACTGTCATCGAGATCGCCCGCCAGTTTGTCGACGGTCTTGATGCCGGGCATCACGCCATGGCGCAGCACGCCGAGGGTGACCATCATCTGATCGGCGCTGGCCGGGGCCAGGGAATGACCGACGAAGGCCTTGATGGCGGTCACCGGCCAGTCTTCGATGCCGAAAGCACCGGCCACCAGATTCATGATGCGGCTCTCGGTAGTGCGGTTCTGCGGCGTGCTGGAACCGTGGGCTTGCACGAAGCTGCGATGGCGGATCACATCGTCGCCAAACATCGCGCGCACCGACGCGACCGCCTTGGCGAGGGTGATGTAGTTGCCGGGGCCGGGCGCCGAAATAGACTTCTTGAAGCCGTCGGCGTTGACGAACACATCGCTGACCGAGCCGTGGATCTGGGCGCCGAGTTCGAGCGCGAGGGCGTCGTCGAATAACACGAAATACTGGCCCGATTCGCCGAGGGTGAAACCGCAGTTCTCGCCGAAGGGGCGGCAGGCGCGGCGATAGTCCGGTTCGCTGACGCCATCGAGGCGGCACAGGTCGCTGTCGGTCGCGAGCGCACTCATGGCGGCATAGCCTTCGATCACTTCCGGCAGCAGCGGTGCTTCGGCATTGCCGACCACCACCACGCGACGGCGGCCCGACTGAATGTCTTCGACCGCCAAGCGCAGGTTATACAGAAAGGTTGCGCAAGCGCCGGCATTGGCGCCAGTCGCGCCGACGCTGCCGAGTACATAGGCGTTGACGAAATCGGCGGGCATGGTGTTCAGACCGAGAGGCAGCTGTTTGGAGCTGACGCGGTTGCCGCGCAGACGGGCCTGCAACATGCCGCCGGTGCCATTGCCGTCGAGCTGGGCCATGGCACTTGCGGCATAGACCGCAATTTCATCGGGATGAACGGTGTTGATGACGGTCGCCCAATCGATGCCCATCGAACGCACCGCGTCGGAGGAGGCGATGATCGCGAGTTGCAGGCCACGGGGATGAAAGCGTGAGGGATAGAGGGCGGCCGGGTCGAAACCGCTAGGCAGCTGGCCGCCCGATTGGACCGCCAGCTTGCGGCGTGTTTCGAACACCAGCTGGCTGCCGTCGGCGACGGCGATGCTGACCTTGCCGTCGTAATTCTCCAGCACCCGCCAGCCGGGCGGCAGGGGATCGGGCAGATCGCGGGCCGCGACCGTGATGATATTGCCGCTGTCGCCGAGTACGGACATGACGGCGTTGCCGGTCACTTGATCGGGATCGAAGCGGGACTGTTCGAGGCGGCGAATCAAGGTGCCTTCGAGTACGCTGCGTTCGAGTTCGGCTACACCGGTGCTGTCGAAGGGGCTGCCATCGGGACGACACAGTTGGCCATCCTTGACGATGCCCAGGTTCATCATCGCGGCCAGCGCGGTGACGGTGCGTTGGCGGCGGGTATGGTCGATGCTTTCCCAGATGATGCGATGGTAGGCATGGTGGAAAGACGAACGACCGGCCGCGCCGACGCCGCCAAATCCTACGATTACTGGCAATCGGGTCATGATGCCACTCCGTGCTGAATGGACCGGTATTCTAGGGAGGGTGAAGGAGATCATGGCGGGCATATGCGTCATATACTTGGCCATATGCGACAAACCGTCCCGCTGCTGTCATGACCGAGCGCCAAAGAGCGGCGCGCCTGCGTATCGGTTTCGTGCTTACACCCGGCATGCTCGCGACCGGCACGGCCCTGCCCTATGAGATGTGGCTAGCGGCCGCCGACCGCCGGCGTGCCGAGCGGCGTGCCGATGGGCGCATCGAACTGCGCCTGATCGCGGCGCTCGCCGACGAGAGCGACTATGGGCGTCTGCCGATACGTGCCGATTGCACGCTGCTCGATGCCGGTCGTTTTGATGTGATCTATCTGCCCGCGCTGTGGCGCAATCCTGCCATCACGCAGCGCCGCCTTGCGCCCTTGCGTGTCTGGTTGCTTGAGCAATACGAGCGCGGCGCGCAGATCGCGGCGGTCGGTACCGGCGTCAGCCTGCTGGCCGCCACTGGCCTGCTCGATGGCCGCGCCGCCACCACCCACTGGTACAACTTCGAGCGCTTTGAGCGCGACTACCCAGCGGTCGAATTGAAGCGTCAGTTCTTCATCACCCAGGCCGGCGCGCTGTATTGCGCGGCCAGCATCAACTCGCTGGCCGACGTCTCGGTGCATCTCATCGAGCGCACTTTCGACCGCGCCACCGCCCAGCATGTTGAGCGTAATTTCTCCCATGAGATTCGCCGCACCTACGAGGAATACCGCTACATGGACGGCGGGCTTGCGCCACTCGCTGACGAGGTGGTGGTGGAAGGCCAGCTCTGGATCGAGGCTAACGTCGCGGCGCAGATCACGGTCGCCGATCTGGCAGCGCGGCTGGGGGTGAGCGTGCGCACCTTGGACCGGCGCTTTCGACAGGCGACTGGCGCCAGTCCGCGCGCCTTCTGGCAACAGCGCCGCGTGCGCCTGGCCAAGGAACTGCTGGAGAAGACCAATCTCACTATCGGCGAAATCGCCTATCGGGTTGGCTATCAGGATGCCGGCTATTTCTCGCGCCTGTTCGAACGCGAGTTATCGGTGCCGCCCTCGAAATATCGCCAGACCGTGCGCGCCAAACTGTTCCAGGCCGATTTAGGCAGGGGCACGCGTGTCAATTCGATGGACAGTAGCGCGACAGACAAATAGCGCAGCACGAACAGCGGATTAGGGCTGGATTCGCGCCGCACGGATGGTCTGCTCGTCGCTTGATCTGTCAAGCAGTTTTACACGGCCTGCGAATCGCCTGCGAAGGCGTACGCCAAGTGCCGGTAATTCGGTGATAAAAAAACTTGGCAACGGGCTTGCAAAGGGATCCGGGCAGCGGGTTCCGTTTCCCGTTTCTACCGATGCAGCGTAGGAATTCGTGGTCGCGGCTGTGCCGCCGCGACAGCACACGGCTTCCGTGCCCACGTTGTATCGGTCGTGCCGAAAGGTCGTACACGTGCACGACCAATCCTTATGCGCCCCGTCAATTTGACGGGGCTTTTTTTTGCATTCGAGCGAGTTACCATGCCGGCCGGTTTTAAGCGCTAACGGCACGCGGGAGAGTTTGCATGTCCGGCCCCAGGTACCCTGGCTTCGATACCTTGACGCTGCATGCCGGGCAACGCCCCGACGCGGCTTTCGGCAGCCGTGCGGTGCCGATCTACCAGACCGTGTCTTTCGTCTTCGAGGACAGCGACATTGCTGCGTCGCGCTTCGACATCGCGCGTTCGGGCCACGTCTATTCGCGCATTTCCAATCCCACCACCGCCGTGTTGGAAGAACGTCTCGCGGCGCTGGAGAAAGGTGTCGGCGCGGTCGCGACGGCGAGCGGCATGGCCGCTATTCATCTGGCACTCACCACCATCGCAAGTAGCGGCTCCCATATCGTCGCTTCCCGCGCGCTGTATGGCGGCACCCATAACCTCTTGCGTTACACCCTGCCGCGCTTCGGCATCGAAACCACCTTTGTCGATCCGCGCGACCCGCAGGCCTTTGCTGCCGCCGTGCGGCCGAACACCGTCGCGATCTTCGCCGAGACGGTCGCCAATCCGCGCTGCGAAGTGCTGGACCTGCCGGCTGTGGCGGCGGTGGCCCGTGCCGCCGGTCTGCCGCTGATCATCGACGCGACCTTGACCACGCCCTATCTCATGCAGCCTTTGGAACTCGGCGCCGACATCGTGGTGCACTCGTTGACCAAGTTCATCGGCGGCCATGGCGTGGTGCTGGGTGGCGCGGTGATCGATGGCGGGCGCTTCGACTGGGAACGGTCCAAGACCCGCTTCGCCACGTTGTGCGAGCCCTATGATGGCTTTCACGACTTAAATTTCGCCGAGGAATTCGGCCCCAAGGCCTACATCATGCGTGCCCGTCGCGAGGGTTTGCGCGACTTCGGTGCGGCGCTTGCGCCGGCCAGTGCCTTCCAGCTTCTGCAAGGCCTGGAGACCCTGCCGCTGCGCATGCAGCGTCACGTCGAGAACGCGGTGACGATTGCCGAGTTCCTGTCCAAGCACGAGGCCGTAAGCGATGTCACTTATCCGTCCTTACCCACTCATCCCGATCATGAATTGGCCAAACGGCTGCTACCGCGTGGCAGCGGTTCGGTGTTCAGTTTCGAAGTAAAGGGTGGACGCGCAGCGGGTCGCAAGCTGATCGAGACCTTGAGCGTGTTCTCTCATCTCGCCAATGTCGGCGACGCCAAGTCGCTGGTCATCCATCCCGCCTCGACCACCCACAGCCGCATGGACGCCGCCGCGCTCGCTGCCGCAGGCGTATCCGCAGGGTTGGTGCGTCTGTCCATCGGTCTAGAAGACCCGGTGGATCTGATCGAGGATCTGACCCGCGCGCTGTACCGTTCGCAGAAATAAGCCCGGCCACCGGACCAGGAGTCAGCCATGTATTTCGAAGTCGATGGTCAGCCGGTGTTCACCGCAGGGCGTTTGCATGACGGCGCCGACGCGCCGCCGGTGGTACTGGTGCATGGCGCGGCCATGGATCACACCGTATGGGTTTATCACACCCGTTATTTCATGCACGTTGGTCGCGGTGTGATCGCGCCCGATCTGCCGGGGCATGGTCATTCGGGCGGTGCGCCGCTCCGCTCGATCGAGGAGATGGCGGCGTGGTTGCTGCGTGCACTCGATGCGCTGGGCTTGCACGAGGTCGCGCTGGCCGGTCACAGCATGGGTGCGTTGGTCGCGCTCGAAGCGGCCGGCCGTGCGCCGCAACGTATCAGCCGTCTGGCCCTGCTGGGCGCCGCGTTTCCAATGCCGGTCAGCGATGTGTTGTTGAACGCAGCCCAGGCCAATGCGCCCGAGTCGCGCGACATGATGATGATCTGGGGCCATGCGGCAGCGGCCCAGTACGGCGCCAATCCGGTGGCCGGCATCCACATCGTCAACACCACCATGCGCCTCTTGGAGAAGGCCCAGCCGGGTCTGCTCCATACTGATCTCAAAGCCTGTAACGACTACGCCCACGGTCTCGAAGCGGCCGCTGCGGTGCGCGCCCGCACCACCTTCATCTGTGGCGTTGAAGACCGCATGACGCCGGCACCCGCCGCGCGTCAGTTGGCGGCCGGCATGAGCAATAGCACGGTCGCGACCATCGCCGGTGCCGGCCACATCATGATGAGCGAACAACCCGAACTCACCCATCGTCAGCTGGTGGCGGCGGTCGCCTGAACACTGCGCGCTCGTCATGACCGGCACCCCGCCCGTCGCCGACGCGATCATTGGCGCGGATCGGCGGGCGAGCAGTTATGCCAAGGCGGGGCTCATCCTCGCCACGCTGACGCTGTTCGTCTCCGCACACTTGGTGCATTACGCGATGGGCTTGATGGCGCTGCTCGGCGTGCTCGATGCCGTGCGCCATCCTGACCGCTTGCGCGAGTGGCACGCGCGCCAGTTGCTCCTACTGTTTGCCTTGCTGTGGCTGCCGATGCTGATCGCGAGTCTTGGCGCGGTCGCGCCCTCGCACACCCTGCATACTGTGCTGCCCTATCTGCACCTCCTGCCCGCCGCCTACTTCATGATGCGCGCCTGCGCCGATGTCGAGGTGCAGCGCCTGGTGACGCTGGGCGCCGCGATGCTGGTGGCTTTCGTCGCGCTCGATGCCTTCGTGCAATTGATCTGGCACCGTGACCTGTACGGCTATCCCTACGATCGCCATGTGCTGACGGGCGTGTTCTACCCCAAACAGCGCCTCGGCCTGTTTCTCGCGGTGTTCGCGCCGCTCTATGTGGACGTGGTGATCCGCTGGTGTCGCCTGCATCCGCGCTTATGGTTATTGCTGGTGCCGCTGCTGGTGGTGATCCTGATGTCGCTCAAACGCAGCGCCTGGATCATGCTGGCGGCGGGCCTGCTGGCTTATGTGCTGCTCTATTTGCGTTTGCGTCAGCGGCCCTGGAACGGTCGGCGCGTCGCGCAATTCGCGTTGCTACTGATCTTGGCCGGTGGACTCGCGGTGATGAACCCGACCTTGCGCGCGCGCCTGCATGACACCAGTGGCTTGTTCTCGACCAATGCGCAGGCCATTGACGAGGCGACCGCCTATCGTTTGACCTTGTGGCGCACGGGCGCGCGCATCTTTGCTGATCATCGTCTGACCGGCATCGGCCCGCGCGGCTTTCGGCATATTCTATGCCGAGTACGCGGCACCCGACGATTTCTGGATCAAGCGCATCGGCGGTGGCCAGACCCATCCCCATCAGTTCATGCTCGAAATCGCGATCGAGACCGGTCTGATCGGCGTGGCCGCCTTCATCGTTTTCTATGGGCTGCTGCTGCGTTTGCTGATGCGCCCGACGCTCGGACGGGTGGTGCCGGTGTGGCTACTGGGCGCAGCGGTGGCCTGGCTGCCGTTGAATGCCCATCTGGCCTTCTATGGTGCTTATTGGTCGACGCTCGCGTGGTTGCTGTTGGCAGTCGGCCTGGCCGAAGCGCGGCCGCCGCTAAAGGATGACGAGTCGGCTTTGCTGTCGACCTCAGTCTGAGCGCGGCTTGCGCTTACGGCGGGCCTGGCGTGTGCTTCGCTCGGCCGCGAAGTCCTGTTTGTCATCGATCCTTTGCGGCCGCACGCAACCCCAGTCCAATTCCTCATCCTGGTTGTATCGCTTGCCGAGCTGCCAGGCGATTTGCGCGCGCGCCAGTTCCAGACCGAGATAGAAAGCATGAGGCCCATCGGCTTCAACGCCGAGCGCATTGAACACGTCGTAGGGATCGCGCGCGGTGTACAGACCGTGGCGGTTATAGATGTGTAAGCCTTCGGCCGTGACCTGGATACGGAAGTTGTCATCCGACACGTCGCGCGCGACTTCGGCCACTTCCGCAGCGCTATAGGGAAAGGGATGGCGATCGTGTAAGGCCATCAGCGATTCGTCGAGATGGCGTGGTGGCAAATTGTCTTCGCGCGCGGCATACATCACGCGCCGCGCGCGATCGACTTCACGCACCACGCTCACGCAATGGCGGCTGACTTCGGTGGTCAGCACGCCGGTGATGTTCAGTTCCGAGACCACGCCCAGCAGCAGGGTATTTAAGCCCAAGGTGTCGGTGTGGGTCAGTTCGGACAGATTGCCGATGCCCATCAGGATTTCGATGTCGGCATAACGCTCACGCAAAGACGCGTAGCGCGACAGCGAACGGGTGAAGCCATGATGGATAGGGTCCAGCACTGGATCGGCAAAGAACGGCCGGCCTTGGGTGGCGAAGGTCTCGATGGTGCGATGAAGGTCGTCCATGTCGCCCGCATGCTGGGCGATGAGCACCGGGATGCAGACGCTATCGGCCACCAGATCCAGCGAGCGGCCGGTGAGACTGAAGACATAGTCGGCGCCGGCGGCGATGGCGCGTTGGAGTTCGCGCCGGTCGAGGGAATCGACACTGACCTTGAGACCAGCCTCGTGCAGCGCCGTGATGCAGTCTTCGAGATGGGGAAAAGGCGTGGCCGGCAGACAGCCGAGGTCGATCACATCGGCGCCATCGGCGCGATAGCGCAGCGCCTGGGCGAGCACGTCGTCGATCGTGCCATGGGGTGCGTGCACTATCTCGGCGAACAGCGTAACGTCAGTCTTGCCTATCTCACGTGGCTTGACGCGCATGCCGAAATGCGCCGGCAAGTCTTTCAACTCGTCGGGGCCACGCTCAAGGGGCAGACCGAAATGGGCGCTGAGTTCGTCGAGGTCGCCGCGACAACGGCCGGGCACGATGATTTTGTCGAAGCCCGTCACGTCCGTCAGTCGTCGCTTGAGCATGGCCGCCGTCAGCAACGCGGCGACATTGATACCCGGCACGCGGATCTCATAGCTGAAGTTGCGCGGCGCCATGGAGGACAGTACTCGCGCCAGGCTTTTTTCGGCCAAATGGCCGGTAATGAACAGGAGACGTTGGCTCATGGTGCCGCGCCTGGCGGCATTTCGACGACGCGGGCCGGCTTGCGTTGCCGCACCCGCTCAATGGCTGGTCGTGGCTCGCCGCTAAGAGTCATTAGAGCCTGTTCGGTGCGCTCGGACATCAATTTAGTCGCGCCCCTTGTTCCGGCTCGTTTGCTGGTCTAGTTTTTGATTGAGAGATGTATCAAGCCAAACCGGTTCGGAGGATCATTCATGCTCGATTCTGATCAGGCTACCGTCGACAAACTGCTCAATGCTGACGACGGCTTTCGACGTCTTTATAACAAGCATAGCGTTCTCAATGCAAAGGTCGATCAGGCGCAGGCCGGCAAGGCTGCGATGGACGACATCCAACTCGAATTGCTCAAGAAAGAAAAGCTCCTGCTGCGCGATCGCATGCAGGCCATGATTCACGCCCACAGCGCTCGACCGTAGGCCACAGGTTCGCGCCCACGCGATCCCGGCACCGCCGGGGTCGCGCTTCATTTCCCACATCGACCCTCGTCTATTCTCGCCACCGTTTCACCCCGCGCCTAAACGCGTTAGCTTTACCTTTCATCGTGAGCACGCGCCATACCGGCGCGGCCGCATAACGTGGAGTGTATGGCGCGATGGACTACCAGTTTCTCGAAGTGACCGATGATAACGGTCTGCTCAAGGTTTTGATCAACCGACCGGCGAAGCGTAATGCGCTGAGCCAGGGCGTGTTGGCCGAGCTGCGCCGCTGCTTCGAGCAGGCCGCCGTACGGGATGATCTACGCGCTGCAGTATTGCGTGGTGCCGGCGAGCGCTGTTTCGCGGCGGGCGGCGACCTGCAGGAATTCGATGGCATGCGTACTCCTGAACAGGCCGAGCGCATCGGCATCGATTCCTGCGCGGCGCTCGATGCCATCCGTCATTGCCCGGTGCCGGTGGTGGCGTTGTTGAACGGTGATGCCCTCGGTGGCGGCGCTGAACTGGCGGTGGCCTGCGATATTCGCATCGCCGCGCCCCATACGCGCATTGCCTTCGTGCAGGGCACGCTCAATATCGCGCCGGCCTGGGGCGGCGGCGCCGATCTCATGCGCCTGGCGGGCCCGGCCCAGGCCTTGCGTCTGTTATGTCGCGCCGATCTGGTCGGCGTTGAAGAGGCTTTGTCACTCGGTTTGATTCAGGGCTATTGTCCGCGAGAGCAGGATTTCGATGTCTACTGCGCAGAATTCCTCGCGCCCTTTCGTGAGCGCAAGCCACAGGTCACGCGTGCCTTTAAGGCGTTGGCCCGCGCGCAGCGTGAGGGCCTCGCGCCCGAGCCGCTGCGCAAACTCGAACATGCGATGCTGATCGAGACCTGGTGTCATGCCGATCACTGGGAGGCCCATGATCGGGTACTGGCACGCATCTCGCGTTAAGCCGCCAGCATTCCGCCCTATACTCTTCGCCGAATTTAGATAGACCTGCCGGAGGGGCGGTGAAACTGCAGCAGCTGCGTTATATCTGGGAAGTGGCCCGTCACGGCTTGAACGTGTCGGCTACCGCCGAGAGTCTCTATACCTCCCAGCCCGGCGTCAGCAAACAGATCCGCCAGCTTGAGGATGAACTCGGCGTGCAAGTTTTTCAGCGCAGCGGCAAGCATCTGACCGAGATCACGCGCGCCGGCGCGGCGATCATCGAGGTCGCCGGACGCATTCTTGGCGAAGTGGAGAACATCCGCCGCATTGCCCAGGAGAACAGCGACAGCGGTCGCGGCAGTCTCTCGATTGCCACCACCCATACCCAGGCGCGCTACGTGCTGCCGCCGATCATCAAGCGTTTCATCGCCAAGTATCCGCAAGTCACCCTGCACATGCATCAGGGCACGCCTCTCCAGATCTCGGAGCTGGCGGTCAATCGCACCGTCGATTTCGCGATCGCGACCGAGGCCCTAGAGCTGTTCGACAACCTGGTGATGCTGCCCTGTTATCGCTGGAATCGCAGCATCATCGTGCCGCTCGATCACCCGCTGGCCCAGGTGCAGCCGCTGACCCTGGCCGCCATCGCCCAATATCCCATCGTCACCTATGTGTTCGGCTTCACCGGCCGCTCGCAGCTCGACGCTGCCTTTACCGCCGCTGGTGTCGAAGCGCGGGTCGCGTTTTCGGCGGTGGACGCTGATGTCATCAAGACCTATGTGAAGTTGGGTCTGGGCGTCGGCATCGTCGCGACGCTGGCCTATGACGCGCAAGAGGATCACGATCTCGTCGCATTGCCGGCCTCCCATCTGTTCGACTACAGCGTGACCAAGATAGGGTTTCGACGCGGCGCTTTCCTGCGCACCTATATGTATGACTTCATCGCGTTGTTTGCGCCCCATCTGACACACGAAGTGGTGGAGCAGGCGATTGCGGCGACTACCCGTGAGGAATTCGATCGGTTGTTTGAGCGGACGGCGTTGCCGGAGTATTAGAGGCCGGTGGGAATGTCAGACTGAAGTCTGACCCACAAATTGTGGGACGAATGCCGAGAGATTGATCTTTGTGGGCCAGACTTCAGTCTGACATTCCTGTGCACAGAACTCAGTTCTCGCTATGTGGCACCAGCACGGTCGGCAGAAATGTCCCATGGGACGATAGATCGGTGAAACGCAGCGTGCCGCCGTCCAGCGGCTCGATGATGAGATGCATGCGCGACACGTCGCGCAGCGCGCTGTCGAGCACGATATTGCACACCGAATCGCGACCGATGATGTTCTTGCCGGCGTCGATGCGGTGAGCGTTGCCGAATTCGTCGACCAGCTCGCGCACGGCGCCGTTGCGGAACACGAAGGGATGTTTGGACAGGCGCATATCGAATTCGCTGGCCGGCGGCGGTCTGACGCTGACTGCTTCGCCTTTGGGCAGGCGCGTGAGGATGCTGCTGGGCACAGGCTCGACGGGGGCTTCCAGCGACACCGAGTCGAAGATGCTGGTTTCCCTAAACTGATCCTTGGTCTCCTCGATGGGTGACAGCGCGTCGCGCGCCTGACCATGGACCTCGCCCTGCCTGCCAGTCTCCCTGAGCTTGACCTTGTAAGTCTGCTTGATGACGTCCTGGCGCGAGCGCAGATACTGCATGTATTTCACCACCGCCACGCGGCGCAATTCGTCGTAGGCCTCGTCTTCGTGGTTGAGGGCCTTGAAGATGCTGCGCCAGTCGTAGTCGTTGGAGAACACCTGGATGTCGACTTCGCGCACCAGGCGGCCGATCTCACCGGGCTGCTGGATGGAGCGCGAGAGAATGTCGACGAAACGTTTCTCGACTGCCTTGATACTCTTCGCTTCACGCTTGAGTTCGTCGGGGCTCTGCATGATGAGGTCGGCGAGTTTGCTGGCCGGCACATTGGTGCGACCACCTAGCGCGAATTCGAATTCGGCGAGGGTATGGAATGAGATCTCCTCGCCATTGATGACGAGGGCGAGCGCCTTACTGAAGAGCCGGTCCAGCATGGTTCAAGATCTGCCTGGATTGTTCGTTACCACGTGCCCCACTCGCCGCCCTGTTCATGGCGCGCGTCACTGTTCCGCGTAGCTCACGGCCACCCGCAGTCACCGCATTATAGAGACAGGACTCTGCCGCTAGCCATGTCCACGCAGCAAGCGTGATCTCAATCACACAGTGCTGCGTCGCAGAGCGCAGCGGCGCAGTCCGCGTTCGGCGCCACGCTGCCACCGAGTGAGTGCAGGCATTGCAGGCGCCGTGCCGGTGCGAGCTTGCCCAAGCGTTCGACCACGCCATAGAAACGGGGAAAGTCCTGTTCACAGCGCGCGAGCAAATTGAGGAAGTAGTCGACCTCGTCGTGATAGGCGGCCAGCGAGGCGAGCTTGGCGTTGTTCAGATCAGAGTCCATCCACGCGTCATAAGCGTCGTCACCGCCCCATTGCGCTTTGAGTTCGAGGTAGCGGGCGTGCAGTGCACTGAACAGCGCGTCCTTGTCGGCGCGCTTGCGCGCATCGCTGACAGGTGCGGCATAGGCGCTCGCCAGACGTTGGCTATAGTCGCGGACCAAGGCAATGAAGGCCGCCTCGCGGGCCTGCTCGGCGCGATAGCGGGCGAGGGCCGTGGCGTCATCCGCTAGCCACAAAGCCACGCCGGCACGCGCGACCGCCATCGCGAAACTTTCGTTGAAGGTGGTGTCGCCGGCGATATAGAGCCGTTGATGACTGAGTTCATGAAAGATGATGTCGACGAGATGAATATCACGACGGCGCAGGACGGTGTTCAACACCGGGTCGTTCAACCAGCCGAGCGTGGAGTAGGCCGCCACGCCGCCGACGAAGGTGTCGTAGCCACGCACCTCAAGGGTGGCAGCGTGCAGGTGTGCCCGCGCCGGACTGAAGAAGCCGCGATAGTCGAGACAACCGATCAGCGGATAGCAAGTGGTGAGTGGTGTGAGCGAGAGTTCGGGTGCGGCGAACACATTCCACACCACGTAGTCGCGACCGAGATCGGCATAGCTGTGATAGCTGCCGTGGTCGGGCAGTGCCAGGCGCGCGGCGGCGAAATGCCTTGCGCGTTCGACCAATTCCAACTTGGCCCGTAAGGGCGCAGGGGTGTCGTGGGCTGCGAGCAGTTGCTCTATGGAACGCTGACGCTGCCATATTTCGAACTGGCCAGCGGCCGCCTGCAGATAGTAGCCGAGCGAGCCACAGCCGCTGAGTAACAGTAACGCGGCGAGCAGCACGGCACGCGGCAGTGCGCGCTGGACGCTGGTAATGTTTGGACTTAGGCTTGCGGGCATGATGTGTTGCGGCAGTGCGCGTCGGTTTTGCACCGCGCTGCGCGGTCGCGGCAGAGTAGCGCCGTGCGCGAGCGCATGCGAGTGCCGCTGGGTCCAGACTCTGGTTTTCATGCCGTCGACACAGGCATCGCGCATCGCGATGGCCGGCGCGCGACAGCTCGTCCAATCACGGAAGCGTTGATGAACAGCACTGCGGCGGGACCGCTGATCCAGGTGGCCGAGCTTGCGGCCGCGCGCGGCCGCGAGGAATGCGTGTTGGTCGATTGCCGTTTCGATCTGTCCGCCACCGAAGCGGGTCATCTCGCCTATCTCGAAGCGCATATCCCAGGCGCGCGCTATGTTCATCTCGATCGCGATTTGAGCGGACCGCCGAGTACGGATCAGGGCCGTCATCCTCTACCGACGCCGGCGCGTCTGTGCGCACTGTTCGGCGCGCTGGGTATCGACGCCAGGTGTCAGGTGGTGGCCTATGACGATGCCGGTGGTATGTTCGCCGCGCGTCTGTGGTGGATGCTGTGCTACATGGGTCACACGCAGGTGGCGGTGCTCGATGGTGGCTGGCAGGCTTGGGTCAATGGCGGTGGCGCGATCGCGAGCGGTGAGGAGCGGCCAGCTGCACGGCAATTCATCGGTACGCCACGTCGCGATCGCTTGGTCACGCTGGATGAAGTAACGCGCATCGCGCAACTGGTCGACGCACGCGCCGCGCCGCGTTATCGCGGCGAGGTCGAACCACTGGATAAGCATCCGGGCCATATCCCCGGCGCACATAATCATTGTTGGCAGGGCAATCTTGGCGATGACGGTCGACTGGCCGTGCCCGAGGTGCTCGCCCGTCAGTGGCGGGATAGTCTCGGCAGCCTGCCGAACGACGCTACCGTGCATTATTGCGGCTCGGGGGTGTCGGCCTGTCATAACATTTTGGCGCAGGTCGCGGCGGGTCTGCCCGAGCCGCGTCTGTATTGTGGATCTTGGAGCGAGTGGTGCCGGGACAGTGGCCGGCCTCGCGCGATTGGGGGAGAATCCCGAAGATGAGTTCGTCCTTAGAATACCGCCTGTTGCCATCGCTCAAGAGGCGGGTCCACGCCCGCTGCCTCGAGATTCTGGGCGCCGCCTTGCTGCTGTTGTCCCTGCCGCTATGGGCCGCGCCCACCGACATCATCGTGCTGCTCGACAACTCCGGCAGCATGCGCCAGAACGATCCAGCCTTCCTGTTGAAAGGCGCGGTCAACAAATTCTTCGCCGGCCTGCCGGCCGATACCCGCGCCGGCGTAGTGATCTTCGATCAAAAAGTTATTTACCCGGTGCCGATTGCAGCGATAGACGCCGCCGTGCGGAGCGCGGTCAAAGACAGCTTGGCCAAGGTCGATTATCGCGGCCAGTACACCAATATTCCGGCCGCCATGGAGCGCGCCATCTACGAATTAAAGACCGGTGGGCGCAAGGATGCCGCCAAAGTCGTGGTGTTCATGACCGATGGCATCATCGACACCGGCAACCCGGCGGTCGATGCCGAAAAGGCCAAATGGCTGCGCGAGGAATTGGCGGCCGACGCCGCCGACAGCGGTATCCGCATCTTCGGCATCGCCTTCACCGAGAACGCTGATTTCTTCCTCATCCAGTCGCTGGCCAAGCGCACCAACGGCGAATATTTCCGCGCCCTCAAACCGGAAGACCTGGACGGCGTGTTCGCCAAGGTGCAGGACAAACTGAACAGTGCGAGCGCCAGCGCAGCAGTGGCGCCGGTGACGACCACCACCACGCCCGCCGCACCTGTCGCACCTGCCGCCAGCGCGGCGGTGCCCGCGACCAATGCGGCTGATTGTCTCGCCGCCATGCCGGCCGACGATCGAGCGGCCATCGAAGAGATGGCCAAGGCCGCCGACACCACCCCCGAACAACTCTGTATCGAAATGAAGAACACGCCGGCCGGTCAGCCGGTGGTGACACCCGCGCCAAGCCCGGCTGTCGCACCCGTAATCGCACCCACCATCGCCCCTGAACCGGCTGCCTCCGATTCCAAAATGGGCGTGGCCCTGGTGGGGGGATCGGCGCTGATTCTGTTGGTCGCGGCCGGCGCGCTGGTGTTGATTCTCGCTAAGCGTCGCAAAGGCGCATCCGCCGCAGCGGCAGTCAATCGCCCGGCAGCCGCGACCGTGGTCAGCACGCCGCCGCGCGTGCCGGAAGCCTTCATCAAGGACATCAACGGCCTGACTAAGGAGCCGGCCATGCAGATCACCGCCAAGCCGATGATGATCGGTCGCATGGCGGGTAACGATCAGGACCATCTCGACTATTTCGTGGTCGAGCAGCCGACCATCGGTCGCCGTCACGCCCTGATCCGCTATCGTGATTTCTGTTTCTGGATTTCCGACCAGGGCAGTGTCAACGGCACCTTCCTGAACGGTGAGCGCATCGAAGGTGAACGTCAGCTCAAGCATGGCGATCGCGTGCGGTTTCACAAATTCGAATTCGAATTCAGCATGCCCGAGATGGATCACGCCGGGCATACCATCTTTGCCGATCCGCTTAATCGCACCATGGTCGGTGATTTGGACACCATGGTTGGCACGGCGGCGATCGCGGGTGGTGCGGCAATGGCGGCTGGCGCCATCGCGCGTGCTGCGGCGGCACCGCAAGACGCGCATAACGACCAAGGTGGTGTGTTCGATCTGACCGGCGGTGCGGCCGCGCCCTCGACCAGCGCCGACAGCGACAAGACCGCCTTCCTCGCGCCCCACGATGCGCTGTCCAATACCGCCCATCCTGATGATTTATTCGGTGGCGACGATACCGCCGGCGACGGCGATGCCCAGTTCGTCAACCTAGATGACGGCGATGAGTTCGATGAAGCCGGCGCCGAGACGCAACTGCCGGTCAACCTGCGCTCCGGCATTCTGTCGGGCACCCATGCGCGCGCCGAGGCCGAGTTCGATGCCGAAGCGTCGGCCTTCTTTGACGAAGACGATCTGGCGGTGACTTCTTCGCCCTACAGCAACACCTCCATCGAGCGCGGCCCGGTGCTGCCTCTCGACGACGACGGTGAGGATGAGGAAGAAGGCAAAGAACAGGACACCATGCAGATGCCCGCTACGCAGCTCGCGCCGCGTGCGCCGGACCCCCTCGATGAATTCAGCGAGTCGGAGACTATGCTGCCGGTCAGCCCCAGTGCCGCGAACCAGACCCAGGGTGTGGACATCAGTCTCGACGCGTTCATGAATACCGATTCATTCGATGACACGGCGCCCGGCGTCAGCGTCTTCGATGAAGGCGACGCAACGCTCCTGCCCCACGAGGTACCGGACATCGACGATGTGTTCGACGTCACCGCCGAAGGCAGCATCCCGCCGGCCTCGCGCAAGCTCGACGATGAGGACGACGACGAGGACCACGACCGGACCACGATTCTGCGCTGACCGGCAGCGCCATCGGTTCAGCGATCGAATGCGCATGCGTCGTGCTTTTGCCCTTCTCGAGCTATTGAGTGATGGCGCCGAACATGCCGGCGCCGAACTCGCGCAAGCTCTCGGTGTGACACGCGCGGCGGTCTGGCATCAGGTCGCACAATTGCGGGCACAAGGCCTGGCGATCGCAGCGGTACGTGGTCATGGCTATCACCTGCCGGGCGGTTTCGAGGCCTTGTCGACGGACGCCATACAAGCGCAATTGTGCGACGCGGCACGCGCAGTGCTGGTCATTGAGACCGTCACCATCACCGACTCCACCAACGAACGTCTG